>NZ_JBEORJ010000005.1:0-526994 GCF_040302185.1 Micromonospora sp. NPDC127501 | reverse complement strand
GCCGCCCCCCCGCCGTGCGGGGGCGGGGGGCCCCACCCCTATCAGCCCCCGGGCCGCGCCGGCCGCGCGCCGCCCCCCCCGGCGGCCGCACCCGACGATCAGTGGTCGTGGTTGTGCTCCGCCTCGTTGGCGGCGCGCAGGGCGTCGAGGGTGATCCCGTTGCCGGCCGAGTCCTTGATCGTGATCTTCTCCATGACGGCCGCGAGCGCCTTGCCGCGCCGCACGTCGCCGAAGACCGCGGCGGCCGCGCCGGAGCGCACCAGCTGGTCGTAGTACTGCTGCGGGGCCATCCCGGCGCGCTGCGCCCGGTGCACGATCTCGTGCCCGAACTCGTCGTCGGAGACCTGTACGTCCTCGGCGTCGGCGAGCGTGTCCAGCAGGAGCTGGACCTTGACGCCCTCGGTCGCCGCCTCGGTCAGCTCGGCGTCGATCTGCTCCTCGGTCTTGTCCTCGGCCGCGAGGTACTCCTCCATCGAGGCGCCGATCCGCTCCAGCTGGTCGACCATCGCCTGCTTGCGGCTCTCGACCTCCTCGCGGACGACACCCTCCGGGGCCGGGATCTCGGCGGCCTCGACGAGCTGGGCCAGGGCCTTGTCCCGAGCGGCGTAGATCTGCTCGACCTGCTTGCCCTGGGTGACCCGGTTCCGCAGGTCGCCCCGCAGCTCCTCGATCGTGTCGAACTCGCTCGCCATCTGGGCGAACTCGTCGTTCAGCTCCGGCAGCTCCTTCTCCTTGACCGTGCGCACGGTCACCGCCACCTCGGCGTCCCGACCGGCGAAGTCGCCGCCGACCAGCTGGGTGGTGAAGGTGGTGTCGTCGCCGGCGGCGAGGCCGACCACGGCCTCGTCCAGGCCCGGCAGGAGCTGCTTGCTGCCCACCTCGTGGGAGATGTTGCTCGCCTGGCCGCCCGGCACGTCCTCGCCGTCGACGGTGGCGTTCAGGTCGATCTGGACGTAGTCGCCCTCGGCGGCGGCCCGCTCGACGGTCTTGAGGGTCGCGAAACGCTCGCGCAGGTTCTTCACCTGCTCGTCGATCTCGCTCTCGTCGATCTGCAGCTCGTCGACGGTCACCTCGATGGTGCTCGCGTCCGGGATGGTGATCTCCGGGCGGACGTCGACCTCGGCCGTGAAGTTCAGCGAGTCACCGTCGTTGAATTCGGTGATCTCGACCTCCGGGCGCCCCAGCGTCTTCAGGTCGTGCTCGCGCACCGCGGCGAGGATGTTCTCCGGGATGGCCTCCTGGACCGCCTCGTTGAGGACGGTGCCCCGGCCCACCCGCTGGTCGATCACCGCGGTCGGCACCTTGCCCCGGCGGAAGCCCGGAACCTGGACCTGCGAACCGATCTCCCGGTACGCCTTCTTGAGGCTCGGCTCGAGCTCGACGAACGGCACCTCGATGGCGAGCCGCACGCGCGTCGGGCTCAGAGTCTCGACGGTGCTCTTCACAGGCGTACTCCTTGACGGATCTCAGTTGAGTCTGGGCGTGATTCAGCCCATCGAGTGTAGGCGAGCCGGCCTGACGCTCCGGCATCGCCCGGGGACCGCACTGGGCGGCACCCGGGGCGGCCCGGCCGCGGACGACAGTCGGGGTGGCGGGATTTGAACCCACGGCCCCTCGCTCCCAAAGCGAGTGCGCTACCAAGCTGCGCCACACCCCGTGGCGACGTGCAGTCTATGCCGTCGCCACGCCTCAGTCGGTGCCGGGGCATCCTCCACCCGGACACATCACCCAAAAATTACCATTCCGCCCCACCCGCGTGCCGCCAAGATCCGCGGGGCGACTCCATGATCCGCACAACTTCACGGATGTAGTGGCTTCCTCACCGAGCGAGGCCGCTACATCCCGGATGTTGTGCGGATCATGGGACGCCGTCGCCACGCCGGGTCGCGGACGACGCGGCACCGCGAGGCGGCGACGCGGTTACGCGTCGGACGTCGACATTGGGTACGCTAGGTGCGCGTCCTGCTTCGGCGGGATGCACGCGGGCGTAGCTCAATGGTAGAGCTTCAGTCTTCCAAACTGACTACGCGAGTTCGATTCTCGTCGCCCGCTCCACGCACGAAGGCCCAGGTAGACCGCATGATCGCGGCACCTGGGCCTTTGCGCCGGTGGCGGCACCTGGACCTACTCGGCGAGGCCGAGTCGCCGTGTCACTTCAGGTGGAACCGTTCGTCGACAGCGAGAGCCGCCAACTGCGGCACGGAGAACGGCAGCTTCGTCAACGCCGGCCGGCTCTCGTCCAGCCGCACGCCCTGCGCCACGAAGACCACGACGCCGTCCGGGTGCCGGTACGCCGACCACTGGTCGAGCCGATCGTCGCTGCCCGGTCGGACCACCACGCCGACCCGCACGGCTCCGACGGTCTCGACCTGGCACTCGCCTCGCATACCCCAGAACTTCTGGGCAAGGTCGCACGGCTCGGTCGGCAGCTGGTTGCCGGCGCCGTGCACCTCGACGATCACGCGACCGGTGCCCTTGCCCTGCGCCACGGCCACCGAGGACAGGTAACTCCACACGTCGACGCCGTCCACCTTGGCCTCGAACTGCGCCTGGTGGGTCCGCATCGTCCGCTCCTCGGCGGACCGGCCCGACGGGTCCTCCGGCGTGGTGTAGCCGGACGGTACGACCGAGACAGCCTCGGTGAGCAGGTGAGCGCCCTGCTCGTACCTGGAGCCGGCCCGCGCGGTCCGGTCCTCCTGCGGTTGCCCGTCCGGCCCGGTCGGCCAGGGCTCCTTGGTGTCCGGAGAAGCCAGTGGCCCCTGGCCCGCCGGCTGGTAGACGTGGCCGTCCGGGGTGGCGACCGCCGCGAAGCCGGTGACCGCCAGCACGACAGCCGCCGATCCGAGGGACGCCCACAGCGCGCGTCGACGAAGGTGCGTCCGCCGTGCCGCGTCGAGCGCGGCTGTCGTACTCAATGGTGGTGGCGGGGTTGTCGCCGCCATCTCGATGCGCAGCCCCTCGCGCAACTCCTGCTCGTTCATCGCTCCCCCATCTCGATCCCGCTGTAGGTGGGTGTCAGGAGGCCGCGCAAGGTGTCGAGCCCCCGTGCCGCCTGGCTCTTCACCGTCCCTGGAGAACACTCCAGCAGCGCCGCGACGTCCTCGATCGACAGGTCCTCCCAGTACCGCAGAACCAGCACGGCCCGCTGACGCGGTGCCACCCGGGCCAGCGCCTGGAGCAGCACCAGTCGGCTCTCCGGCGAGTCGGGCGGGGCCACCTGCTCGGCGTCCTCGCCACCCACCCGTTCACGCCGCCACCAGCCGCGGCGGCGCTCGTCGAGGAAGGTCCGGATCAGGATCTGGCGCACGTAGCTGTCGAGCACCTCGTGCCGGGAGATCCGGTTCCAGACCCGGTAGAGCTTGACGAACGTGGTCTGGACCAGGTCTTCGGCACGGTGCCAGTCGCCGCACAGCAGGTACGCGGTGCCGCGCATGGCACCGGACCGTGCCGCGAAGTACTCGGCGAACGCCTCGTCGCGATCGCTCATTCAGGCCTCCGATCCCTGTTTCGAGTTAGTCACGCGGGGTCTGGCCCAGGGGGTTGCTCGGAATCTCGCGGACATGTCACGGGATCAACGCCAGGAAGGCGCGGAGGACGCCTTGACAGGTGTCGATCTGTGCACTGGTGTAAGGACCACGCACATCGACGTCCGTCACAGGAGGGCACATGATCGTCCGACGACGGTGGACAGCTGCCGCCACCACAGTGATCCTGTTCAGCGCAGTGTTGTCCCATCCGGCTTCCGGAGCGGCCGCACCCGCCGACCCGGCCGCCCCGATCGCTCTGAGCACCACCGAAACCGCAGTGGTCCGAGTCCAGCTCCGCGATCAGGCCCAACTGGACCGGCTCGTCGCCACCGGCGCGGACCTGGCCAACCGGCCTCGGACGCGGGACGGCCGGATCATCGCCGACCTGGTGCTCAGCGGCGCGCAACTCGACGAACTGACCGCGCAGGGCGCAAAGGCCGTGCAGATCGTGCAGCGCGCCGGGGACGGCAACCGGCACTACGCCGACAGCGTCCGCGCGGCTCAGGCCCGCACCGCAGCCGGGCTGCGCGCGCCGGCCGCCGGCCAGCGGTCCACCGCCGCCGCCACTGCCGTGGACACCCTCCAGGTGCAGCAGGCGTACTGGTGGACGACGACCGGACAGACCTTCCTCCAAGCCCAGGTGGCCACCACTGCCACCGACGACCCCGATGTGGAGATCACCGTCACGTGGCGGACGGCGGACGGCGCCACCGGCTCGTTCCCGCTGTTTCGCTTCGAGGACTCCGGTGAGTACCAGTACCACTACGCGCTCCCCCAGCCGGTGCCGAGCCGACCGGTTCAGCTGAGCGCCACCTCCAGCCTCGGCGGGGTCAGCCGGGCGGTCACCCCGAGCCTCTGGCCGAACGCCTCCCCGCCGCCGCTGCCGGCCGGCTACCAGAAGGACTTCATCGACGCGTACCTGACGCCGGTGGACATCCAGGCGCGGATCAAGCGGCTGGCCCGCCAGTACCGGGACCTGGTGGACGTGATCGACCTGCCGAACAAGACCCAGGGATACCGACGCAACGCCGTCGGCTACCTGGGCGACCCGGCGGTGGCCGCCCTGGTGGTGGAGTCGGTCCGCTTCGGCGACCAGAACATGAACGGCGTACAGGTACGGACGGTCGACCCGGGCCGGGCGAACCGGCCACTGACCGTCGGCTACCGCGACCGCGTCCTCACCGTGTCACTGGCCACCGACACCGCGGGCAAGACGGTGAGCACCACCGACGAGGTCGCGGCGGCGATCAACGCCCGCCAGCCGGACCGGTTCCGGGCCACCGTCGAGGACGGTTCGGCCGGGCTGCCGATGCCCGTCGCCGGCCCCACCCGACTCGACGACGGCCTCCAGGGCACCGAGGTGCCGGCGCGGCCGTGGACGGTGCAGGCGCTGCGCCTCGGCGTGCACCGGGACGGATCCCGGGTCGGGGTACTCGCGTACTCCCAGGAACATGCCCGGGAGTGGGCCACCCCGCTGGTGACGCTGGAGTTCGCCGAGCGGATGCTGGCCAACGCCCGGACCGACCCGGCCACCCGTGAGCTGCTGGAGCAGGTCGACATCTTCGTCATCCCGACGGTCAACCCGGACGGCGCGAACTACTCGTTCAACGACTTCAACTTCCAACGCAAGAACCTCGTCAACCACTGCACCGGTGCGGCCCGCGACCCGAAGAACCGCACCTCGTGGGGCGTCGACATCAACCGCAACTACACAGTCGGGTCGTACTTCGACGGCTACGTCGGCGCCAGCGCCAACTGCCTGTCCGGCAACTACGCGGGCACCGCCGAGCTGTCCGAGGCGGAGAGCGGCAACGTGATCGCGCTCGCCCAGGACCACCCGAACATCAAGTTCGCGATGAACGTGCACTCCTACGGCGGGTACTTCATGTGGCCGCCGGGGGCGTACCGGGCCGACGGCAGGGTCACCCTGCCGCGACCGTCGATCGACGAGTCGACGCTGTTCCTCAACAGCGCCCGGCGGATCGTCGGCGCCATCGCCCAGGAGCGCGGCACCGTCACCTGGCCGTCGCAGACCGGGCCGGTCGCCGACGTGCTCTACTCCGCCGCCGGCAACTCGGCCGACCAGCTCTACTACGAGCTGGGCATCTTCGCCTGGGACTTCGAGGTCGGCAACGACCGGTGGAACCCGGCGACCAACCAGTGGGAGGGCGTCGGTTTCCAGCCGCCGTTCGACGAGGCGCACGGCGAATCCCAGGAGTACGCCGGCGGGCTGGTGGAGATGGTCCGGGTGGCCCGCGACTACGCCGCCGCCGAGGCGGCCGCCGGCTGACCCGCGGGTCCCGTACCGCCGCCGGCCGTGACCGGCGGCGGTACGGCCCAGGACGCGCGACCCCCGGTGACGGACGGTAAGCCGATGGTGATCACAGACGTTGACGTGTTTTCATGTCAGCACGCCTGCGCCAACCCGGGACATCGATGACTGAGCAACCCGCACCTGATCACCTCGTTGTGGTCGACGTGTTGACGCAGGGTCTGAGCCACCTGCTACGCGACGAGGATCCGGAACTGGCCCGATGGATCGAGGAACTGGTCGCGACACTGAAGAGTCCCCGGCAGACGACGCTGGCCGGCTGGAACAGCTTCCTCGACCCCGGCGCCGACTCCAGCTGACCCGCTCGGAGTTCACCCGCCTGGCCGACGGTCGGGCTGGCCCGGCTGCCATCCGCGCTCTGCGACGCGCGCAGCGCAACCGCACCATGCTCGTCCTCAAGAGCCTCGCCGCCACCGACGACGCCCTGGCGGCGTCGGCGCACCTGCTCGGCCAGGCCCACCGCCTCGACCCGGCCGCCGCAGACGTGCTGCTCGATCATCCGTGGCTGGCGGTCTGGGCGATCGATCGGGTCCGGCACGGTGCCACCGGCCGACCCGACTACCTTCCGTTCGCGGCGCTCGCGGCGGCCGCCCTCAGCGGTCGGTCGGACGCGGCGGTGCCGGTCACGCCGCGTACGGGCCTGGTGCCCGTGCCCGGCCTCGGCGTGCTGCGCCGACCCGGCGGCAGCACGACGGTGACGCCGGCCGACCTGACCGGGCGCCAGTGGACGCCCACCCGCTGGTGGCGCTTCACCGACCAGTCGCTCACCCTCGACCTCCGCGTCGACGACCTGGACCCCTACCGCGACTGCTTCGGGCTACCGGTCGCCGCCCGGCTCTCCGCACCGCAGGCCGCGGAGCTGGAACGGTCCGTCGGGCACGCCTGGCACCTGCTCGTCGGGTACGCCCCGACGCACGCCGCCGAGGTGGCCGCCGGGATCAGCACCTTCGTACCGTTGGCCGACGGCACCGAGCGCGGGCACAGTGTCACGCACGCCGACGCCTTCGGGGCGTTTGCCGCCGACGCCAACCTCGACCCGGTGGATCTGGCCGTGACGATGGTGCACGAGCTGCAACACAGCAAACTCAACGCTGTCCTCGGTCTGGTCCAGCTGCACGGACCCGCCGACCCCGCGCGGTACTTCGCGCCCTGGCGTCCCGACCCGCGTCCGATCGGCGGGCTGCTGCACGGCACCTACGCGTTCACGGCCGTCGCCGAGGTGTGGGCCGCGCTGCGCGCCCATCCGGAACTGGCGGCCCAGGCCACCGCGCGGTTCGCTGTGGTACGGGCGCAGTTGGAGCGCGCCCTGGTCGAGCTCGGCCGGGCCGGAAGTCTCACCTCGGCCGGGCGGCTCTGGGCAGATCGTCTGGCCGAACGGATCGGCCAGCTTGCCGCCGTGCCGGTCCCGGCGTCCGCCGACGCCGCCGGGCGGCGGGAGGTGGCCGAGGCCGAGCGCGCGCGCCGACCGACGATCACCACCGGATGAACCCACGGCTCGGTACGACCGCCGCCGGTCGGTGAGGCGTCAGGTCAGCCCGACGGTTTCGATGTCGCACTCGATGCGCCGCTGACCCCGCGCGGCGTCCACCTCCGGATGGTCCGGCCCGAACAACGCCTCCAGCGCCGCGGCAGCCTCGTCGAGCAGCTCGCGGCCCCGATCCTCCTCGCCGACCTCGATCAGATCGACCGACGCGTTGACCGCGCAGTAGAGCGTGTACGGGTGCCCCGGCCCACGCAGACGACGCGAGTCCTCGAGGATCGCCTCGGAGAGCACCTGCGCCTGCTCCAACCGGTGCGACCGGACCAGGTTGATCGCCTGCGCGGTGCGCGCGCTCAGCAGGTACGGATGGGTGGGCGGCAACGCCTCGCCCATCGCCTGCAGGGTGGCCGCACCCAACTCCCGCGCCTCGCGGTCGAAGTTGCGAGCCCGCAGGATCACCCCGAGGTTGACCGCAGCGCAGAGCGTGACCGGATGCCGCTCCCCGAAGACGGCTCGGAAGGTGGCGTGCCCCTGGGCGGCCAGGGCGTACGCCTGGGTCGCGTCGCCCGCCGCGCGCATGGCGTTGGCGCAGGTCATGCCCGCCTCCGCGGCCAGGACATGATCGGTCCCGAAGCGGCGGGTCACCAGCCGGTAGTTGGCCGCGCCCTCGGTCACGGCGGCGTCGAGCCGCCCGGTCTTGCGTAGGCAGGCGATGTGGATGCAGGTGGCGCGCAGCACGGTGAGGTGTTCCGCCCCCAGCAGCGACCGCTGCACCGGCAGGGAGCTGTCCAGCAGTTCCAGCGCGTCGGCGTACCGGCCCAGGAGGTAGAGGTCGCGCGCCTGGGCCTCCTGGGCCAGCACCAGTGCATAGGTGCCGTCCTCCGCGGCCGCACCGGCGTGCCGCGCCACTTCGAGGTTGAGCTCGTACGCCCCTTCGAAGTCACCGGTCAGGCGCAGGTTGATCGCCATCGAGTTCATCACCCGCAGCGTGCTCGGATGCCCGTCACCGAGCACACGGCGGTGCACGTCGAGGTTGCGCCGGTCCAGGTCGGCGGCGGCCGCGAAGTCGCCGATCCGCCGCAGGTCCGCGCCGACGCTGTTCGCCGCACCCAGGGTGTACTCGTGTTCCTCACCGAGGCTCGTCCGCATCCGCTCCAGCGCTTCGAGGCCGAACACGGCCGCGCGCGGGTCGGCGAGCAGCCGCAGGGCGTCCGCGTACCGCCGCATCGCCAGCAGGGTCAGCGGATCGCCGCTGCGCTCGCCGTCCGGACCGGGCTGGTCCCAGGCGGCCAGGATCTCCTCCGCGAAGTCCCGACAGCCTTCGAAGTCACCCAGGTTGTAGATGTAGCGCAGCTGGTCCATCGCCGTCCGGCGGGCGTCGAGGTCACCGTGGATCAGACCGGCGACGCGGACGTGTGGCGCGATGTCGGCGTGGCGGGGCCAGGTGCTCCGGTCGTCGGGGAACCCGGGGTTGGCGGCGGCCAGCAACCGGCGGGCGTTCGTCAGTGGGCTGTCGTCGCCCTGCTCGGCGAGCCCTTCCCGGATGACCGCCTGCACCAGTCGGTGCACCTGTACCTGCCGGCTGGCATTGTCCGCCTTCGCGAGCCCGAGCGACGCCAGTTGCCTGATGGCCCGGGCTATGTCGTTGCGCTCCTGGAGGCTGGTGCGCAGCGGTTCGTCCAACCCGGCGCGGCGCCCCTCCCAGAGCAGGCGCATCGGGACCGGGTCGGGGCTGAGGAAGGCGAGGAGCTGGATCAGCTGCGCGGCGGCGGGATTCTGCTCGCGTACCGCGGCGAGGGCCATCGACACCACAGTCAACACGGTGCCCCGGTACTGCCGGGGCTGTCCCTCACCCAGCAGCTCCCGGGCGTGTTCCTTGAGGTCGACGAGGTATTCGTCGACCGACGACAGCATGGTGAGCAGCCAACTGACGGCTTGTTCGAGGGCGAGTGGCAGGTCGCCGAGCTCCGCGGCGAGCCGGCGGGCATCGTCAGGGCTGGTGGCGGGACGCCGCTTGAGCAGCAGTTCCACGCTCTCGGCCCGGGTGAACACGTCGACGTCCAGGGTCAGGGCGCTCGCCGACCAGGCCATGTTCCGCGACGTGACGAGGACGTGGCCGCGTTCGCCGACGAGGTTCGACGAGGGCATGAGCGGAGCCAGCTCGTGCGGGTCGTCGGCGTTGTCGTAGACCAGCAGCCAACTGAGCGAACTCGTCGACAGCGAGTCGAGGACGGTCCGCACGGTCTGCTCCAGGCTGGCGCTCGCGGCCAGGCCGAGCCGCTCACCGAGAGCGGCGATCGAGGTACGCAGCGCACTGAGATCCTCCGCGGCCATCCACCAGATCAGCTGGTAACGGTCCGCGTACCGGTAGGCGAACTCGACAGCGAGCTGGGTCTTGCCGACCCCACCGACACCGCGCAGCGCCGCTTCCGGCAGCACCGAGGCCCGGTGCTGTGACGACAGAAGCTCGTCGAGCGCGACGAGCTGTTTCTCCCGGCCGGTGAAGTACAGGTTGCGCGGTGGGACGCCGCCCCGGATGAGTGTTCGGGATCGCTGGGGCGTCGTCTCCTCGATGATGATCGTCCTGCGCATGTCGGATTCAGGTTCCTCTCCACCGGCCTCGGCCGGTGCCGCCTGGTGCGGGGATCGTAGCGACGTCCAGTGCGCCTTCGCAGCCACGCGCACATCGTCGAGGTCGGCGGTGGTGAGCCGGAGGGCCGCCGCCGCATCCCGCAACCACTGCTCCAACGGCTTGCCGTCCGACTCGAGGCCGGCGTGGACCAGGCCGGCCAGCGCCACGGCGGCCGGGACCTGCCAGTCACCCACCGGTTGCCAGCCGACAGCGTCCACCAGGCCGGGCAGGTCCTCCGGTGACAGCGGATGATCCGCGACCGCCGCGACGGCGCCGGCCAACACGTCGGGCGGGACGTCCGTGAGCAACTGCGCGAGAAGCCAGGAGAGATAGATCTGCTGGGCGGAGGTGACCGCGCTGGCACCCGGGTGGAAGTTGGCGATGACCTGCAACAGCGTCGACATGCCCCGGGGCTCCTGGGCGCAGGCACGCACGATGCGGTAGACGTCGTACCGGACCTCGGAGTGCCGGGGCACCGACAGTCGCTTGCGCAGTTCCCCCTCGACCTCGTCGAGGTAGAGCGAACGGGTGTTCCCGTCATTGATCGAACTCATCGAGAGCAGCGCGTCGCAGATGGCTTGCACCTGGGCGCTCGGCATCCGGGGCGTCGTCACCGATTGTCCTCCGTACCCGTCAGCAGACCGAGGCTCTCGGCAAGGTCACGGAAGGCCCGCAGTGGCGTACTCGCCGGCCCTTCCGTCAACAGCAGGACGCGATAGAGAGCCGCGATCCCGTCCTCGTATTCTAAGCCCGTCCGAATCAGGCCGAACATGTCGAGACCCAATGGCCCGAATGGGTTCACCATCCGACTGATGTGCGATGGCAGCGACTGAATGACCAATTGACGGCTGTCGGGGTGCCGGAGTACCGGGATTTCCTCCAGCAGTCGGGCCAGCGCCATCTTTTGCGCGAATGAGAGCGGCGCGGGTGCCGGCCGGTGCGTCGCCCGGGCGACGGCCGTCGGCGGGCCGGACGGCAGCAGGGCAGGCGGCAACAGGGCACGCCACTGCCCGACGGGCAACATCCAGCCGACCAGCTGCTGGCCGACGCTCGCGCGGGCCAGCACCATGCCCACCACGGCGCCGTCCGGCGCGTACACCCCGGAACCACTGAACCCCCTGTCGATTCCGGCCGTGGCAGAGGAGATCCGGTCGAGTTGACGCCATCCGGTGCCTGCGTCGACCGGACCGACGGCCCGCGCCAGCACCATGACGGACGCGGGGGTGTTGGCCGGAAAACCCACGATCCGCACGTCGAACTCGTCGTCGCCACGATCGGCCAGGGTGGCGGGGGCGGACGGCAGCGGTGTGACGCAGCGTAGGACCGCCAGGTCGCCGTCGCCCGCCGGGCCGACACCCCGGGACCAGGTCACCTCGGCGGCGACCCGGGTGCCGGGGTGGCTAGGTGTGTCGACGAGCATCCCGGGCTGGTCCGCCCCGGTGCCGTCATCGACGACATGCCAGCAGGTCAGCACCAGGTCACTGGTCAACTGGATGCCCGCGCCGACGACCGACGAGGAGTGGCCACCGAGTATCCGCACCCGGCCGGCGAGCGACCGGGTGCCGGTCATCCGCGCTCCGCCAACCACTCGACCAGGAGGGTCGACGGCCGACGGCCGGCACTGCGGTCAGTCATGCGCGGCGTTCTCCTGCGCGCCGGCCCCGTCCTCAGCCGGCGACGACAGCGCGGGGACGGGCGAGGTCCAGATCAACTTGACCTTGAGGTGGCCCTGCGCGCTGGTGCGGGCGACGACGGCGCCAGCCTCCGCGGTGAGGGTGACGCCGATCTCGACCTCCACCTGATCGGGGCGCACCGCCACTCCCCGGACCACGCCCAGCGCCGCGTCGAGCGCGGGCTTGATGTGGGCCAGTGCCATTTCCAGCGTCTGCCGGGCGGGGCGGATCCGGTCGAGCAGACCGACCCTTTCCAGATCGGTGCCGGCGTGTTCCTCGACGAGGAGGACGCCCTGATCAGTCTCGAAACGAAGGAGATCCGCCACGTGACGAATTCTCGCCGAAAGATCGTTCGGAATAGGTGTCAGATCACTGACAGGAGTCATTGCATGCACCCTGCGCGGACACGGGACACATCTGCTTGCCATCACCACTGCGGCCTGTCAGCCTGACGCAATGCAGGACACGGCGACCTTCCAGGATCTGCTCCGCGAAGGCGCCGACGCATCCGTGGACGGTTGGGACTTCTCCTGGTTCGACGGCCGCGCGACAGAACAGCGGCCGTCCTGGGGATATCTGAAACTCATGGCGGCCCAGATGAGGGTGGCCCGCGCCGCGCTCGACATCCAGACCGGCGGCGGCGAGGTGCTTTCCGAGGTGCCAGCATTCCCACCGGTGACCGTGGCCACCGAACACTGGCCGCCCAACCTCCAACTGGCCCGGCGCGCGCTCGAACCGCGCGGCGTGCGGGTGGTCGACGTTGCCGAGGACGCTCCGTTCCCGTTTCCCGACGAGACGTTCGACCTGGTGGTGAGCCGGCATCCCAACGTCGTGCTCTGGGACGAGATCGCACGGGTGCTCACTCCTGGCGGACGGTACCTCGCCCAGCAGATCGGCCCCGGCTCGAACCGGGAGCTGGCCCAGTTCCTCACCGGTCCCCGCGAGATCAGCGACGAACGCAGCCCGGCCCGCGCCGCCGCCGACGCGCGAGCCGCCGGCCTGGTCATCGACGAGCTGCGGCACGAAGCGCTGCCGACCACCTTCAATGACGTGGCAGCGGTGGTGCACTTCCTCCGCAAAGTCATCTGGACGGTGCCGGACTTCAGCGTGGACCGCTACCGGGCCCGCCTCGCCGATCTGCACGACCACATCCGTCGCCACGGTCCGTTCGTGGCCCACGCCCAGCGCATCCTGGTCCGGGCGCACAAGCCCGAGCGCTGACGCGGACGCGCCGTGCCGATGGCCGGATTTCACCCGTTTCCGCCGGGTGGCTGCTGGGTAGGGCCTGTTCATGGACACGAACACCACGGCCCACCTGGTGGGTGGCCCCCGAGACGGCAGCACCCACGAGACCGGCAACGAGGCCCTCGTCGAGGTGGAGATCGACGGCCTGATGCACCGCTACATCAAGACCACCAAGCAGCACGACGATGGCCGACCGCTCTACAACTACGACGGGGCGGTCGCCCCGGACGGCGGCGAGCCCGGCGTCGAGGATCCGGCGGCCCGGGTCGCGTCGCCCCGAGCCGATGCCGAGGGGCACGGCGGCACCCACTGACCGCCGCGCCATCGGGAATACGCAAGCCCACGAAGGAGATACCGGTCGGAGCGGCCGGCCACGGATGAACCGCGGCCGGCCGGGTAAGCAGCGACCTTGCCTGGTGGGGAGACGACCGGGTGCACGGGTGGGCGGTCTCGGACCGGCCCGCCCGTGCACGCCCGGTCAGTTCGAGGAGATCCAGTTCCAGGCCGAGACGACCCACTCGGTCTGCTGGAGCCACGCCACGCCAAGGCCGACGAGGAACACCGCCGTCGCCAGATGGGCACCTCGGGCGCTGCGCCGGACCCGGCCCAGCTGCCGCTCCAGCACCACCCGGCCGACCAGCCGGAACAGGGCGAACAGACCGACCGCCACCAGCAGGCTGAGCACCAGCACCAGCAGCGGGCCGCTCAGGTCACCCTGACCGGACAGCGCCCAGATCCCCCAACACACGAACGCGAAGAGGCCTGCCGCCGCGCTCCATTCACCGCCGCGCCGCAGCTGCGCCATCCGGGCGCTCAATGAGCGGCGGGGCACCGGTTCGCCGGGCCAGCCCGTGCCGGTCGGCTCCTGCTCGACCACCGGGAACGGCTCCGTCCGCGGGGTGCGCGGCTCACCCACCGGAGCGACCCCCCGGCGGAACCCGTCACGCTGCGGCGGCACCCCGACGCCGGCCTGCGGTGGCACCTCCACGGTCCGCTCCGCCCACGGCTGCGTCTGGTCTGCCATCTCGTCCTCCCCCTGATCGACGGCAACAGCACCGCCTTGATTCGAGGGTAGCCAGCCGGCAAATCGGTCGCCGACCCCGGCCGGGACGCGCAGCCCCACGACCGTGCCGGAACGAACCCGGCCAGGGTACGGTCGGCTGATGGGTGACCCCGACCGACGACGGCGACGGCTGCGCCACCACGCCGACACCGAGACGGCCAGACCGGGTGCGGACGGCCCGACGGTCAGCACGCCGGGCGTGCACGACGGCGACGAGCCGCCGCCGCGACGCAGGAGCACGGGCGGCGACGATCGCGACGGCGAGCGGGGGCTGCGCGGGTTGGTCGGTTCCGGCTCGTCCCAGGTGGGGCTGAGCGCCGCGCTACGGGCCCGGGACGCGGCCCGCCCCACCGACGACGACCTGGCCGAGGCGGAAGCCCGGGTGGTGGTCGTCCGGCGAAACTGGGTGCCCCGCGAGGAGCTGCCCCGCTCGCCGCGCTGAGCGCCGCACGGTCAGGGCAGGTCGGGCAGCTTCCGGGTCCGCTCGTACTCGGCCACCTGGGCGATCCGACGAGCGTGCCGCTCGTTGCCGGAGAACGGCGTGTTCAAGAACGCCTCGACGATGCCGGTTGCCTCGTCCAGCGTGTGCTGACGGGCACCGATGGCGACGACGTTCGCGTCGTTGTGCTGGCGGGCCAGCTGAGCGGTCTCGACGCTCCAGGCCAGTGCGGCGCGGACGCCGGCGACCTTGTTCGCGGCGATCTGCTCACCGTTGCCGGAGCCACCGATGACCACTCCGAGGCCCGTCTCGTCGGCCACCACCTGGTCGCCGGTGTGCAGGCAGAACGTGGGGTAGTCGTCGTCCGGGTCGTAGCTGCGCGGGCCGACGTCGACCACGTCGTAGCCCTGCATGGCCAGGTGGTTGGCCAGGTGCACCTTCAACTCGAAACCGGCGTGATCGGATCCCAGGTAGACGCGCATACCGGGCAGTCTGTCAGGCCGCGCTCGGGGACGTCACAGGGGCGGCGTCCCCGAGCCGGGTTCGTCACACGGTCGTGGGGATGGCACTCAACGGGGCAGCTCGGCGACGACCAGGCCGCCGCGCGCCTTCGGGGTGAACCAGGTGCTCTTGCGGGGCATCTTCTCCCTGGCCAGGTTGACCGCGACGAAATCCGCCACGGTCACCGGCGCGATCAGGATGGCCAACTCGGCCCGGCCGGCGTCGACCTCACCGGTGAGCCAGCTCGCCGGGTAGTCACCGCCGACGTAGGTGATCCGCTTGTCACCCGGGTCCAGACCGAGCGCGTCGCGCAGCACCAGCCGCTCGACCAGGGCGTGGTCCAGGTTTTCCAGGCGCGCGGAGGCGGTGGCGGGCAGGCGCACCGCGTACCCCTGGCCGTCGAGGCGCAGGTGCACGGTGCCGCCGGCCGCCGGGACCTCGACCGGGCCGTCGATCGGCTCGACCTCGGCGCCCGCGGCCCGCAACCGGTCGAGCAGCTCGGCCGGGGTGGTGGTCAGCTCGCTGACCAGCCGGTTGTACGGCTGGATGGCCACCGACGCGGGAGTGGTGACCACGGCCAGGAAGCGCGGCAGCCCGCCGGTCTGGGCGGCCAGGCTGCGGTGGTTGCCGTCCGCGACGACCAGGTCCCCGCCACCGGCGAGAGCGGTCAGCGTGGCCTGCTCCGGGCCGGGGCCGAGCAGCCAGATGGCGTGCGTGCGCCCCGCCTGGTCGGTGTCCGTCGCGGCGGGCGCGCCGGCCGTGTCGGTCGCCGCCGCGAGCGCGGCGTGCAGCTCGTCGCCACGCCCGGTCTGAAGCAGGAGTACGGGTGAGAGCAGGTGACCCAGCGCGTCGGCCAGCGCCACCCGCTCGCGCACCTTGGCGATGAAGACGTCCTCGTTGCGGATGACCAGGCCCGGCTCGTCTGCCCGGGTGGAGATCTGGTCGGTGTCCACCATCGCGAACAGCCCGTACGCCGGCTCCTCACCGGGCGCGCTGATCCGGTAGAGCACCACCACCTGCTCGGCGGGGGTGTAACTGCCGTCGGCCTTGGCCTCGGCGAGGCGGGCCACCGCGTCCGGCAGCGCGTCGAGGAACGACTTGCCCAGACTCTGCGGGGCGCGGTGCGGCATCTCGATGCCGAGAGCGCTGTGCGGGTTCGACTCGATGATCGCGGTGATCTCCGCGTCGTCGGCGAACTCGTCGTAGTTTTGCGCACCGGTGCCGCCAGTGGTGACCCAGGCCCGGGTGATCGGATGCACGACCGTCATGCCCACTGACGCTACCGGCGACGGTGTCGCCGCCGACGGGGACCCGCGGGGCGTCCACCAGATGAAAGCGCCCGGTGGGGCCCGGGTGGTCAGCCGGCGCGGTCGGAGGTGCCCCGGCGATGCCTACCCGCGCTCACCGGCCCACCGTTGCCGCGCCGACCGGTCCCGATCGGCCCGGTGTTCAGGGCGCGGCGGGGCGACGCGGGCGGCCCCGGCACGGGACGGTCGGGGGGAGGCGTGGGAACGGGCCGCGGGCTCAGCGGCGGCGTCGGCACCGGGCGCGGAGGAGCCGGCGCCGGCGGCGGAGGCGCCGGTTCGGCCGGTGCGGCCCCCGACGGCACCAGCGCCGGCGCGTCGGTCGGCACCGCGTCGACGGACGACGGCAGTGGGTCGATCGCCCTGGGCGGGGTGAGCCGGGAGGTCACCGGGACCCGGGCCACGCCCACCACGATGGGCGGCGCGAGTAGATCCACCAGGTGCGCGGGCAGGTCCGGGCGGACCGTCGGCCAGCGGGAGTCGTCAACGGACCAGTAGTCCCTGCCGGGAGTCTCGATCACCCCCTGCCGGGTCAACTGATCGTCACCGGACGCACGGTGCTTGGCCATCGGGATTTGCCTCCACGAACTGCGGCGTGCGGCCCTGCGGGCCGCTGCGGCGGACACCGAGGGAAACGACGCCGCCCGCCTCCCGGTGACGCCACGGCCCTCCGCCGACCTCGGTACCCGACGAGAAACGCCCCCGTCCGCGCGACTGACGAGGCACGGACGGGGGCGCGGTGGTCGCCGCTCAGTCGAAGATCGGGCTCTGCTCGCGGGTGCGCTTGAGCTCGTAGAAGCCCGGGGTGCCGGCGACCAGCAGCACGCCGTCCCAGAGCCGGCCGGCGGCCTCCCCCTTCGGAGCCGGAGTGATCACCGGGCCGAAGAACGCGACCGGGGTGCCGTCCGGGCCGGGCGCGTGCACGACCGGGGTGCCCACGTCCTGCCCGACCGGGCGCATGCCCGCCTCGTGACTGGCGCGCAGCGCCTCGTCGTAGTCGGTGCTGTCGGCGGCCGCGGCCAGTGCCGGGTCGAGGCCGGCCTCGGTGAGCGCGGCCACGTACAGCTCCGGACCCCGCTCCTGCTTCTGCAGGTGGATCCGGGTGCCGAGGGCGGTGTAGAGCGGGCGCAGCACGTCATTGCCGTGCAACTGCTCGGCGGCGATGCAGACCCGCACCGGGCCCCACGCGGTCTTCAGGAACTCCTTGTACTCCTCGGGCAGCTCGTCCCGGCCGTCGTTGAGCACGGCCAGGCTCATCACGTGGAAGCGGATGTCCACGTCCCGGATCTGCTCGACCTCAAGCAACCAGCGGGAGGTGATCCACGCCCACGGGCAGGCCGGGTCGAACCACATGTCGGCGGTGACACGTTCGGTCACGGTGAGATCCCTTCGCGACGGGTGGCGCCGACAGGTCGGCGTCTCAGGAGAATCTTCACCCCGCAGCACATCGACCGGCACCCGAATGAGAGCGTGACCTCGGCCACCGCGGGCTGCCCGTACATGGAAGACTCGAATCGGGCCAGCCGTCACGAGCGGTAGGCGAACGGGCGCCGCCGGGCGTACGGCGACATGTGGGATGGAGACGAACAGTGCCGGGAGTGCGCAACCTGACGCAGGTCGAGGCGACCGAGCGGGCCCGCCTGCTCAACGTGACGGGGTATGACATCAGTCTGGACCTGTCCAGCGCCGTGCTGGCGGCCGACGGCCGCACGTTCAGGTCGACGACCGAGGTCCGGTTCCGCTGCTCCGAACCGGGCGCGAGCACCTTCGTCGAGTTGGCCGCCGAGTCGGTGCGGTCCGCGACGCTGAACGGCACGCCCGTCGACCTCTCCGACTGGTCCGCCGAGAAGGGCCTGACCCTGTCCGGGTTGGACAGCGACAACGTCCTGGTGGTCGACGCCGACTTCGGTTACTCCAACAGCGGCCAGGGTCTGCACCGGACGGTCGACCCGGTGGACGGCGAGACGTACCTCTACAGCCAGTTCGAGACGGCCGACGCGCAGCGGGTGTACGCCTGCTTCGACCAGCCCGACCTGAAGAGCGTCTACACCTGGCACGTCACGGTGCCCGCGCACTGGCGGGCGGTCTCCAACATGCCGGTGCAGCGGGAGGAGCCCGCGGGTGAGGCGCTCAAGACGCTGCACTTCACCGAGTCGCCCCGGATGAGCACCTACATCACGGCGATGTGCGCCGGGCCGTACCACGAGGTGCGCGACGCGCACGACGGCATCGACCTGGGGGTGTTCTGCCGGGCGTCGATGGCACAGTATCTGGACTCCGACGACCTGTTCCTGATCACCAAGCAGGGCTTCGACTTCTTCCACGAGAAGTTCGGCGTGCGCTACCCGCTGCCGAAGTACGACCAGCTCTGGGTGCCCGACTTCAACGCCGGCGCGATGGAGAACTTCGGCTGCGTGACCCACGCGGAGTCGCACTACCTGTTCCGCTCGCAGGTCACCGACTTCGAGTACGAGCAGCGGGCCAACACGATCCTGCACGAATTGGCCCACATGTGGTTCGGTGACCTGGTCACCATGCGCTGGTGGAACGACCTGTGGCTGAACGAGTCGTTCGCCGAGTGGGCCAGCCACTGGTGCAACACCAACGCGACCCGGTTCACCGAGGCGTGGACGACCTTTTTGTCCATCCGGAAGAACTGGGGCTACCGGCAGGACCAGCTCTCCTCCACCCACCCGGTCTACACCGAGATGCCGGACATGGAGGCCGTGGAGGTCAACTTCGACGGCATCACCTATGCCAAGGGCGCGAGCGTGCTCAAGCAGCTCGTCGCGTACGTGGGTGAGGAGCCGTTCGTGGCCGGGCTGCGGGCCTACTTCGGCAAGCACGCCTGGGGCAATGCCACCTTCGACGACCTGCTCACCGAGCTGGAGGCCGCGTCCGGGCGGGAGCTGCGCAAGTTCGCCGCGCAGTGGTTGGAGACCGCGCAGGTCAACACGCTGCGGCCGGAGGTGACCATCGGGGCCGACGGCACGTACGAGCGGGTGCTGGTGCGGCAGGAGGCCCCGGCGGCGTACCCGACGCTGCGGACGCACCGGATCGGCGTGGGCCTGTACGACCTGACCGACGGGCGGCTGGTCCGTCGTGAGCGGTACGAGGTGGACGTGACCGGCGAGCACACGGATCTCGCCCCGCTGCGTGGCGTCCGGGCGGCAGACGTGTTGCTGCTCAACGACGACGACCTCAGCTACACCAAGCTGCGCCTCGATGAGCGCTCGATGGCGACCGTGGTGCAGCACATCGGTGGCTTCGACTCGTCGCTGGCCCGCGCGCTCTGCTGGACCGCCGCGTGGGACATGATCCGCGACGCCGAGCTGTCCGCCCGCGACTACGTGGCGCTGACGCTGAGCGGGTTGCCCGCGGAGACCGACATCAACCTGGTCACCGCCACCCTGCGGCAGGCGACCACCGCGCTCACCCTGTACGCCGACCCGGCCTGGGCGCCGACCGGCTGGGCCGACCTGGCCCGTACCGCCCGCGACGCACTCGCCGCCGCCGAGCCCGGCAGCGGGTTCCAGCTGGCCTGGGCCCGCGCGTTCACCTCGGCGGTCCGTTCCGACGAAGACCTGGCCACGCTGCGCGGTTGGCTGGACGGCACCGGCATGCCGGCCGGGCTGACCGTCGACACCGAGCTGCGCTGGTCGGTCCTCGCCGCGCTGGTGGCCAACGGTGCCGCCGGCACCGCGGAGATCGAGGCGGAGCTGAGCAGCGACCGCACGGCCAGCGGTGAGCGGGAGGCCGCGTACGCGCACGCGTTGATGCCGACGGCCGAGAACAAGGCCGCCGTGTGGGCCCTGCTCACCGGCCCGGACGCGCTGCCCAACTGGCGGCACCGGGCCCTGTTGCAGGGCTTCGCCCACCCGGCGCAGGTGGAGCTGGTCGCCCCGTACCGGGAGCGGTACTTTGCGGCGGTCGGGCAGGTGTGGGCCACCCGGGACAGCGAGCCGGCGCAGGAGTTCGCCCAGCTGGCGTACCCGACCTACCTGGTGGAGGACGACACGGTCGCGGCCACCGACGCGTGGCTGGCCGGTGACGGGCACCCCGCCCCGCTGCGTCGACTGGTGGCCGAGGGCCGCGACGGTGTGGTGCGGGCGCTGAAGGCCCGCGCGAAGGACGCTCAGAGCGCCTGAGCAGCGTTGTCCGGCCCGGGGCCGGCGTGGGTGTGAGCCCGCGCCGACCCCGGGCCGTTTCGTGGTCCCGTCCGAAGACCCGACTTTCGTCGCTTCTGTGACCGGCCAATAACACGCGGTCATTGGCATTGGTACGCATCGACGGAACTTTCCGGGTCCCTGACAAAAGATCCGAATGGTTGCCACGCATCAAGTAATCGATGTGTGACGATCTCGTGCGTTGTCGCCACCAACGCACGGGAGGGAACCGTGGCCTTACGCCATCGCGCGTTCTGGACACTACTGATCGTCACCGCATCGGTCCTCACGGTACCGACGGCGCCTGCCACCGCCGCACTCAGTCGCCCGGAGTCCACCACCGAACGCATCTCGGCTCCGGCGCAACCGGGCTCACCCGGCTCGTCCGCCGCCATCGCGCTGGGCCCCTCGAGCGCGCCGGTCAGCATGCTCGCCGGTCCGATCTCGGTGCCGGTCGGCACCGGCCCGGTCCGCAACGGCTCGTTCACCAGCTTCGCGTTGACCGACCGGGTGACCGCTGAGGTCAACACCGGCTCGGGCAACCTGCTCATCCGCAGCACCGACCTGGTCCTGCCCGGCATCGCCCGCGATCTCGTTCTCGGCTCTGCGTACAACAGCCTGTTCACCGGCAGCGGGCTGTCGACCGGATCGCTCGGTCACGGCTGGCGGACCCGCACCGGCGTGGACGTGAAGCTGATCAAGGCCGACGACAACTCCGTCACCTACGTCGCCTCGGACGGGGTGGTCGGACGGTTCACGCCCAACGGGTCCGGCTACACCACGCCGAACGAGTTCAAGGCGACCCTCGTCACCGACGGCTCGGGCTGGAAACTGACCGAGCACGAGAGCGGACGGCGGCTGTACTTCACCTCCGCCGGGCTGCTGGACCGCAGCCTGGACCGCAACGACAACGTCACCGACTACGCCTATGACGGCAACGGTCGACTGACCACTGTCGTCTCCGACCGGGGCACCCAGGCCGTGCGCACGGCGACTGTGGTCTACGGCAGCCACGGCTACATCTCGAAGATCGAGCAGCACGGCGACGGCGGCCTGTACCGGCGCGTCGAGTACGCGTACAACGCCAACGGCGATCTCACCGAGATCTGCTCGCTGACCGAGGACGACGTCCGCTTCGCCTACGACTCGTCACACCGGATCACGAAGATCTCCAGCGGGATCAGGGGTTCGGACGTGGGTTCCGTCGCCACCCTCACCTACGACTCCGCGCACCGGGTCACCTCGATCCAGCGGGTCATCGACGAGGAAGACGCGCCGGGAGCGACCGCCGTCACCCGCTGGGCGTACCCCTCCGCCACGCAGACGCTGATCGCCGACGCCAACACCAACCAGTCGCAGCCGGTCACCTCCGTGCCGCGCACCACCTACACGATCAACTCCGACAAGCGGGTGACCAAGGCCGTTGACCCGGAGGGCAAGACGCGGGAGAACTCCTACACGCCGTACAACGACGTGCTGACCTCCACCAACGGCACGGGCGGCGTCACCAGCAACGGGTACGCGGCCAACGGCGGGCAGTCGCTGACCGCCTCTGCCGCGCCGACCGGCGCGGACATCGCCTACTCGTACGCGAACTCCGCCACGCCCACCAACCCGACGGCGAACTTCCAACCGTCGTCCAGCTCGGACGCGCAGGGCAACACCAGCACCTACACGTACAACGGAGCGGGCAACAGGTTGTCCTCGAAGGACGCCCAGGCCGCCGAGGCGAAGATCGAGTACAACAGCGACGGCACTGTGAAGTCCTCGACCGATCCGGGCAACGGCACGAACAAGACCACCTACCAGTACGACTCCAACAAGCAGTTGATCTCCGTGACTCCCCCGAGCGGCACCTCGCTGGGCGTCCGCACGATCAACTACGACGAGTTCGGCCGGGTGCACGAGGCCACCGACGGCGCCGGTCGCACCACTCACTTCGACTACGACAAGAACGACCGGGTCACGAAGATCAGTTACTCGGACGCGACGCCCGACGTCTCGTACACCTACGACGCCGCCGGCAACGTCTACGCCCGAGAGGACGGCAACGGCTACCAGAACTTCGCGCACGATCGGCTCAACCGGCTGGTCGGCCGTCAGGCCACCCACCAGTACATCTACGACCCGGTCGGCAACCTCGTCGAGTTGCGCGACCAGCGGGGCAGCTCGTTCTACACGTACAACGCCCGCAACCTGCTCACCAAGCTGGTCGCCGCCAACGGCACCTACACCTTCGAGTACGACGACGACGG
Source organism: Micromonospora sp. NPDC127501 (assembly GCF_040302185.1). NCBI lineage: Bacteria > Bacillati > Actinomycetota > Actinomycetes > Micromonosporales > Micromonosporaceae > Micromonospora > Micromonospora sp. NPDC127501. The sequence goes on along the minus strand of NZ_JBEORJ010000005.1, from coordinate 504,377 downwards.
GCGGCGGACCGCCACCAGACTCGCCGTCTCCTCGGTGACAGTGGCCGAGACGGTCACCGCGTACGACCAGTCCGGACGGATCACCCGTACCACCAGTAAGCGCTGGCAGTCCGGCACGGCCAGCACCGTCTTCGACGTGTCCTACTGCTACGCCAAGCGAGTCGGCACCGCCGCCTGTTCCACCGTCAAGACCGACGACACCGGCCTGCGGCAGTGGCAGACCGACCACCACCGCGCCGGCGCGGTGAGCATCTACACCTACGACCAGGGCAACCGGCTCACCAAGGCCACCAGCATCGACGGCAAGACCTACGACTACGCCTACGACAGCAACGGCAACCGCACCTCGGTCAAGGTCGACGGCACCACCACGCAGACGCTGACGTACAACGCCGGCAACCAGATCACCAGTTCCGGCTACAGCTACGACGGGGCCGGCAACCAGAAGAGCGGGTCGGCCGCACGCTCCTTCGTCTACAACGCCGCGGGACAGCTCACCAGCGGCAAGGACTCGACGAACGCGTCGGTGACCTGGGAGTACAGCGGACCCGACCAGATCGAGCTCGGCTGGAAGACCACCCCGTCGTTCGAGCACCGGTACCTCTACGGGCTGGACGATCAGAACGGCCAGCCGATGCTGCAGAGCTACACGGTGCCCAGCTCGTACAGCAGGCACTACGTCGAGCGGGACCAGCTCGGCACTCCGCTGGGCTTCCGGGCGAAGACGAACGGGGTCTTCCACCACTACTTCTACGTCCTCGACGGACTCGGGTCGGTGGTGGCCCTGGTCAAGTACGACGGTTCACTGGCCGCCTCCTACACCTACGACCCGTACGGCAAGGTGGTCAAGACCGTCGACAACGGCGACGAGACCGAGGAGAACGCGCTCGGGTTCGCCGCTGGTCTGCGCAGCGACGACCTCACCAAGTTCGGCCGTCGCTGGTACGACCCGGCGACGGGTCGCTTCACCCAGCAGGACAGCCTCGCCTTCCTCGGGGACCCGGCCACCGGCAACCGGTACGCCTACGCCGCCGCGAACCCGGTGAACTACCTCGACCCCACCGGCCTGGAAGTCGACTACGGCGAGTCCTGCGCGATCGGGGCGGCCGGCGGCCTCATCACCGGGGCGATCGGTGGGGCGACCGGAGGAGTCGCCGGTGCCCTGGCCGGCGGGGCCCTCGGTGCGGTGGGCGGTTGCGTCGGTGGCGTCGTCACCAAGTACCTGACCGACGAGGCCGAGAAGGACTGACGGCGCGAGTCCACGGGTAGTGGTCGACACGGTGACGAAGGAGGACACGCAGATGAAAACGTCGCAACGACCGGTGCTCGCGGCGGTGTTGGGACTGCTGCCGGTGTGCGTCCTGCTGGCGGTGCTCAACGACAGCCCGATCTGGGTCGGTCTGGTCAGTTGGGTCGCCGCCAGCGCGGTGGCCGTCCCTCTCGGCCTCGCGCTCACCCGACTCCGGTCCCGCAGCGGCCAACGCTGACCACGCGGTAGGCCAGCACGCGACGAACCCCGGTCCGCGATCAGCGGGCCGGGGTTCGTCGTACGACTGGGTCAGCCCCTGCCGGCGTGGCTGGCGAGCTGGTCGAGGCCGTTGATGATGCCCCCGGCCAGGTCACCGCCGCTGAACGCGCCGACCATGGAGAGCGCGGCCAGCTTGGCGTACGTGTCGGGGATGCGCTTGCGGGCGTACCGTCCGGTGATGATCTCCAGCTGCCGCTGGTTGGGCGACACGGCGATCAGCACCGACTTGTCGGGCTCGGCGAGCTGACGGTGCAGCCGCTGGGCGTGCTCGCGGATCGGCTCGTCGAGACCACCGACGAAGACCGAGAAGACCAGCCCGGTGCCCTTGTCGGCCAGGCGCAGGGCCTCGTCGATGCGCAGCAGCTGGCGGGTCGAGAACGGCCCGTCGAGCACCTCGGGCGGATTTTCCGACCCGGTCTGCTTCTCACCAACGGTCACTTGCGCCTCCGGTTCCACCGGCCGGCGCCTCGACGCTGGCCTGCTCAAGCTTGTGGCTGGTCAGCGCGGGCGCCTGCGCCCCCGCCGTCAGCGCGGTGCCGGCCGAGTCGGCCAGCTGCTCCGGACGGCCCAGGAACCAGACCGGAGTGAAGTCGAAGGGCCGGCCCGGGCGGTAGCGCTTGGCGCCACCGCCACCGCCGGTGGCACCCCCACGGCTACCGGCGTACGACAGGCCGGCGATGACCAGCACAGCGGCCAACGGGATGCCGACGAAGACCAGCAACGTCTCGGTAACAGACAATCCCAACGCCCCCAGGCGGAAGAAGGACGACCTTGAACAACCGGGTCGGATGGACGATCATGCTGCCGACCGCCCGACTCCGTCGCCATTCACGTTAGCGGAGTCGGCGGCCCGCCAGATTGCGGGGTGCCGATCCCATCCGTCACTGGAGTTCTCCAGTTGCGCAGCGGTAGCGATAAGCCGCGCGTCGTCGCCGTACCGGCCGGTGAGCAGCACCCCGACGGGCAGGCCGTCGGTCGTGGTACCCAGCGGCAGGGAGACGGAGGGATCGCCGGTGACGTTGAAGATGGCGCAGTAGGGCGAGAACCGGCGTTGCCGGTCGAAGTCTGCGGCCGGGTCCGCGTCGGCGGTGAACCAGCCGACGGGTGCCTGCGGTGTGGCCAGGGTGGGACAGAGGAGCAGGTCGCAGCCGGCGGTGCGGCGGGCACCGAGGCGCACCTGCGCCTGCAACTCCCCGAGGGTGGCGGACAGGGTGCCGGCGGAGAGTTCGGCGCCCCGGGCCCGGAGCAGCCGGGTCAACGGCAGCAGCTCCGCCTCCCGCTGCGGTGGCACCGGGGTGAGCGCCAGGACGTACCAGAGGATCTCGAACAGCGGCCACGCCGCCGGCCCGAGCGGCGGCGGCACCTCGACCACCTCGTGGCCGGCCGCCGTGAGCAGCGCGGCGGCCCGGTCCACGGCGGCCACGCAGTCGGGATGCACCGGCTCGTCGGCGAGCATCGGCGTGGTGAACCGGCCGATGCGTAGCGGGCCGGGCTCGGCCCGGCGCGCGACGGCCAGGTAGCCGCCGGACGGCGCGGCCGGCGGCAGGTAGGGCTCGCCGGGGACCGGGACGGCCATGACGTCGAGCAGTGCCGCGACGTCGGTGACCGTCCGCCCGAGCGGGCCACTGGTGGGCAGGCCGAACGCGCCGGAGCCGATCGGCCCGCCGGAGACGAGGCCCCGACTGGGCTTGTAGCCGACCAGGCCGCAGAGCGACGCCGGGATGCGCAGCGACCCACCGCCGTCGGACCCCTGGGCGACCGGGACCAGCCCGGCCGCGACCGCCGCCGCCGCGCCGCCGCTGGACCCGCCCGCGGTGTACGCCAACTGCCACGGGTTGCGGGCCGGCGGCGCGACCCGGCCCTCCGAGTAGAGCGAACAGCCCAGCTCGGAGGTGGTCGTCTTGCCCAGGCTGACCAGGCCGGCGGCCTTGATGAAGCGGACCACGTCGGCGTCGACCGGCGGGACGAAGTCGAAGAAGGCGGCCGAACCGAAGGTGGTGCGCACCCCGGCGGTGAGCGTCAGGTCCTTGATCGCGGTTGGCACGCCGTGCAGCGGGCCGCGCTCCCCGATCGGCACCGCGTCGGCGGCGCGCGCGGCCTGCCGGGCGAGGTCCGGTGTGACGGTGACGAACGCGCCCACGGTGTCGCCGAGCGCCGCCACCCGGCGCAGGGAATGCTCGACCAGGTCGACGCTGGACAGCTCGCCGCGGGTCATCGCGGCGGCCTGTTCCAACGCGGTCAGGTCGTGCGGCTCGGCCATGCCGTCATCCTGCCGGCAGTCGGTCGTTCGCGCAGCCGACACGCGCTGGCGACCGGGAACGGACCCACCGGACGCCTGACGCCCGCTTGACGTGTCGAGCCGCAGATCTCGAACCCGGCGCTGTCAGCCGTGCAGGAAACGGAGCGCGTTGGTGGACAGGAGCTTGTCGCGTTGGTCGTCGCTGAGGAAGTCGGCCGCGTGAACCACAGCGCCGGCCGGCCGTTCGCCCAGCGGGTACGGGTAGTCGCTGCCGACCAGCACCCGGTCCTCCCCCAGCGTGTCGACCAACAGCCGCAGGGCGGGCGGCGCGAAGACCACCGAGTCGACGCTGAACCGGTCGAGGTAGCTGCTGGGCGGGCCGGCGGACGCGCCCCGGACCAGGTCGCCCCGGCGGTGCCAGGCGTTGTCGGCGCGGCCGAGCCAGAACGGGAAACTGCCGCCGCCGTGCGCGAAGCAGATCCGCAGCGTCTCGGGCACCCGGTCGAAGACCCCGCCGAGGATCAGCGCCAGCACCGACAGGTGCGTCTCGGCGGGCATCCCGGTGAGCCAACGGGCCATCCAGCGGTCCAGTCGCGGCCCGCCGGGCATGTCCCACGGGTGGACGAAGACGGGTGCGCCCACCTCGGCGCAGTGCTGAAGGAAGGTGACCACGCCGGCGTCGTCCAGGTCCCGGTCGCCGACGTGGTTGCCGATCTCCACGCCCACGTGCCCGGCGGCGAGGCTGCGGTCCAGCTCGGCACAGGCGGCGTCCGGGTCCTGGAGCGGCACCTGGCAGAACGGCACCAGTCGGTCTCCTCCGGCCGCGGTGACCTCCAGGGTCAGGTCGTTGAAGATCCGGGCGACCTTCACCGCCTGGTCGGCCGGGCGGTCGTAGCTGAAGAAGACCGGGGTGGGCGAGACCACCTGCACGGCCACGCCGTCGGCGTCCATGTCGGCCAGTCGGCGCGACGCGTCCCAGCACTCGGCGCCGACCGGGCGGAACTCCGTCTCCCCCACCATGATCATGGCCGCGCGCTCGGAGTCGACCCGCAACCACGGCCAGCCGGACCCGCCGCACGCCGCGCCGAGGTCCGGCCAACCCTTCGGTACGACGTGCGTGTGCACGTCGACCACGCCTGCGGGCATCAGCCCTTGCCCGGGTGCAGGGTGCCGCAGTCGGCGCAGGTGCGCGCCTGCTCATCCTCGTAGAACGCCTGGAACACCGGGGGCAGATCGGCGGCGATGTCGCGGACCTGCAACTCGACCTCGTGCACCTTGCTGCCGCACTCCGGGCAGTACCACTGGAACGTCTCCAGCGTGCCCTCCTCGCGGACCCGCTCGACGACCACGCCGATCGAGCCGGCCTCCGGCCGCTGCGGCGAGTGCGGGGTGTTGCGCGGCAACATCCACATCTGACCCTCGCGCACGTGCACCGTACGCGGCCCCTCCGGGGTGACCAGGTTGATGTGCATGTTGCCCTTGACCTGGTAGAAGAACTCCTCGTACGGGTCCACGTGGAAGTCGGTGCGCTGGTTGGGCCCGCCCACCACCATCACGATGAAGTCGTCCCCGCCGGGGAACATCTCCTTGTTGCCGACCGGGGGCTTCAACAGGTGCTGGTTGTCGGCGATCCAGCCCGGAAAGCTGAACGGCTCGGCGATCTCACTCACGACTGACCTCCCGAGGGAAGAAGGGCCACGGCCTGGATTTCGATCAGCAGGTGCGGGTGCGGCAGCTGGTGCACCGCCACCGTCGTACGGGTCGGTCCGGAGGCGTCGAAGAACTCGGCCCACACCTCGTTGTAACCACCGAAGTCGTTCATGTTGACCAGATACGTCGTCACCTGGACCAGGTCGGTGAGGTCCGCGCCGACCGAACGCAGCAGATCCCGCACGTTCTCGATGACGGCCCGTGTCTGCACACGGATGTCGAGGTTGGTGGTGCCGAACCCGTCCACCTCGACACCGGCGAAGGTGTTGTCCGGCCGCCGCGACGACGTGCCGGAGACGAAGACGAACCCGCCGGCGACCTTGACGTGTGGAAAGGCTCCCCGCGGGACGGCCTTCCCGGCCACCACCCGGGCGGTCACGACGACGCCCGCAGCGAGGCCGTGCCGAGCTTCTCGACGACGGCACGGACGTGGGCGCCGGGACGCAGCGGCACAGCGGCGGTGGCGGCACCGGCCAGGAAGACCCAGCCGGACTCCAGCCGCACCCCGTGCCGGCCCGCCAGTCGGATGCCCTCGTCGAGCGCCCGGCGCGGATCACCGAGGATCGCCGCCGTCGAGCCGACCTGCGCCACCCGCCCGTCGACCTCCAGCAGCACGCCCAGGTTGTCCAGCCCCGCCGGCACCGGCGACCACGGCCCGATCACGAAGGCGGCGGCCGAGGTGTTGTCCGCGACCACGTCCGGCAGCGAGAAACGGAAGTCCGCGTACCGGGAGTCGATCAACTCGATGGCCGGGGCGACCGCGCGGACCGCCGTGGCGAAGTCGCCGACGGGCTCGCCCGGCTCGGGCAACCGGTCCAGCAGGAACGCCACCTCCGGCTCGACCCGGGGGTGGATGTACGCGGCCGGGTCCACGGCGCCGCCGTCGGGCACCCGCATGGCGTTGGTGAGCCGCCCCCAGATCACCTCGTCCACGCCGACCTGGGCCATCTTCGCCCTGCTGGTCAGCCCCATCTTCAACCCGACGAGCCGCTCACCGGCGTTGAGCCGGCGTTGCAGCAGCGCGGCCTGCACGGCGTACGCGGTGTCCACATCGAGGCCGGTCTCGGCGGCGAGCTGCGGGATCGCGGTGGCCGTGTCGGCCGCCGCACCCAGCTTCTCGGCGATCCCGACGATGTCCACGCCGATCATGACTGCTGCTCCTTGTCGGCCAGGTCGAGTGCCACGTCCACGATCATGTCCTCCTGACCGCCCACCATCCGGCGACGGCCCAGCTCGACCAGGATCGACCGGACGTCCACGCCGTACTTCGCCGACGCCCGCTCGGCGTGCCGCAGGAAGCTGGAGTAGACGCCGGCGTACCCCAGGGAGAGCGTCTCCCGGTCCACCTGGACCGGCCGGTCCTGGAGCGGGCGGACGATGTCGTCGGCGGCGTCCATCAGCGCGAACACGTCGCAGCCGTGCTTCCAGCCGTGCAGCTCGGCGACCGCGACGAAGACCTCGAGCGGGGCGTTGCCGGCACCCGCGCCCATGCCCGCGAGGGAGGCGTCGACGCGGACGGTCCGGCCGTGCACCGCGTCGGGGCCGACCGGCGCGGACCCGGTGACCCGGCCGTGCTCGACGGCGAGCACGCTGTTGGCGACCCCGAGCGACAGGTTGTGGTGGGCGTGGATGCCGATCTGCGTCTCCGGGGCGAGGACCTGCCGGTACGCGTCGACCCGCTGCGCCACGTCGGACATCAGCAGCCGGCCGCCGGAGTCGGTGACGTAGACGCAGTGCGCCCCGTACGACTCCATGAGCTTGGCCTGCCCGGCGAGCCCGGCCGGATCGGACATGTGCGACATCATCAGGAAGCCGGCCACGTCCATGCCGTTCTCCCGGGCCCAGGAGATGTGCTGGGCGGAGATGTCCGCCTCCGTGCAGTGGGTGGCGATCCGGACGCTGGTCACCCCGAGCGCCTTCGCGGCCTTCAGGTCGGCGATCGTGCCGATGCCCGGCAGCAGCAGGGTGGTCAGTTTCGCCGTGGTCAGCACCTCGGCCGCCGCCGAGATCCACTCCGCGTCGCTGGCGGCGCCGTGGCCGTAGTTGACGCTGGAGCCGGCGAGGCCGTCACCGTGTGCCACCTCGATCGCGGCCACCCCGGCGGCGTCCAGCGCGGCGGCGATGGTGCGTACGTGCTCGACGGTGTACTGGTGGGCGATGGCGTGCATGCCGTCGCGCAGCGTGACGTCCTGGATGTACAGCTCGGTCATGGCGCGGCCACCTCCGAAGAACGCAGGGCGACCAGCCGCTCCGCGGTGCGCAGCGCGGCGGAGGTCATGATGTCCAGGTTCCCGGCGTACGCGGGCAGGTAGTGCCCGGCGCCGGAGACCTCCAGGAAGACCGACACCTGAAGAGCGGTGAGCCGCCGCCCGAGCGTCGGCAGGTACGCCTCGACCCGGTCGAACTGCACGTCCTGCTTGAGCCGGTAGCCGGGGACGTACTCCTGCACGGCCGCCACCATCTCGGTGACCGAGGCGGCGATGGCGGCGGTGTCGGCGTCGGCGTCCGGGCAGAGGCAGTAGACGGTGTCCCGCATCAGCAGCGGCGGGTCCGCCGGGTTCAGCACGATGATCGCCTTGCCCCGCTCGGCACCGCCCACCACCTCGATGGCCCGGGCCGTGGTCTCGGTGAACTCGTCGATGTTGGCCCGGGTGCCCGGCCCGGCGGACTTCGACGCGATCGACGCGACGATCTCCCCGTACGCCACCGGGGTGACCCGGCGTACCGCGGCGACGATCGGCACTGTCGCCTGCCCGCCGCAGGTCACCATGTTGACGTTGGGCTGGTGCAGGTGTTCGTCGAGGTTGACCGGCGGCACCACGTACGGGCCGAGCGCGGCCGGGGTCAGGTCGACCACAGTGCGGCCGTGGGCGCGCAACACCTCGTCGTGGCGTCGGTGCGCGCCGGCCGACGTGGCGTCGAACACCAGCTCGACGTCGGCGAACTCGGGCATCGCCACGAGCCCGTCGACGCCGTCGGCGGTGGTGGCGACGCCGAGCCGGCGAGCGCGCGCCAGGCCGTCGGAGGCCGGGTCGATACCGGCCATCGCCACCATGCGCAGGCTCTCACTGACCCGCAACACCTTGATCATCAGATCGGTGCCGATGTTGCCGGAACCGAGCACCGCCACACCGGTCACTGGTTGTCTCCCTTGCTGAAACTCGTGCGCACCGAGCCGAGTCCGGAGATCCGGGCCTCGTACGCGGCACCCGGGGTGACCGGCACCATCGGACCGAGCGCGCCGGAGAGCACCACGTCCCCGGCGCGCAGCGGGTCGCCGGCGCGGGCCAGGGTGCCGGCCAGCCACTGCAGGGCGTGCAGGGGGTTGCCCAGGCAGGCGGCGCCCGCGCCCACCGAGACCGGCTCGCCGGCGTGTTCCAGCACCATTCCGCACAGTCGCAGGTCCACGTCGGCGAGCCGGCGCGGCGTGGTGCCGAGCACGAAGAGCCCGCTGGAGGCGTTGTCGGCGACGGTGTCCACGATGGAGATGTCCCAGGCGGCGATCCGGGAGTCGACGATCTCGATCGCCGGCAGCACGTGGTCGACAGCGCGGATCAGGTCGACAGTGGTGAGCTGCGGGTTCGGGAGATCCTTGTCGAGCACGAAGGCGATCTCCGCCTCCACGCGGGGCTGGAGCAGCCGGTCGATGGGCACCTCGACCCCGTCGCCGACCGCCATGGCGTCGGTCAGCATGCCGAAGTCCGGCTGGAACACCCCGAAGGTCTCCTGCACGGCCCGGGAGGTCAACCCGATCTTCGCGCCGACCCGGCGTTCGCCGCGGCCCTGCCAGGCCCGCGCCTGGAGTTGCTGCACCCGGTACGCGGCCTCGACGTCGCCCTCCGGCAGCAGCCGGCCCCGAAGCGGCGCGCACGGCTTGCCGGTGCTGCGGGCGTCGGCCAACTCCCGGTTGGCGGCCTCGATGTCAGCTTCCATGCCCGCTCCCTCGCTACGGCTCACGACAGGTCCACGCAGACGTTCGTGAGTTCGGAGTAGAAGTTCAGCGAGTGCACGCCGCCCTCGCGACCGATCCCGGACGCCTTCACCCCGCCGAACGGGGTACGCAGGTCACGCAGGAACCACGTGTTGACCCAGACGATGCCGGCGTCGAGCCGGGCGCCGGCCCGGTGCGCGACGCCCACGTCCCGGGTCCACACGGTCGCCGCCAGGCCGTACTCGGTGCCGTTGGCGAGGGCGTACGCCTCGTCCTCGGTGTCGAACGGCGCGACGTGCACCACCGGGCCGAAGATCTCCTCCCGGTTGGTGCGGGCGTCCGGGCCGAGCCCGGTGAGCACCGTCGGCTGCACGTACGACCCGCCGTCGCGGGTGTCGCCGAAGGTGGGCGTGCCGCCACCGGTGAGCACCTCGGCGCCCTCCGAGCGGGCCAGCTCGTACGCGCCGAGCACCTTCGCCCGGTGCTGGTGGGAGATCAGCGGCATGGTGGCGGTGGCCTCGTCGGTCGGCCAGCCGTACGCCAGCTCGCCGGCCCGCTTCGCCAGCCGCGCGGTGAACTCCTCGAAGACCGGGCGCTGCACGTAGATGCGCTCGGTGCAGAGGCACACCTGCCCGCCGTTGGTGAAGCTGGACCGCACCGAGCCGGCCACCGCGGCGTCCAGGTCGGCGTCGGCGAAGACCAGGCCGGCGTTCTTGCCGCCGAGTTCGAAGCTCACCGCCTTCACCCCGTCGGCGGCGGCCCGCATGATCGCGCCGCCGGTGGCCGACTCGCCGGTGAAGGTGATCGCGTCGACGCCCGGGTGGCGGGTGAGGAACTCGCCGGCCGAGTCCGGCCCGAAGCCGTGCACCAGGTTGAACACCCCGGCCGGTACGCCAGCGGCGGCCATCACCTCGGCGAGCACCGTCGCCGAGGCGGGAGTCTCCTCGCTGGGCTTGACCACGACGGCGTTGCCGCAGGCCAGCGCCGGAGCCACCTTCCAGGTGAGCAGCAGCAGCGGCAGGTTCCACGGCACGATGACCGCAACCACGCCGACCGGCTTGCGCAGCGCGTAGTTGAGTGCCCGGCCGCCGGTCGGGGTGACCGTCGTGAACGACTCGGTGGGGGCGGTCGCCACGATCTCCGCGAACGCCCGGAAGTTCGCCGCGCCCCGCGGAATGTCCAGGGTGCGGGCCTGGGCGATGGACTTGCCGGTGTCGGCGACCTCGGCGGTGACCAGGTCGTCGAAGCGGCGCTCCAACTCGTCGGCGACGCGACGCAGCACCTCGGCGCGCTCGCGCTCCCCCATCCGGCCCCACGGCCCCCGCAGTGCCGCCCGGGCGGCGGCCACCGCGTCGTCCACCATGGACTGCGACGCCTCGTCCACCTCGAAGACCTGCTCCCCGGTGACCGGGCTGTCCTTGGCGAACGTACGTCCGCCGTCGACGAACTCGCCGGCGACGAAGTTACGCAACCGCTGCGGGCCATTCGGCGCGTGGCCGGCCATCAGCTGCGGATCCCAGTTGCCGGTCATGCCCGCCTCCCTCGGCTCAGTGCCGCACCGATCGCGCCGACCAGCAGCAGCGCGGCCCCGCCGACGACCGCCCCGAGCACCCGGTGCTGGCGGCGTACCCGGCGGCGAACCTCCGCGTACGGGGTGGTGGAGAACGACACCAGTTCGTACTGGGAAACGTACCGGCCGGGCAGTGCCCGTTCCAGTGCGTGCTCCACCCGCCGGCGGGTCTGGAACACCGGGGAGGCGACCTTGTCCCGCATCTCCACGAAGTTGGTCAGCGCCATCGTCGCGATGGCCTCGGCGTTCTCCTGTCGGCGCCGCTGGAACAACGGCAGCGCCGCCAACCAGTCGTCGGCGCACTCGTCCAGGCAGCGGTCCAGCTCCACCACGTCCTCGAAGGCGCAGTTGGCGCCCTGGCCGTAGAACGGCACGATGGCGTGCGCCGCGTCGCCGAGCAGACCGACCTTCCCGTTGACCTGCCACGGGGTGCAGCGCACCGTGCCGAGCACGCCCACCGGGTTGTGCTGGTAGTCGTCGACCAGGTTCGGGGCCAGCGGGACCACGTCCGGGTAGTGCTCGGTGAAGTGCCGTTCGATCTCCGCCGGGCTGGTCAGCGAGGCGAAGCTGCCCGCACCGTCGTTGGGCCAGAACAGCGTGCAGGTGAAGGAGCGGTCCGGGTTCGGCAGCGCGATCATCATCGAGGTGCCGCGCGGCCAGATGTGCAGCGCGTCCGGGTCCAGGGCGAAGTCCCCGCCCAGCGGCGGAATCGTCAGCTCCTTGTAGCCGTAGTCGAGGAAGTCCACGCTCTCCTCCAGCAGCCCGTACGCGAGCAGTTGCCCGCGCACCGCGGAGCCGGCTCCGTCGGCACCCAGCACGACCGACGCCTTCGCCGCGACCGGGCCCTGCGGGGTCTCGAAGCTCAGGGCGCCGTCGGTCGGGTCGAGCCCGACCAGCCGGTGGTCGAAGACGACCCGCACGCCCGGCAGCGCGGCGGCCTCGTCCAGCAGGGCGTTGTTCAGCGCACCCCGGCTGATCGAGTTGATCGCCCGGTCGCCGGCCGCGCTGTACGACTGGAACTGCTGCTCGCCCTCGACCGGGTGGATCATCCGGCCGCGCATCGGCAGCGCGTCGGTCATCACCTGCTCGGCCAGCCCGATGCGGCGCAACGCGTCCAGGCCGCGCTCGGAGAGCGCCAGGTTGATCGAGCGACCGCGTTCGGCGGTGCCGGCGCGCGGGTCGGAGCGGCGCTCGTAGAGGGCCACCGGGTAGCCACGCCGGGCCAGGAAGCAGGCCGCCAGGCAGCCGGCCAACCCGGCACCGATGATCGCGATCTCGTCGCGCCGCGCGGTCATGAGGTCGCCCCCACCGTCGCGGCGAGCGCTGCGGCGGCACGCCAGCAGTCGAGGTACGTGGAGTACAGCGGCACCGGGGCGAACCGCACGACGTCGGGTTCGCGGGCGTCGGCGATGACCCCGTGTTCGTACCGTAGGCGTTTGGTCAGCTCGTTGGCGCTGCCGGAACCGATACGCACGGAGAGCTGGCAGCCTCGGCGGGCCGGGTCGCGCGGGGTGACCACCCGCAGCGGCCGGCCGACGGTCACCTCGTCGAGCAGTGACTCCAGCCAGCCGGTGAGGCGCTGGCTGCGCGCGCGCAGTGCGCTCATCCCCACCGCGTCGAACAGCTCCAGCGAGGTACGCACCGGACCCATCGCGAAGATCGGCGGGTTGGAGATCTGCCAGGCCTCCACAGTGGCCGGTGGCCGGGACACCGGCGTCATCTCGAACCGGGTGGCCGCAGCGGTGCTCCACCATCCCTCGAACCGGGGCAGGTTCTCGTCGCCGAGGTGCCGCTCGTGCACGAAGACGCCCGCCAGCGCGCCCGGGCCGGAGTTCAGGTACTTGTAGGAGCACCAGGCGGCGAAGTCGACGTCCCAGTCGTGCAGGGCCAGCGGCACGTTGCCGACCGCGTGGGCCAGGTCCCAACCGACCACCGCGCCGGCGGCCCGGCCGGCAGCCGTGATCGCCGGGATGTCCAGCAGCTCACCGGTGAGGTAGTTGACCCCGCCGAGCAGCAGCAGCGCCACCCGGTCGCCCTCGGCGGCCAGGTAGTCGGTCACGTCCTCGGTGCGCAGGGCGTCCTCACCCGCGCGCGGACGCAACCGGACCACTGTGTCGTCCGGGTCCAGGCCGTGGAACCGGGCCTGGCTGCGCACGGCGTAGCTGTCCGAGGGGAACGCGGCGTCCTCGATGACGATGCGGGTGCGCGCGCCGGCCGGTCGGTAGAAACTCACCATCAGCAGGTGCAGGTTGACAGTGAGCGAGTTCATCACCACGGCCTCCGCGGGCCGGGCGCCGACCAGTCGCGCTGCCGGCCCGGTCAACAACTCGTGGTACGGCAGCCAGGGGCGCTCCGCCTCCAGGTGCCCCTCGACGCCGAGCCGCCCCCACGCGTCCAGGTCGGCCAGGAGTTCGTCGCGGGTGGCCCGAGGTTGCAGGCCGAGCGAGTTGCCGGCCAGATACGCCGACTCGGGGTGGTCGCCGCCGTCGGCCGGAGGCACGTGGAACAGGTGCCGGTGGCCGGGGTCGGCCTCGTCCCGGCGACGCGCTTCCGCTTCGGCGGTGGCGAGGCCCAGCGGCTCGGCTTGAGGGGTCGTCATTGCTCTTCTCGCTCTCCGGTCACATCGCGGTGCGGGCTGACCACAGCTCCGGGAAGACCACCCGGGCCATGCTGCGCTGCAACCACGCCAGGCCGGCGGAGCCTCCGCTGCCGACCTTGGCACCCATCGTCCGCTGCACCGCCTTGACGTGGTTCCAGCGCCAGTCGCCGAACTCCTCGGCGACAGCGCTCAGCGCCTCGCCGAGCAGCCGCAGGTGATTGTCCGGGCTGGCGTCGTCGTAGATCCGTACCCAGGCCGCCTCGACCAACGGGTGCGGGTCGTGTTCGACGGCCACGTCCCGGTCGAGCAGGTCGGCGGGGAGGTCGAAGCCGCGCCGGGCGAGCAGCGCGAGCACATCGTCCCAGAGGCTCGGAGTGGCCAGCGCGGCGCTCAGCTCGGCATGCACCTCGGCCTGCCGGCGGAACGGACGGATCAGCGTCGGGTCGCGCAGCCCGAGCAGGAACTCCAACTGCCGGTACATCGCCGACTGGAAGCCGGAGGCCTCACCGAGCAGATTGCGGAACCGGTTGAAGTCGGCCGGGCTCATCCAGCGCAGGCCCTGCCAGGCGGCGTTGAGCCCCTCCAGGTGCAGCTTGGCTCGGCCCAGCGGGGCCAGCGACTCCCAGATCTGGTCGGCGCGGATCAGCCGCTGAGTCTCCCGCAGCTCGTGGCAGGTCAGCCCGAAGTACAGCTCCATGATCTGGCTGACCATCAGGAAGGACATCTCGCCCGGGTCGCTGCTGAGCGGGTGCTGCATCTTGTGCAGGGCGCTGGCCTGCACGTACGCGTCGTACGGCACCATGTCGGCGAACTCCAGGGTCGGCTCACCACCGGTGCGCTCCGCCTGCGCGGCGCGCTGCCCGGGGGTCACCGGTTGCACCGTGGCACGGCGGTTCGGCGCCCGCCGCTCCGTCTGATCCACCATCTCGTCTCCCTCCCCCGGACCTGCCGACGTCATGATCTCGCGGCCGGATCGGCCTGCGGAATGCCGAATCAACGGCTCTCGGCACCTTCGCCTGGCAAACCAAAGGCAACTAGGCGAAGTCGGTTCACGAAAGTAAGGTCTGAGCGTGGACGACATGGACTGGGCGCTGCTGCGCGAGTTGCAGGCCGACGCGCGGCTCTCCTTCAGCGAGTTGTCCCGCCGGGTGCACCTGTCCCCACCGTCGGTCGCGGAGCGGGTCCGCCGGCTGGAGGAGGCCGGGATCATCACGGGCTACCACGCCCACGTCGACCTGAGCCGCGCCGGCCGTACCGTGGTCGCACTGATCCGGATGTCCTGCTACGGCGCACGGTGCATCCTGCACGACCCGGCCGTGGCCGACTGGCCGGAGATCCTGGAGATCCACCGGATCACCGGGGACGCGTGCAGCGTGCTGAAGGTGGCGGCCGGCTCGATCGGTGCGTTCGAGGGGGTCATCGACCGTCTCGCCCCGTACGGCCAACCGTCGAGCACGATGGTCCTCTCCTCCCCGCTGAACTGGCACCCCGTCACCCCCCTCCCCGCCACCGGGCCCGTCCCCCGCCCCCGCTGACCCCGCCCACCCTGCGGGTTTGCCCCCGCGCCAACGGGAAAGCAGCCGGCGTGCCCAGGGGAGGGTTCCGGCGGTCGTCGCCGGTTGGGGGGAAATCATGCAGGCAATCCGCACGATCAACCGCGCGCTCTCGTCCGTACTGACACTGGTGGGGCTGGTCGGGGCGTTCGTCCTGTTGTCGGTCGCGCCGGCGCGAGCCGGTGAGAACGTCTTCGTCGAGGTGACACCGAACAGCGCCCAGGCCGGCAGCCGGGTCAACATCAAGGCGAGCTGCGACAACGACAACAACAACCGACAGTCCAGCGTGCACTCCGACGCGTTCGGGCACGTGATGCTCAAACCGGACAGGGGTTTCCTGACCGGGCAGGCCACCATTGCGAGGGACAAGCCGGCCGGTGACTACCCGGTCGACCTGCGCTGCGAGAACGGCCAGACGTCGTCGACCACGTTGACCGTGTTGAACATGGCCTCACCCAGCAAGGGCCCGGCGACCGGTGGCGGTGGGATGGCCGGCGGGCGCGGCACCGGCTCGCTGCTGGTGCTCGGTGGCGTGGCGTTGGTGGCCACCGCGATCGTGCTCGGGATGGCCGGCGGCCGACGTCGACCGGGAGCCGGCTCCTGAGCCGGATCACCCATGACCCGCAGATCCGCGCGTGCGCGGCGGGATCGCCGCGTCCGCCTCCGGGCCGGGCCGGCGCTGCGCGCGTCGGGCCGGCTGGTGGCCCGCGTCTCCGGACGGCTGCGCCGGGTCGCCGGGCAGGCCGTGTCGGCCAGCGTCACCACCACCGATCCGGCCGCCGGCCCGCTGCCGCCGCGGCGCCCGGCCGGGCCGCCGTCGGCCCGACACCGGTTCGGTACGAGCCCCGGGTTGCCGGTGCTGGCCATCGCCGCGCTGATGGTGCTGATCGTGGCGATGCTCGGCGTCGAGCAGGTGACCGGAATGAGCCTGCTGCCGGACCGGCTCAGCGCCGGCCTGCGACCGCCGCCGAAGAAGTTCCCGGTACTGCCGGCCAGCCATCCCACCAGCCTCGCCATCGAGAAGATCGACGTGCGGGCGCCCGTACACGACGTGGGCATCGCCCCGGACGGCACGATCGCCGTGCCGGACGCGGCCCGCGCCCAGGAGGCCGGCTGGTACGACCAGGGGCCCACCCCGGGCCAGTACGGCCCGGCCGTGATCGTCGGGCACGTCGACACCACGAGCGGACCGGCGGTCTTCCACAAACTGCGCGAGCTGCGCTCCGGTGACGAGATCGAGGTCACCCGCACCGACCAGCGCGTGGCGGTCTTCGAGGTCAACTCGGTGGAGAAGTTCGACAAGGGCCGGCTGCCGGTGGACGAGGTGTACGGCGACTTCAGTCGCCCGAGCCTCCGACTGATCACCTGCGGCGGCCAGTGGGTCGGCGGCGAGACCGGCTACGCGGACAACGTGGTGGTCTTCGCCTCGCTGGTCAAGGCGCGTTCAGGCGGCTGACCGGCGTCGACGTATTCGGCGAGCCGGGCGGCCCCCGTGAGCATGGCCCGGCCTCGTTCGGTGAGCCGTTGCCGCCACTGGCGCAGCGAGGCGGCGAGTGGTTCGGCACCGCCGGCGTCGCGCACTCGACGCAGCACGCCGGCGATGTGGTCGAGCCGGTATCCACCGCGGCGCAACAGGTGGGCCAGTTCGGCGTCCCGGACGTCGTCGGGAAGATAGAGCCGGTAGTGGGTCACCGGATCACGTACCGGTCGCAGCACCCCGGCCCGCTCCCATTTGCGCAGCGTGGCCGCCCGTAGACCGAGCCGGTGAGCCAGCACGCTGATCGGCACGGCTTTCTGGCTCTGCGGTTGCGGTCTCGTTCCGGTGAGCGTCGCCACCGCCGCCTCGACCGCGTCCAGGGTTTCCCGATCGCGCTGGAGCAGGGCATGACCCTGGTCGATGGTGCGCAGCGCGGTGTCGATCTCACCCCGGTTGACGGCCCGCATGATCTCGCCGCTGGCCGCATAGCCGTGGCCCGGGATCAACGCGAGGTAGGCACGCAGCGCCTTGACGTGCAGCTCGGTGAAGCGACGGTAGCCGTTCGGCGTGCGCTGGGCCGGCGGCAGGACGCCGTCCCGTTCGTAGTTGCGCACGGCCTGCGCGGAGAGACCATGGGCGCGCGCGAGGTCGACCGGTCGGCGTACCCCCGGGTTTGAAGGTTTCGTGCCTGTCACCGCGCTCCATCAGTCGTGAGTCTCAACCGCTGGTTCAACGATACGGTTCATGGAATGCCACCTTTTCTCGACCTGTTGGCGGTATCCCCGGAGCTGCTCGCGCTCGGCGAACCGACGCACGGTGAGTCCGCCTTCCTCCAACTCCGCAACGAGGCCTTTCTGTCGCTGGCGGAGCACGGCTACCGCTCGATCGCCGTGGAGAGCGACCGGACGGCCGGGCTGCTCGCCGACGAGTTCGTGCAGGGCATCGCCGCCGTGACGCTCGAACGGGCGCTCGCCGAAGGGTTCAGCCACGGATTCGGGGCGGCACCGGCCAACCGCGATCTCCTGCTCCGGATGCGGGAGTGGAACGCCGGACGGCCGGCCGCCGAGCGCCTGACGTTCCACGGCTTCGACGCCCCGGTGGAGTTGGAGAGCGCCCCGAGCCCGCGCCGCCACCTCAACCAGGTCTGCGAGTTCCTCGACCTGGACCGGGCTGGCGAGATCGACGACCTGATCGGGGACGAGGTGCGGTGGAGTGCCACGGCAGCGATCTGGGAACCCGGCCGATCGGTCGGACGCTCGACCGACGCCCAGCGACTGCGGGTGCTCGCCGACGACCTGCTGACCGAGCTGTACCTGCGGGCGCCGTGGAAGTCAGCGGGCTGGGGGGCGGCGTTCGTGCACGCCACGGCCGCTGTCGCGTTGCTGCGCTACCACGCCGCAGCCGCCGCACCACTGGCCCAGGAGGAACGCTTCGCCCGCCTGGCCGCGGTCCGGGACGCGCTGATGGCCGAGAACCTGCTCGCGATCCGATCGGCCGAGGCACACCGCGGGCCCACACTGGTCTTCGCGCACAACACGCACCTCCAGCGTCACCTGAGCACGATGACGCTGGCCGACACGACGGTGTCATGGGCCGGCGCCGGCGCCATCATCGCGTCGCTGCTGGGCGACCGGTACGCGGTGATCGCCGGCAGCCTCGGCGCGAGCCCGGCGCTCGGCATCGGGCCCCCCGCCGCCTCGACCTACGAGGGTCGACTCCAGCAGGAGACCAGCCTTCCCCGGTACCTGCCGACGTCCGACATCGCCGCGGCCGAGCAGCGAACGCACGACTACCGCTACTTCCCGCTGGACCAGGCCACCGTCGAACACGCCGACGCGGTCCTGCACGTCCCGACCGGTGTCGACACGGCCGTGCTCGCCGATCGGATCGCCGCCCTGCCCGGCGTCGAGCAGGTCGTGGCGAGCGAGGAGAACGGATCACCCGAGGCGGCCTGGGGCGACCGGTTCTTCTTCGTCGGCCCGGACCACCGCCAGCCGTTCGCCACCATCGTCGAGCACGACGTGCCCGGCTTCGACGAGGCCGCACAGCTTGACCGCCCCGGCGTCTTCCGCCTCAACCTGGACCTGGGCCGGGCCGAGTTCGAGCGGCTGTTCGGCTTCCCGCCCAAGGCGTTCGAGGAGCACCGGCACGAGTTCGACTTCGCCCGACTGGACACCTTCGTGCCGCACCCGGGCTACGCACAGTACGGCTTCGCCAGCGTCGTCATGCCCGGTCCGCAACTGCTGCCCGAGATCGACCGGCTACTCGCGATCGCGTACCGCCGAGGGGTCGACCGCCACGAACGCGCAGCGCGCCGGGCAATCCGGCCGCAATCCGGAGCCTGACCACGCCCTACGTGGTCAGGCGGCTGCCTCGGGCTCCCGCAGGTCCAGCCAGTCGGCCCAGCGGGGGTCGGGGGCGCGGTGGCCCAGCACCCGCCAGGCGGTGCCCTTCGGCGGGGCCGGCAACGCGTGCAACCGCCATCCCATCTCGGCCGGCGTCTTGTCGCCCTTGGTGTGGTTGCACCGGGCACACGCGGCGACCACGTTCTCCCAGGCGTGCCGGCCACCGCGACTGCGCGGAAAGACGTGGTCGATGGTCTCGGCCGGGCCCCGGCAGTAGGCGCACCGCCACCCGTCCCGGGCGAAGATCGCCCGGCGGGACAGCCCGACATGCGTTCGGTACGGCACCCGGACGAAGCGCGTCAGCCGGACCACGGATGGCACCGGGAGCGCGTCCCGGGCGCTGTGCAGGATGCCGTCACCGTCGGCGACGCAGACCGCCTTGGCGGAGAGGACGAGGATCGCGGCGCGACGCACCGACACGACACACAGCGGCTCGTAGGTGGCGTTGAGGACCAACGCGCCGGAGCCCACCGTGGGTCTTATGTCAGGCATCGCGCTCACCCTCCCGGTTCAGCGGCTGCTGGGGACCGCCGCCGACCGGGGCCGGGCACAGGGGCCCACACGGTCGGCGCCGGGCCGATCACCGACGTCCGTTGCGCCAATAGTCCCTGATCGGACCCCGGATTGCACGTACTAATCTCTCTTCTGGTAAGCGGATCACCCACGCCGGGACGGGCAACTGCTCCGGCCTGGGCGGACGCCGACGTGTGACACCCCCGCCGCCGGTCATCACCGGTGCCGGACCGGCCGTGCACCACGTCGCTCACCCCGCAGACCGGGCGGCGATCGGTGGTCGGGCGGAGTACGAACGGCTACGCGCCGCGGTGCCAGGGGAGGGAATGAGCATCCTGCCCTCGGCGGTCGGTGTCACCCGGCCGGTGGGTCGGCGACGGCCGCTCGTCCCCCTTGCGGTACGAAGACAGGGTGAGTGCCGCCAGTGTGACGCCCCTAGCCCTGTCCGACGCCGTCTCGGTGAACTGCCAGGGCAGCACCTCCTGCGAGTGGATCTACCGGATCACCGGGTCGTCCTGGTTTGCCGAGGGCAGCTACTGGATCCTGCTCAAACCACTTCGGGTGCTGCTGATCCTGGCACTGGCGATGGTGGCCCGCTGGGCACTGCACCGGACGATCAACCGGTTGGTTCGGACGACCACCGACGGTGCGGTGCCGACGATGCTGCGGCCGCTGCGCGAGCGGGTGCCCACCGCCGCGGTCGACCCGGCCGAGTTCGTGCCCGAGCGACGGAGGCAGCGGGCCGAGGCGATCGGGTCGGTGCTGCGCAGCCTGACCACCGCGTTCGTCTTCGGCATCGCGCTGCTGATGATCCTGCGGGAGTTCAGCTTCGACCTGGCTCCGCTGCTGGCCAGCGCGGGGATCGCCGGCGTCGCGCTGGGCTTCGGCGCGCAGAGCCTGGTGAAGGACCTGATCGCCGGCCTCTTCATGTTGATCGAGGACCAGTACGGCGTGGGTGACAACGTCGACCTGGGCGAGGCGATGGGCGTGGTCGAGTCGGTCGGCCTGCGGGTCACCACGGTGCGCGACGGCCGCGGCGTGCTCTGGTACATCCGCAACGGCGAGATCATCCGGGTGGGCAACAAGAGCCAGGGTTGGGCTCTCGTGGTGGTGGACCTGCCGATCGGTTTCAACAGCACCGAGGAGGCCACGGCGGTGCTACGGACCGCTGCCGCCTCGGTCGCCATGGACCCGGAGCTGTCACCGGAGATCGTGGAGGCGCCCGAGGTGCTGGGTGTCGAGCAGGTGACGGTGGACGGCGCGGTCATCCGCACCGTGGTGAAGACCACCGCGGACGGGCAGTTCGCGGTGGGCCGGGAACTGCGTCGGCGTCTCGCCGAGGCGCTGGAGAATTCGGGAATCACCGCGCAGATCGCTGCGGCCCGCATCTATCCCGGTCTGTCGACCCGGCCGTTGCCCGAGGGTGAGACCGGTCAGGGTGGCGCCACCTGACACCGCCGACACTGTCCGGCAATTCAGGGGTCGCGAGCCGGCCGGCCCCTCGGGTATCGTCCGTTCGTTCAGTCGGGGAGGCGACGAACGACCCGTTCGACCTAGCTAGTTGTCAGACGATCGGGCAGAATCCGGAGCACGCGTTCACACCAAAGCGTGATCACATCCTCGCTGATCCGTAGATCTGACGAGCGCTTCCGGCCGGGCTGCCACGAGCGGCCGAGCCGGGGCCGATGGAGGCGACGGTGCCTGACGAGCGACCTTCCGCGGAAGGGCCCGCCACATTCCGCGAAGTCTTCGGCCAGCACGAGTTTCGGGCTGTGTTCGTGGCCGGCGCTCTCTCCTGGGTCGGCGACTACGTCGCGAAGGCCGCCGTCACCCTGCTCGTCTATCAGCAGACCCGGTCCGTCGCGCTCTCCGCGGCCGCCTTCGCGGTCAGCTTCCTGCCCTGGTTGCTCGGCGGTCCCGTGCTCGCCGCACTCGCGGAGCGGTACCCGTTCCGACGGGTGATGGTGGCGTGCGACATCATCCGGATGGCGCTGATGCTGCTCATCGCCATTCCGGCCCTGCCGTACCAGGCGGTGCTGGTGCTCATTTTCGCCGCCACGCTGGCCAACCCGCCGAGCCAGGCGGCGAAGTCCGCGCTGATCCCGCAGTTGCTCACCGGGGACCGACTGGTGCTGGGGCTGTCGCTGAACAGCAGTGTCGGGCAGGCCGCGCAGGTCGTGGGGTACGTCTTCGGCGCCGCTGTCGCCGCCGTCGACCCGGAGGCGGCGCTGCTGTTCAACGCGGCCACGTTCGGTGTCTCGGCGCTGCTGGTTCGCCTCGGTGTGCGCCACCGCCCGGCGGTCATCAACCCGGAGCACCGCAGCCACCTCCTGCAGGAGACCCGCCAGGGGTTCGGCATCGTGTTCCGCACACCGGTGCTGCGGGCCATCGCGGTGCTGGTGTTCAGTTCGATGCTCTTCTCGATCGTTCCCGAAGGTCTGGCCGCGGCCTGGGCCAACGACGAGAGCCGTGGCGCGGTGAGCGCGGGCACCGCACAAGCAGCGATCATGGTGGCCAACCCGATCGGCTTCATCCTCGGTGGGTTGCTGGTGAGTCGCCTGTTCGGGCCGGCTCGCCGACTGAAGCTGATGCGGCCGCTCGCGGTGCTCGCCCCGTTGGTGCTCGTACCGGTGCTGCTCGACCCCCCGCCGCTGGTGGTCGCGCTGCTCGCCGCGCTCTGCGGGTTCGCCGTCGCCGGCATGATGCCGATGGCCAACGGGTTGTTCGTCCAGGCGCTGCCCAACGGCTTCCGAGCCCGCGCCTTCGGGGTGATGGCCACCGGCATACAGGTCATCCAGGGCCTCGCTGTGCTGGTCACCGGGATGCTCGCCGAACGGTTCCCCATTCCGGTCGTGGTGGGGGTCTGGAGCGCAGCCGGGGTGGTGCTGATGACGGTGGCCACGCTGCGGTGGCCGGACCGGCAGACGGTGGACGACGCGATCACTGCCGCCGCGTTGGCCAACGCCGCTCCGCCGCCCTCCGGGCCCGGCGCCCCGGCCAGCGACCGCCCGGTGGAAGGCAGGTCCGACCCGCATGCCGGTGACGGCCACCGCCGGCACGCGGTCACCTGACCGTCGAACCGACGTCCACCCGTACGGGCCGGGTGCCCGATATTCGAGGTCGTCGACCCGGCGTGATCCGACGCACGCCGTGCGGGTCGGGTCGGCACCGGACGCACCTGGCAGGATGGAACGGTGACTTCCGCAGGTGAATCCGACCGTCCCGGTGCGTCGATGACCCTCTTCGAAGCGGTCGGCGGCGAACCCACCTTCCGCAAGCTGGTCGACGAGTTCTACGCCGGCGTCGCCACCGACCCCCTGCTGCGGCCCATGTACCCGGAGGAGGACCTGGGCCCGGCCGCGGACCGGATGACACTGTTCCTGATGCAGTACTGGGGCGGGCCGAACACGTACTCCGCTCAGCGCGGGCACCCGCGGCTGCGGATGCGCCACGCACCGTTCCGGATCGGCGCGGCCGAACGGGACGCCTGGCTGCGGAACATGCGCCGCGCCGTGGACCGGCTCGACCTTGAGCCGGAGATCGCCAGCACCCTCTGGGACTACCTGGAGCGGGCCGCGTACTTCATGGTCAACGTCGAGGACGACCCGGCCGACGGCCGCTGACCCACCCCACCCAAAGTGGCGTCAGAGCAGCGCGCCCTCGTCGTGCAGCCAGTCCACGAAGCTGGTGGCGACCGCCGCGCCGCAGTCGAGCATCTCGACCAGGAGCGCGTCGTGTGTGCCGGCACCCAGGGGCACCTGAAGCTCGGCGTAGATCGGTAGCTGACCGCGCTCGGTCGGGTCACCGATGTACGCCTTGCAGAACCGGCGGGTGTGGTTCCACTCGTTGACCACCCGGTACGCCCGGTCGGCCCAGTCCGGCGGGACCGTGGCGTGCGGGCGTGCCCGCATGACCAGGATCTCGTCCTCCGGCCCTTCGAGGGTGACCAGCACCGCGTGCCGCTCCCACATCGCCAGCAGGTTGCCGTCGCCGTCGGCCAGGTAACGCACGTCGAGCAGATCGAGCGCGTCACAGACCCGGCTCAGACTCACCGGCTCGACGGTGGCGGGCATCTCGGTCAGCACAGGCCGCTCGTTGGACGGGCAGTCGTCCCCCGGCTGGCGAGGGCTGGGCGGCCCGATCCGGACCGCGCTATCGACTGTGATCCCGCTTCGGGTTTCCGGATCGCCGCCGTCGGCGGGACCGGGGCGCCATGACCACCACGGCATCGCTCGCGCACCTCACTCCCCAGCGGATCCAGTCGCCTACGGTGCGTTGGATCCGAGGATGGACGGTACCCGGACAGCCGGGTTGAAGCACCCCCCCAACGACCGCCCCTGACCAGAAGAATGATCCGGGGTCATCCGTTCGGACGAGAGCTCAGAGGTGTCACGGCAAGATCCGTGGCCTTCTGCAACCAAGCCGCTCCGTGCGGTCCCACCAGGCCGACCCAACGACCGGCCACCCGCACCTGAACGGCGTCCCCGCCCTCGCCAGCCGCCGAGCCGTGGGCGGGGCCGAGGAAGCCCATCCGGACCACCCCCTGCACCAGCCGCTGCGGCACCTCGACCGGCGCGGCGGGCGTCCCGTCCGGGGTGATCAGCACCGCCACGTGGTCGAGCAACGCGTCACGCAGGGCCCGCTGGCCCACGGCACGGCCGGCCACACCCTGCTCGCTCGCCGTCCGCAGGGTGCCCGCCGCCGCGTCGGCGATCCGTCGCAACTCGGCAACGGGCAGCGCCTCCACCTGGTGGCTCCGCGTCGGCGGCAGCGGCCACAGCCACTGGGCGTCCCGGCGGGTCGGCAGGGTCGTGCCGCCCCGCTCCAGCTCGGCGAGCAGCTCCGCGGCTGCCACCGTGGCGTCCTCGGCCGGCCCACCGGCAACCGTGCGAACCACCAGGACCTGCCACGGCAGCCGGGCCCACAGGGCGACCCGGCCCGGTGCGCCGGCCGGCCGCAGCCGGACCGGCGCGACCGGATCCAACCGGACCAGCCGGGCCAGGAAGGCGCCCGCGTCCGCCACCCCGGCGACACCGTGGGTGGACGCCGCCGTCCGGCCCGGCTCGGCGGTGCCCGGCCGGGTCACGCCGCCCCGCCCTGCGGTGCGTACGTGAGCAGGAAGTCCCGTTCCTCGGTGGTGATCCGCCGGGGCACCTGGCGGGTCAGGTCGAACGGCACCAGCACCGAGCGGGCCCGGCTGGCCAGCACCTCGCCGTCGTACAGCTCGTAGGCGACGGTGAACCGGGAGGCCCGGATCTCCTCCACCCACAGCTCGATCCGCACTGTGGGTGCCGCCTCCGCGGTGGCCCGACCGAGCGCGTAGTCGACCGGGCGCAGGTAGTCGACCTCGTGTCGGCGGATCACCACCCCGTCGGCGAACGAGCCGACGCCCCAGGCCCGGCCGCCGGCGAACATCAACGCCACCCGCGCCTCCTCGTACAGGGTGAGGAAGCGCGAGTTGTTGACGTGGCCGTACGCGTCCAGGTCGGACCAGCGCAGGGTGCAGTGGTAGACGAAGCGGTCAGACACCTTCTCGGCCGGTCAGTCGCGGGTCAGCTTGCGGTAGGTCACCCGGTGCGGCCGGGCGGCCTCCGCGCCGAGGCGGTCGATCTTGTTCTTCTCGTACGCCTCGAAGTTGCCCTCGAACCAGAACCACTTGGACGGGTCCTGGTCGTCGCCCTCCCAGGCCAGGATGTGCGTGGCGACGCGGTCCAGGAACATCCGGTCGTGCGAGATGACCACGGCGCAGCCGGGGAACTCCAGCAGCGCGTTCTCCAGGCTGGACAGCGTCTCCACGTCCAGGTCGTTCGTCGGCTCGTCGAGCAGGATGACGTTGCCGCCGATCTTCAGGGTCAGCGCCAGGTTGAGCCGGTTGCGCTCACCGCCGGAGAGCACCTTCGTCGGCTTCTGCTGGTCCGGGCCCTTGAAGCCGAACGCGGCGATGTACGCCCGCGACGGCATCTCGACCTTGCCCACCATCAGGTAGTCCAGTCCGTCGGAGACGACCTCCCAGACGGTCTTGTCGCCGTTGAGGCCCTCACGGTTCTGGTCGACGTACGACAGCGAGACCGTCTCGCCGACCCGGACCGACCCGCTGGTCGGCTCCTCCAGCCCGACGATGGTCTTGAACAGCGTGGTCTTACCGACGCCGTTGGGACCGATGATGCCGACGATGCCGTTGCGCGGCAGCGAGAACGACAGGTTGTCGATCAGCAGCCGGTCGCCGAAGCCCTTGCTGAGGTTCTGCGCCTCGATCACCGTGCTGCCCAGGCGCGGACCCGGCGGGATCTGGATCTCCTCGAAGTCCAGCTTGCGGGTCTTCTCCGCCTCGCTGGCCATCTCGTCGTACCGGTCCAGGCGGGCCTTGGACTTGGTCTGCCGGGCCTTCGCGTTGGAGCGGACCCAGTCCAGCTCCTCGGTGAGGCGCTTCTTCATCTTGGCGTCGCGGCGGCCCTCGACGGCCAGCCGGGCGGCCTTCTTCTCCAGGTAGGTGGAGTAGTTGCCCTCGTACCCGATCGCCCGGCCGCGGTCCAGCTCCAGGATCCAGCCGGCCACGTTGTCGAGGAAGTACCGGTCGTGGGTGATCGCCATGACGGTGCCGGCGTACTTCGCCAGGTGCTGCTCCAGCCAGGAGACGCTCTCCGCGTCCAGGTGGTTGGTGGGCTCGTCGAGCAGCAGCAGGTCGGGCGCCTCCAGCAGCAGCTTGCAGAGCGCGACCCGGCGACGCTCACCACCGGAGAGCTGGGTCACGTCGGCGTCCGGCGGCGGGCAGCGCAACGCGTCCATGGCCAGTTCGAGCTTGGAGTCGACGTCCCAGGCGTCGAGGTGGTCAAGCTCCTCCTGGAGCTTGCCCATCTCCTCCATGAGCTCGTCGGAGTAGTCGGTGGCCATCTGCTCGGCGATCTTGTTGAACCGCTCCAGCTTGGCCTTGGTCTCGGCGACCGCCTCCTCGACATTGCCGAGCACGGTCTTGGCCTCGTTGAGCGGGGGCTCCTGGGCGAGCATGCCGACGGTGTAACCCGGCATGAGTCGGGCTTCGCCGTTGCTCGGCTTGTCCAGCCCTGCCATGATCTTGAGGAGGCTGGACTTACCGGCGCCGTTCGGACCGAGCACACCGATCTTGGCCCCCGGCAGGAAGCTCAACGTGACGTTGTCGAGCACGACCTTGTCGCCGTGCGCCTTGCGCGCCTTTTCCAGAACGTAGATGTACTGGGCCACGGTGCGGGCTACCTCCGTCGGTTGCTGTCGCTGATCGGCGGCGCGGCGCGGGCTGCGAAGACCGCCCGCCGCCGCCGGCCGGGGAGCCGGCCACGCGCACGCCATCGTCAATCCTGACAGGTACGGCGCGGTTCGCCCACATCACCCCGCCCCAGGAGTACGCAAGCGGCCGCGAGCCACGGGCTGTCGACAAGATCACCTCTAGGATTCGGTCGCACCGAGGCGGGTAGGAGACTCCGGCACGGGGCACAAGACGCCGCAGCTACGCTCAGTACGCTCATCGCGGTGGACCCGTCAGTACCCGGAGGTGGCCGATCGTGACCGTCCGTAGCTCCTTTGTCGTAGTGGCGAACCGTCTGCCGGTCGACGAGGTGAGCACACCCGAGGGCCGGCAGTGGCGACGCAGCCCTGGCGGGCTGGTCACCGCGCTGCATCCCGTGCTCGCCGAACACAAGGGCACCTGGGTCGGCTGGGCCGGTGGCACCGGCGCGGCCCCAGAGCCGTTCGACCTGGAGGGGATCCGGCTACACCCGGTCCCGCTCAGCGCCGAGGAGTTGGAGCGCTACTACGAGGGCCAGTCCAACGCGACGATCTGGCCGCTCTACCACGACGCGGTGGAGACGCCGGCCTACAAGCGCCGGTGGCGGGAGGCGTACCGCCTGGTCAACGCCCGGTTCGCGGAGGCCGCAGCCGACGTGGCGGCCGAGGGCGCGACGGTCTGGGTGCAGGACTACCAGCTCCAGTTGGTGCCGGCGATGCTCCGTGAGCTCCGCCCGGACCTGCGGATCGGGTTCTTCCTGCACATCCCGTTCCCGCCGATCGAGCTGTTCATGCAGATGCCGTTCCGTACCGAGATCCTGCGCGGTCTGCTCGGCGCCGACCTGGTCGGTTTCCAGCAGCGGCTGGCCGCGCAGAACTTCGTCCGGCTGGCCCGGCACCTGCTCGGGCTGCGCTACGAGGGGCAGATGATCCAGGTCGACGGTCGGCAGGTGAAGGCGGGTGCCTTCCCCATCTCCATCGACACCCAGGAGATGGAGCGGATGGCCGCCGATCCGGCGATCCAGGCCCGGGCCAAGCAGATTCGCGCCGAGTTGGGCGACCCGAAGACGATAATCCTGGGCGTGGACCGGCTGGATTACACCAAGGGCATCGAGTTGCGGCTCAAGGCCTTCCGGGAGCTGCTGGCTGACGGAAAGTTGACAGTTCCCGACGCGGTCATGGTTCAGGTCGCCACGCCCAGCCGCGAGCGCGTGGAGCACTACCAGGCACTACGGGTGAAGGTGGAGCGCGAGGTCGGTCGGATCAACGGCGAGTTCGGCAGGGTCGGCGTGCCGGCAGTCCATTACCTCCATCAGTCGTACAGTCGCAGTGAGCTGGCGGCGATGTACGTTGCTGCCGACGTGATGATGGTGACCCCGCTGCGAGACGGAATGAACCTCGTGGCGAAGGAATACGTAGCATCACGTGCCGACCAGGGTGGTGCGCTCGTACTCAGTGAGTTCGCCGGCGCCGCCACCGAGCTTCGCCAGGCATTTTTGTGTAACCCGCACGACCCGGACGCGGTCAAGGACGCCCTCCTCCGGGCAGTGCACGTGGAGAAAACCGAGGCACGCCGCCGGATGCGGACAATGCAACGTCACCTGCGTACCCACGACGTGGGCCACTGGGCCAAGTCTTTCCTCTCGGAGCTCGGAGTTCCCGAGGCGGAGGCCGAGTGAACACGTCCGTCAACGATGGGGCGGCAATCGCCACCGGGGTCATGGACCCTGAGTTGCGTTCCGCCATCGGCCGGATCGCCCGGGTCCCCCAGCTCCTGGTCGCCTGCGACTATGACGGCACGCTGGCGCCGATCGTGGAGGACCCGAGCACGGCTGTCCCGCTGCCCGAGTCGGTGGCCGCGGTCCGCGCGCTCGCCGCGCTGCCGCAGACCACCGTGGCGGTGGTTTCCGGTCGGGCGCTGCGCGACCTGGCCGCACTCTCGCGGCTGCCCAGCGAGGTGCACCTCGTCGGCAGCCACGGCTCCGAGTTCGACATCGGCTTCGTGGAGCGGCTCTCCCCCGAGCTGGTCGCCGTGCGGACCCAGGTCCGCAACGCGCTGCGTGAGATCGCCGCCCAGCACCCGGGCATCCGGCTGGAACGCAAACCGGCGAGCGTCGCGATGCACACCCGTGGGGTCGACCCGCAGGTCGCCGCAGCCGCCATCGAGGCGGTCCGCAACGGGCCGGCCACCTTCGACGGCGTCACGGTGACCCAGGGCAAGGAGGTCATCGAACTCTCCGTGGTGGCCACCCACAAGGGCACCGCACTCGACCAGTTGCGGACCCAGCTCGCCTCCAGCGCGGTGCTGTTCATCGGCGACGACGTCACCGACGAGAACGGGTTCGGCCACCTGCACGGTCCCGACCTCGGCATCAAGATCGGCCCCGGCGACACCCAGGCCAGCTACCGGGTGGCCGACCCGCTGGAAGCCGCCCGCGCGCTGGCGCTGCTGCTGGAGACCCGGCGGCACTGGCTGTTCGGTGAGCGGGCGGTGCCGATCGAACGGCACTCCATGCTGGCCAACGGTCGTACCGTCGCTCTGCTCACCCCCGAGGCCAAGGTGAGCTGGCTCTGCCACCCCAAGCCGGATTCGGCGGCGATCTTCGCCGACCTGGTCGGTGGCAGCCCGGCCGGCCACTTCAGCATCACCCCGGAACGTGGCGGCATCCCGCTGGGCCAGCGCTACCGCTCCGGCACGATGACCGTGGAGACCCGCTGGTCCGGGCTCACCGTCACCGACTGGCTGGACAAGCCCGCCCGGGAGACCACCCCGGACGACAGCCCGGCCGTCATCACCGGCGACTCGACCCTGGTCCGGGTGCTGACCGGCAGTGGCAAGGCCCGGGTGGAGTTCGCGCCGAGGCCCGAGTTCGGTCAGGTCGCCGTGCAGTTGCAGCCCCTCGGCGACGGCCTGCTGGTGCTCGGCTCCAACGAACCGGTCGCGCTCTACGCACCCGGCGTGGAGTGGGAGGTCGGCAACGACGGCGGTTACGAGACCGCCAAGGCGATCGTCGACCTCTCCGCCGCCGGTGGTCAGGTCGTGCTGGAGCTGCGCTTCGGCACGCACAGCCTGGAGCACCACCGGGTGCCGATCCACGAGCGGCAGGCCGCCGCCGAGCAGCCGTGGAAGGACTGGGTGGCCTCGCTGCGGCTGCCGTCCACCGCCCGGGACCTGGTCGCGCGCAGCGCTCTCACCCTGCGCGGGCTCTGCCACGAAGCCACCGGCTCGATCCTGGCCGCGGCGACCACCTCGCTCCCCGAGGAGCTGGGCGGCGTCCGCAACTGGGACTACCGCTACTGCTGGCTTCGCGACGCCGCGCTGACCGCCCGCGCACTCGTCGACCTGGGCTCCGTCGAGGAGGCCGAGGCGCTGCTGCGCTGGGTGGACGGCTGCATCGAGCGCACCGGCGGGCACCCGGAGCGACTGCACCCGCTCTACACCATCGACGGCTACGAGTTGGGCGCCGAGGCGGTCATCGACACGCTGCCCGGGTACGCCGGCTCCCGGCCGGTCCGGGTCGGCAACCTCGCCAACCACCAGTTGCAGCTGGACGTCTTCGGCCCGATCGCCGACCTGATCGCGGCCGTCGCCGACGCTCGCGGTTCGGTCCGCGATGACGAGTGGCGGGTCCTGGAGAACATGGTCGAGGCGGTCCGCCGCCGCTGGCACGAGCCCGACCACGGCATCTGGGAGGCCCGGCTGCCGCCCCGGCACCACGTCTTCTCCAAGGTGATGTGCTGGATGACCGTCGACCGCGCGCTGCACGTGATGCGCGAGCACGGCGGCGAGGACCGGCCCGAGTGGAAGGACCTGCGCGACCGGATCGGCGCCAACGTGCTGGAGCACGGCTGGCACTCCGACGTCGAGGCGTACAGCGTCGCGTACGGGGACGAGGACATGGACGCCTCGTCGCTCTGGATCGGCCTCTCCGGCCTGCTCCCGGGCGACGACCCGCGCTTCCTGTCCACCGTCCTGCGGATCGAGGCGGACCTGCGCAGCGGCCCGGTCGTCTACCGCTACCACTGGGACGACGGCCTGCCCGGCCGTGAGGGCGGTTTCCACATCTGCACGGCGTGGCTGATCGAGGCGTACCTGCGCACCGGTCGCCGCACCGACGCCGAGGAACTGTTCGCGCAGATGGTGCTGACCGCCGGCCCGACCGGGCTGCTCCCCGAGCAGTACGACCCGCTCGCCGAGCGCGGCCTGGGCAACCACCCGCAGGCGTACAGCCACCTCGGTCTGATCCGCTGTGCCCTGCTGCTGGACAACATGCTCAAGCAGTAGTCGACAGTACGTGAGGCAGGGCCGGAGCATTCCTGCTCCGGCCCTGCCTCGTCGATCATGGAGTTGTGGTGGGCGACAAATCATCCGCTACCGCTACAAGCTTGGCGCCTCAACTCCCTGATCGACCAGGGTCAGTGCGGGCCCAGGGCGTCGACCACGTCGCCCACCACGACGACGGCGGGCGGGCGTAGCTCGGCGGCCAACAGATCGGCGGCCACCTCGCCCAGCGTGGACCGCAGGACCCGTTGGGTGCCGGTGGTGGCTTCCTGGACGACGGCGGCCGGCGTCTGCGGCGACCGACCGTGGGCGATCAGGGTGGCGGTGATGGCGGCGAGGTTCTTCAAACCCATCAGGATCACCAGGGTGCCGTGCAGACCGGCGAGGGCGTCCCAGCGCACCAGCGAAGCTGGCGCGTCGGGTGCCAGGTGCCCGGAGACCACAGTGAACTCGTGCGCCACCCCCCGATGGGTGACCGGGATGCCGGCCGCGGCCGGCGCGGCGATCGAGCTGGTCACCCCGGGCACCACGGTCACCGGCACGCCGGCGGCCGCGCAGGCCAGCAACTCCTCGCCGCCGCGGCCGAAGACGTACGGGTCACCGCCCTTGAGCCGCACCACGAAGGCGCCGGCCAGGGCCCGGTCGACCAGGATCTGGTTGATCTCCTCCTGGGCCCGGGACGGGCCGTAGGGGATCTTCGAGGCGTCCACCAGCTCGACGTCCGGGCGCAACTCGTCGAGGAGCAGCCCGGGCACCAGCCGGTCGGCGACCACCACGTCGGCCTCGGTGAGCAGCCGCCAGCCCTTCACGGTGATCAGCTCCGGGTCCCCCGGCCCCGCCCCGACCAGCGCCACCCGCCCGGCCTGCCGCCCATCGGTCGTCCCACTGGCAACGTCGGGCGGGCCAGCGATCCCGTCCGGTGCCAGGCGAACGGCGAGCAGGTCGCGGATCGCGTCGCGGACGGTCATCGCCCGGCGCGGGTCGCCGCCGCCGAGCACCGCCACAGTGACCGGGCCGTGCCGGGTCACCGCCGGGGTCCAGGCGGTGGCGGCCGTCCGGTCGTCGGCCCGGACGCAGAAGATCCGCCGCTCGGCGGCGACGGCACTCACCGAGGCCGCCGCCATCGGGTCGTCGACCGCGACCTGGACCAGCCAGGCGCCGTCCAGGTCCTCGGGCACGAACCGGCGCGGCACCCAGTGCAGCCGACCCGCGTCGGCCCGGGCGCGCAACGCCGGGGTCAGCTCCGGGGCCACCAGCAGGACGTCCGCACCGGCGTCCAGCAGCGCCGGTACGCGCCGGGTGGCGACCGCGCCGCCACCCACCACGACCACCCGCCGCCCGTGCAGCCGCAAACCCAGGGGGTACGGACTGGAGGTCACGCCGCACCACCGAGGCGGACGGCTCGTTCGCTGCGCGTGCTCACTTCTCGGCCACCCCTGCGGAGTCGAAGGTCGCCACCTCGTGCAGCACCCGGACCGCGCCGGTGACCACGGGCAACGCCAGCAGCGCGCCGGTGCCCTCGCCGAGGCGCAGCCCCAGGTCGATCAGCGGGTCGAGGCCGAGGTGGCGCAACGCGACAGTGGCACCGGGCTCGGCCGAGCGGTGGCCGGCGACCATGGCGCCGACCGCCGCCGGGGCGAAGGCGGCGGCGGCGAGCGCGGCCGAGACCGCGATCACGCCGTCCAGCAGCACCGGCGTGCGACGCGCTGCGGCCCCCAGGATCAGCCCGGCCAGTGCGGCGTGCTCCAGACCACCGACGGCGGCCAGCACCCCCAGCGGGTCGGCCGGGTCGGGGGTGTGCCGGGCCAGCGCGGCCCGCACCACCGCCACCTTGTGCGCGTACGTCGGGTCGTCGACCCCGGTGCCCCGACCGGTGGTGTCGAGCGGGTCGGCGCCGGTGAACGCGGCGATCAGCACGGCGGCCGGGGTGGTGTTGCCGATGCCCATGTCACCGGTGAGCAGGATGCCGGCACCGGCGTCGATCAGCTCGTCGGCGATCCGGATGCCGGTCTGCACCGCCGCCAGCGCCTCGTCCCGGGTCAGCGCGGCGGTCACGGTGAGGTCGCGGGTGCCCCGGCGGACGGATGCGACAACCAGCCGGGGCACAGCCGGGTCGAGCACAGCCGGGTCGAGCACGGCCGGTTCGGTGGCCGGGTCGGTGGGCAGCGGGGTGGCCACGCCGACGTCGACCACGGTGACCGAGGCGCCGGCCTGCCGGGCGAACGCGTTGACCACCGCTCCACCGGCCAGGAAGTTGCCGATCATCTGCGCGGTGACCTCCTGCGGCCAGGGGCTGACCCCCTGGGCGTGCACCCCGTGGTCGCCCGCGAAGATCGCCACCGCGGCCGGCTCGGGCAGCGGTGGTGGGCAGACTCCGGCCAGGCCGGCGAGGCGTACCGAAAGTTCCTCCAGCGCGCCCAGCGATCCCGCCGGCTTGGTCAGCCGGCCCTGCAGCTCCCGGGCCGCGGCCATGGCCGCTTCGTCCGCCGCGCGGATCGCCGCGATCGTGGTCTCCAGCATCATGCCTCCATGGTCTCGCGCAGCACGTCGATGAACGCGTCGGTGGTGTTTCGGTCGCGTACCGCGACCCGCAGCCAGTCCGGCCCGAGGCCGGGGAACGTGTCGCCTCGGCGCACCGCCCAGCCGCGCTCGCGCAGGGCGTCCCGGATCGCTGTCGCGCCCGGCAGGTGCAGCAGGACGAACGCGCTGGCGGGCCGGCCGACGACGCGTACACCGGGCAGTTCGGCGAGGCACGCGACCAGGTGCTCGCGGTCGGCGGCGAGGTCGGCGGCGATCGCGCGTTCGGCCTGGACCGCGACGGCGCTGGCGCAGGCCGACGCGGCCGCCAGCGCGGGCGTGGAGACGGCCCAGAGCGGCTGGACGGCGGCCAGCCGGGACAGCAGCTCGGCGGCGCCGAGCAGGTAGCCGATCCGCAGGCCGGCCAGGCCCCACGTCTTGGTGAGGCTGCGCACCACGAGCAGGCCGGGCAGGTCGCGGCGTTCGGCCAGCGACTCCGGTTCGCCCGGGTGCCCGGAGGCGATGGTGGTGTCGGCGAACGCCTCGTCGACCACCAGCACCCGGCCGGGGCGGGCCAGCGCGGCCACCGTCCGGGCGGGGTGCAGCACCGAGGTCGGGTTCGTCGGGTTGCCGATCATCACGAGGTCGGCGTCGGCGGGCACCCGGGACGGGTCGAGCCGGAAGTCGTCGGCGGCGTCGAGCAGCACCCGCTCGACCGGGTGTCCGGCGGCCCGCAGCGCCGCCTCCGGCTCGGTGAACTGAGGGTGCACCACCACGGGGCGGTGCACGCCGCGCAGCGCCTGGGCGATCAGCACGAAACCCTCGGCGGCGCCGGCGGTGAGCAGCACCTCGTTCGGGTGACGGCGGTGTCGGGCGGCGACCGCCGCCTGGGCCGTCGCCGGGTCCGGATACCGGGCCAGGTCGGTCAGGGTCGCCGCGATCGGGTCGGCCAGCCAGGAGGGAGGCCGCGCCCGGCGGACGTTGACGGCGAGGTCGATCAGGCCGGCGGTCGCCTCCGCGTCGCCGTGGTGGGCGAGGTCCGGCTCGACCCCGGTGGGTGGGGCGACAGCGCTCGGCTGATCAGACATGTCCGCGATCCTGCCGGGAAGGCGGCCGGTGGGACAGTCGATCTCGGCGTAAGCCGCGTCACCACTCGCCGGTTTAAGAGTTCTTCTCATGTACGAATCGGAAATGTCATAACTTGACCAGGTGAGCAACCGACCCCTTGCTGCCGCTGGTCGTCTCGTCCCTCTCCTCCGCGCCGGGCTGATCGCCGGAATCGTGATCGCCGCCGTCGCCTATCCACTGGTCGCCCTCACCGGGCTCGGCGCGAAAGCCACCGCGCACGCCGTGGAACAGAAGACCCGGGTGCTGAAGACCGCCCTGCCCGCCGAGACCTCGTACGTCTACGGCCCGGACGGCAAGACCGTGCTGACCATGTTCTACGAGGAATACCGGCAGTACACCAAGCTGTCGGACATGTCGCCGAACATCCAGCAGGCGATCGTGGCCGCCGAGGACTCCCGCTTCTACCAGCACCACGGCGTCGACCCGAAGGGCGTGGCCCGCGCCTTCGTCTCCAACGCCCGCTCCGGCGGCTCCCAGGGCGCCTCGACGCTGACCATGCAGTACGTCCGGATGGCCCTGCGGGACAGCGCGACCACGCCCAAGGAGGTCCAGGAAGCCACCCAGCAGACCAGCGTTCGCAAGGTCAAGGAGATGCGGATGGCGCTGGACCTGGAGAAGGAGTTGAGCAAGGAACAGATCATGGAGCGCTACCTGAACTCGGCGTACTTCGGACACCGGGCGTACGGCATCTACGCGGCCAGCGAGATCTTCTTCTCCAAGACCCCGAAGGACCTCACCCCGGTCGAGGCCGCCACCCTCGCCGGACTGGTCAAGTCCCCCTCCGAGTACGACCCGGCCGACTCCGACCAGAAGGAGGCCACCGGGCGGCGCAACTACGTGCTGGACCGGATGAGCCAACTCGGCTACCTCTCCCCCGACTCCGCTGCCGCCGCCAAGTCCGAACCGATCCGGCTCAAGCTGACCACCCCACCGCACGACTGCGCCGCGGTGGCGGAGAAGTACAACAGCTGGGGCTTCGCCTGCGACTACCTGAAGAACTGGTGGAGCGCGCAGCCCGCGTTCGGGGCGAACCGGCTGGAACGGATGGACAACCTGCGCCGGGGCGGCTACCGGATCGTGCTCAGCCTCGACCCGAAGGTCCAGGAGGCGGCGGAGAAGAGCGTCGGCGCCAAGGAAGCCACCGGCAGTCCGTTCGCCAACGGCATCGTGGTCTCCGAGCCGGGCACCGGGCGGGTGAAGGCCATGGCGGTGAACCGGACGTACTCGCTGAACCTGGCCGACAACCCGCAGAGCTCCAACCCCGAGGCCGGGCCGAAGGTGAAGGCCAACTACCCGAACACTGTGGCACCCCTGCTCGGCGGCGGTGACCTGGCCGGCTACCAGGCCGGGTCGACGTTCAAGATGTTCCCGATGTTGGCCGCGCTGGACTCGGGGATGCCCCTCTCCACCTCCTTCAACGCGCCGCACCGCTACAAGTCGGCCGTGTACGACGGCTGGGCGCCCTCCAACGCCAGCGGTGCCATGACCGGCCAGCAGACCATGTGGTCCGGCTTCGGCAAATCGGTCAACACGTACTTCGTGTGGCTGGAGGAGAAGGTCGGCGCGGACCGGGCGGTCCGGTTGGCCGAACAGCTCGGGCTGCGGTGGCGCACCGACGTCGACCGGGAACAGGCGTCCCCGGCCAAGGCGAAGAAGTGGGGTGCGTTCACCCTGGGCGTCTCCGACGCCACCCCGCTGGAGATGGCGAACGCGTACGCCGCCATCGCGGCCGACGGCCGCTACTGCGAGGCCATCCCGGTGCAAGCGATCATGAACCGGGACGGCACACCCGCCACGTACGCCACTCCGGGCGGTCTGCACCGCGAGGTGGCCAAGCCGCGCTGCCGGCAGGTGGTGAGCGCGGACGCCGCGCGGGCGGCCACCGACGCGGCCCGCTGCCCGACCGGAGACACCCCGGCGCGCGGCAGCTGCGGCGGATGGTCCACCGCCGACAGCGTGCGGGGCACCGTCGGACGGCCGGTGGCCGGCAAGACCGGTACGACGGACAGCACCCGGTCGGCCTGGTTCGTGGGCTACACCCCGGAGTTGGCCGCGGCGAGCTTCATCTCCGACCCGGACAACCCGTTCAACGCGGTCGGTGACGGGCAGTCCCAGATCCCGATCAAGGCGGTCTCGGAGACCCTGCGCGACGGCCTGAAGGGCACCCCGACCCGCCAGTTCACCCCACCGTCGGACGCCATCGTCGGCTGACCGGCGGCTCGGGAGTCAGCGCAGGTCGGCGGGGCTCGGCGGGAGCCGGCGCGGCTCAGCGCAGGTCGGCGCAGGTCAGCGCAGGTCGGCGCGGCTCAGCGCAGGTCGGCGGCGACGAACGACCACAGCTCCAGGTCCACCCGGCCGCCGCTGACGAACCCGGCGTTGCGCAGCAGACCCTCGTAGCTGAACCCGGCCTTCTCGGCGACCCGACGCGAGGCCAGGTTGCCGGGAGCCACCCGCAGTTCGACCCGCTGGAAGCCGTGCTCCAGGATCAGCGCGATGGCCACCGCGTCGACCGCCTCGGCGGCGAAGCCGAAGCCCCGCGCGTGCGCCGCCATCGCGTAGGAGATCTCGGTGAGGCGGGCGCCCCAGTCGGTGCGCCGGGTCCACAGCGAGCCCACCACCCGGTCGTCCTCCCGCCGGAGCACCGCGTAGTGGTCGCCCTCCCCGCTGTCGCGCCGCTGCCGGGCCAGATCGGTGCACCAGGCCAGCCCGTCGATCGGGCCGGAGTCGTCGGGCAGCGGCAGCCAACGCCGGGTCAGCTTGTCGGCGAAGATCTCCCCGGCCGCCGCCGCGTCGGCCGCCGTGAGCTGACGCACCTCGGTACGCGGGGTGGAGACGGTCAACGCCGGGAATCGGCGCACCGCCACCTGACCGATCACACCGACACCTCGCCCGGCTGCGCGGGTACCACCTCGCTCGTCGGATCGGCCGCCGCCGCGGCGACCAACCGGGCCGCCGTCTCCGGATGGCTCGCCCAGTGCACTGTGAGCTGTGAGGCGTGCACGTTACGCCAGACGAAGCCCTCCGGCGCGCCGCCGTCCCAGCTCCAGGCCGGGCGCTGACCGGCGCGGGGGGTGAGCACCGCACGGTGTGCCTTGTGCCCGACCAGCACCGTGCCGGTGGCGGCGACCACGCTGTCGGTCTGGGCGGTCGCCTCCCGGTAGCCGGCCACCACCCCGTCGCGGCTGACGCCGACCGCGTCCAGGACACCGCACATGGGCAGCCCGTCCAGTTCCCGGGCCAGCCAGAGCAGCCCGGCGCCCTCGGCGATGACCGGACGCCCGGTCCGCGCCAACTCGGCCACCGCGATGCAGAGCCGCCGGTTGGCCGACAACTGCTCGGCGTACGCCTCGGGCAGCGCACCGCCGACGACCAGCGCGCGGGTGCCGACCGGCAGCGCCTCGTCGCGCAGCGGGTCGACGACGACGACCTCGGCCCCGGCGGCCCGGAGCAACTCGGTCGTCTCCGGGTGGCTGAAGCTGCCGCCCGGCCCACCGGCCACCGCCACCAGTGGGCGGTTCGCCGGGGGTGTGAACGTGCCGAGGGCCTCCTCGGGAGACCAGGCCGGCGCCGGCAGCGGCGGGGCGGAGCGGGCCAGGCCGAGCAGCCGTTCCAGGTCGACGGTGGCGGCAACGGCCTCGCCCAGCCGGCGGACCGCACGGACGGCGTCGGCCGAGTCGTCGACCACCGGTGCCACCCCGTGCCGCCGCGACGGCAGCACCGCCGGCAGGTCCTGGCGACGCAGCGCGCCGTAGACCGGCACCCCCACGTCGTCCAACGCCTCGCGCAGCATCCCCTCGTGTCGCGACGACGCCACCCGGTTGAGGATCACCCCGCCGAGCCACAACTGCTCGTCGTACGAGCGGAAACCGTGCACCAGTGCGGCCACCGACTGACCCATCGCGGCCACGTCGACAACGAGCACCACCGGGCTGCGCAGCGCGGCGGCCGCGGCGGCCGTGGACTCCTGCTCGGGACGGCCACCGACCGAGTCGTACAGCCCCATGCTGCCCTGCACCACGGCCAGCCCGGCATCGGCGGCGCCGTGCGCCACCAGCGGGGCCAGCCGGTCGAGGCCGACGAGTCGGGGGTCGATCACCCGACCCGGCCGACCGGAGGCGAGGCCGAGGTAGGCGGCGTCGACGTGGTCCGGCCCGAGCTTGAACCCGGCGACGTCGACCCCTCGCTCGGCCAGGGCGGCGAGCAGCCCGATCGCCAGCGCGTTCTTACCGTGTCCGGAGGACGGCGCGCTGAGCACCAGGCGCGGCACGACGGTCATCATCGACTCCTCGCGAGCGGCGGCGGGTACGCGACGGGACGACCAAGGCCGATCCGTCGGCGTGACGATACCCGCCCGGCTGGAGGCGCGAGCACCGCCAACCGGGGTGGGCGGCCCGGCCCTGGCAGCGCCCCGGGGCGTCGGCCCCGGCCCGGTCCGGCCGGTCCAGGTCAGTGGCGCCGGTCATACGAGTAGCCTCGGTGCCGTGTACCGGTTCCTGCTGAGCCCACGCTGGCTGGGCGCTCTCGCGCTGACCCTGGTCGCGGCCGCCGTCATGGTGTTCCTCGGCAACTGGCAGCTGGACCGCTACCGGGGGCGCACCGAGGTCAACGAGCGGATCGACGCGGGCCAGCGGATGGCTCCCGTGCCGCTCGCCGACGCGCTGCGCGCTCCCGCCGGCGGCGCGGGGACGGCCGGTCCGGCTCCCGCCGAGGACAAGGTCTGGACCCGGGTCACCGTCACCGGCCGGTACGACCCCACGAACACCGTGCTGGTCCGTGGCCGGACGGTGGACAGCCGGGTCGGT
Organism: Micromonospora sp. NPDC127501; assembly: GCF_040302185.1. NCBI lineage: Bacteria > Bacillati > Actinomycetota > Actinomycetes > Micromonosporales > Micromonosporaceae > Micromonospora > Micromonospora sp. NPDC127501. The sequence continues at coordinate 464,866 of NZ_JBEORJ010000005.1, read as the reverse complement.
TTCGAGGTGCTCACGCCGCTGGTGCTCGCCGACGGCACGGCGCTGCTGGTGGACCGGGGCTGGATCCCGCCCGCGCCCGGTGGGGCGACCGCCCAGCCGTCGGTGCCGGCCGCGCCGACCGGCGACGTGACGGTGGTCGGTCGGGTGCACGAGACCGAGAGTGGCGCCGGCGCGGTGGCCCGACGCGACGGGCTGCTGGAGATCCGGCGGATCGGGGTGTCGCGGCTGGCCGGCGAGCTTCCCTACCCGGTCTACGGTGCGTATCTGCTGCTCGACGAGCAGACCCCGGCAGCCGATCCGGTGTTCAAGGCGGTGCCGGTGGGGCACGCCAACAACTGGCAGAACTTCGGCTACGTCGTGCAGTGGTGGCTGTTCGCGGTGATGGCCCTCTTCGGCTATGGCTGGGTGGCCCGTCGGGAGGCCCGCCGGGCCGCCGGCATCGGCACCGCCCCGGCTCCGCTGGACCGGGCCGCCGAGCCGACGCCGACCGCTTCCGCCTGACCTCGCCCGGTCAGCCGGTCACGCGGCCGGCGTGGATGGCACGGACCGCGTCGATGGTGTCCGCCTCCGCGGCGGACTTGTCGTCGCGATAGCGCACCACCCGGGCGAACCGCAGCGCCATCCCACCGGGATAGCGCGAACTCGTCTGCACCCCGTCGAAGGCGATCTCCACCACCTGCTCGGGCCGGACCCGGACCACCCAGTCGCCGCGTTCCACGGCGAGGTCGAGGAACCGCTCGGTCTGCCACCGCAGCAGCTCGTCGGTGAGGCCCTTGAACGTCTTGCCGAGCATGACGAAGTCACCGGTGCGCGGGTCACGCGCACCCAGATGCAGGTTGGACAGCCAGCCCTTGCGCCGGCCGCTGCCCCACTCGACGGCGAGCACCACCAGGTCGAGGGTGTGTCGCGGTTTCACCTTGACCCAGGCGGCACCGCGCCGGCCGGCGTCGTAGGGGGCGTCCGGCGCCTTGACCACCACGCCCTCCTGCCCGGCGTCGAGCGCGGCGGCGAACGCGGCGGCGGCCTGCTCCGGACCGTCGACCTCCATCCGGCCAACCAGCAGCGACGAATCCACCGAACCGGCGAGGGCGGCCCACCGCTCCCGGCCGGGCAGGTCGATCAGATCCTCGCCGTCGAGGTGCAGCAGGTCGAAGAAGTACGGGGTGAGCACGGTCGCGCCCGTGCTGGCGGCCGCCGCGAGCACCGCCGGGGCGACCGGTGTGCGCCCGGTGGTGCTGGGGGTGGTGCGTCGGGCGGCCCGGCTCGACGTCTGTTGGAACGGCAGTGGGCGGCCGGTCTCGTCCAGGCCGATCGCCTCGCCGTCGAGGACCAACTCCCGACCGGGCAGGGCACGGACCGCGGCGACCACCTCGGGCACCCGGGTGGTGATCTCGTCGAGGCTGCGGGTGAACACGGCGATGTCGGTGCCGGAGCGGTGCACCTGGATGCGGATGCCGTCGAGCTTCACGTCGACCACCGCCGGCGTGCCGGTCGCGGCGAGGGCCTCGTCGACCGAGGGGGCGCTCTGCGCGAGCATCGGCGCCAGCGGGCGGCCGACCTGCAGACCGAACCCGGCCAACTCGGCGGCCCCTCCGGCCAGCGCGGCCACCGCCACGGCCCGGAGATCACCGGCGAGCAGCAACGCCCGGCGGACCGCCGCCACCGGCACCTCGGCGGCCCGGGCCACCGCGTCCGCGAGGAGCCCGGCCTGGGCGCCCTGCCGTAGCTCGCCACTGAACAGGCCGGTGAGCAGCCGCTGCTCGTCGGCCGTCGCCGCCGCGTAGAGGGCACCGAGCAGCGCTCGACGCCGAGCCTGTGAGCCCGAGCCGTGCACCGCGGCGATCTGCGCGACGGCCGCGTCCACGGCGGCCACCGTCAACGTCGGCTCGGCGGCCGGTGGCGGCAGGTCACGCAGGCTCGCGTAGCCGACGCCGGTCTGTCGTTGGCGCAGCTCACCGGCGAGATAGCCGGCGCCGGCCTCGACCTCGTCGGGGTCGAGCCGGCGCAGCGCGTCAGCGAGCAGCTCCACCTTGGCCCGTCGGCCGCTGGTGGCACCGACGGCGGCGGAGGTGGCTGCCAGATCGAGGAACCGCACGCAGCTCATCCTGCCAGTCACCTCCGACACCGCCCGGGCATTGCCGTGCCCGGGCGGTGTCGGCAGGGTGCCGCCCACTCACGCGGACGACGGTTCAGGCGGAGACGGGTTCCTCGATGCGCAACCCTCGGGCCCGGACCTCGCCGGCGACCCGGGAGAGCACCGAGTCGAGGGCGACCAGGGCGGCGGAGAGCTCACCGAGCTGTTCGTTGAGCGTGTCCTCGGACCACGCGGAGACGTCGACATCTCCCAGCGCGCTGACAGCGGCCCCCAACCGGGCCATCACCTCGTTCGTACTCATGTACGAAAGGCTATAACAGCCGACCATCCGACACGCCGTAAACTCCCAGATCAGGCCCAAAGTTGTCGTTCTGACACCTAACCGCCGACCGCCGCCACGTTGCGCAGGAGCAGCGCCTCGGCGAGGCAGACCCGGGCGAACTCCCCCAGGTGCAGACTCTCGTTCGGGCCGTGCGCGCGGGCGTGCGGGTCCTCCACACCGGTCACCAGGATCGCCGCCTTCGGGAACATCTCCTGGAAGGTGGCGATGAACGGAATCGAGCCGCCGACGCCGATGTCGACCGGGGCGGTGCCGTCCCAGGCGGTCCGGAAGGCCGAACGGGCGGCATCGAACATCGGCCCGGACGCGTCGATCACGCACGGGTCGCCGTCGTGTTCGAAGGTGACAGTCACCTGCGCACCCCACGGCGCGTGCTGCTCCAGGTGCGCGCGCAGCGCCGCGTACGCCCGCTTGGGATCGTCGCCCGGGGCGAGTCGGACGCTGAGCTTCGCCTTCGCGGCCGGGACCAGGGCGTTGGGCGCCTCGCCGGTGGACGGCGCGTCCACACCGAGGATGGCCAGCGCCGGCTTGGTCCAGAGCCGGTCGGTGATCCGGCCGGTGCCGATGAACTGCACGCCGTCCGCGAGCCCCGCCTCGGCCCGGACCCGGTCCTCCGGGTAGTCGACGGTGGCGCCCTCCCGGCCGACGAGGCCGTCCACGGCCACGTCACCGGCGTCGTCGTGCAGCGTCGCCAACAGCCGGACCAGCGCGGTGAGCGCGTCCGGCACGGCACCGCCGAACATGCCGCTGTGCACCGCGTGGTCCAGCGTGCGCACCTCGACGAAGCAGTTGACGATGCCCCGCAGCGAGGTGGTCAACGCCGGTACGCCGATGTCCCAGTTGCCGGAGTCGGCGATCACGATGACGTCGGAGGTGAGCTCGTCGCGGTGCTCGGCCAGCAACTGCTCCAGCGAGTCGGAGCCGTACTCCTCCTCGCCCTCGATGAAGAGGACCACGCCGACCGGCAGCGCGTCACCGTACGCGCGCAGCGCCGCGACGTGCGCCATGATGCCGGCCTTGTCGTCGGCCGCGCCCCGGGCGTAGAGCCGGCCGTCCCGTTCCACCGGCTCGAACGGGTCGGACTCCCACAGCGACCGGTCGCCGACCGGCTGGACGTCGTGGTGGGCGTAGAGCAGCACGGTGGACGCACCGGGCGGGGCGGCCCGACGGCCGATCACCGCCGGCTGGCCGCCGGATCGCACGATGTCGACGTCCAGGCCACAGCCGCGCAGCAGTTCGGCGACCGCCTTGGCGGAGCGTTCCACGTGCGAGTGGTCGAAGCCGTCGAAGGCGATGCCGGGAATGCGGACGAGGCGCTCCAGGTCGGCCCGGACGCCGGGCATCTCCCGCTCGACGGCGGCCCGCACCTCGGACTCGGACATGATCGGTGAGGTCATGACCGGCATCGTATGCCGGCCTTACCGGGGCGTGCCGGCGGAGCCCGTACCGTCACCGCTGTCCGCGGGGCCTGCGCCGGCCCGCGCGCCCGGTGCGGCCCGCCCGGCGCGGTGTGCGCGGCCAGCGGCCTCGGTGGCGGCGTCCATCCAGGAACGGGCCCGACCGGCGGTGCCGCCCACCCACTCGCCGACGTCGCTCGCGCCGTCGCCGAGCCGGCGCAGCAACCCGACCAGCGGGTCGGTGGAACGGCTGAACTCCTCCCGGTACGACGCGGCCGCCGCCTTGATCTCCTCGGAGACGCTTGTCGAGCTGTCGTCCTCGCGGCGGGGATAGTCCCCGGCCAGCACCTGCCCGTACGCCCCGGAGTCGATCCACTGGCGCAGCGACGCCGCCCGCGCCACCGGCACCGGGTGGGTGCTCCACGCGGTCATCCGGATCTTGTGCAGGCTGTCGCGCAGATCGCCGCCACCGGAGTACTCGGCGGCCTGCTCCAGGAAGGCGGTGGTGTCGACCTGGGACAGGTCACCGCCGCCGGCGAGCTTCATCAGCAGCCGCAGCGCGGCGGCCGGATCCTGCCCGGCGAGCAGGCCGGCCCGGTCGGCGGAGAGTTCCGCCTTGCGCCACCACTCCAGCATCGCCGCGATGATGGCGCGCAGCGCGATCGCGCCGACCGGCAACCAGCTCAGGTTGGCCGCCCACCGGGTGAGGATCATGAGCATGGTCTTGTAGACCGCGTGCCCGCTGCCCACGTGCCCCAACTCGTGGCCGAGCAGGCAGCGCAGCTCGCCCTCGTCGAGTTGCTGCACGCAGGCGGAGTTCAGAACGATGAACGGCCGTTCCAGCCCGACTGCCTCGGCCCCCAACCAGGGCGACTGGGTCACGTACAGCTCGGGCAGTTCGGCCACGTCGAGCGCCGCCGCGGCCTCGGTGTATCGCTGCCACACCGCCGGGTACTGCCGGTGGTCGACCCGGATGCCGGAGGCCAGCACGGACAGCCGGAACCCCCGCTCGTTCCACATCCCGAAGAACGCCCGCACCACGTCGTCGAAACCGCGCAGCTCGCGCAGCGCGACCAGGGCACCCCGGTCGGCCGGATGCTCCCAGGCCCGCGAGCTGATGCCGGTGAGGGTGATCCGACGCCGCGCTGGCGCGTCCGCTGCCGTCATGGTGGCTCCCCGTTCGCCGTAGCTCTCCGCATCGTGCCGCAGTCGGTGGCGCACGTCCATGCCCCGCTCAGCGAAGCCGCACGTAGTACCGGTCCGCGTCGTACGGCAGTGTCGGCGCGCCATCCACCAACAGGTCGGCGTGGGTCGCGGTCTCGTCGACGGCGAAGTGCGCCCGCTCCCCGTCATGCCAGCGGCGCAGCTCGGGCAGGATCTCCGGCCCGTCCCGGGCGACCGCGCGAGCCAGCCGCAGCGACGCGGGCGCGGTGACGAACACGGCCAGCGTCAGCTCCGGCCGGACGACCGCCCGGGCGGTGCTGACCCCCTCGACCACCAGCACCGGAGCCACCGGCACCGAGATCGGCCGGGCCAGAAAACACTGCCGGACCCAGCTGTACCGCCGGTAGGCGCCCGGCTCCCCGTCGCGCAGCGGGGCGAGCACCCCCTCGTCGAGCCGGGGCCAGAAGGTGACCTGGTCGTCCCACCCGTCGAGCAGGTCGTCGGTGTGCACCACCGGCGGTCGGCCGCCGAGCGGCCCCGCCAGGGCATCCGCGAGCTGCGCGGCGAACCGGCTCTTACCCGCGCCGCTCGGCCCGTCGACAGCGACCAGCCGGGTCCGCCCCAACCGCGCCGGGCCCGCGAGCACCCGACGAGCCAGTTCGGCGTACGCCTCGACAACCGCCACGGTCGGTCGGCCAGTTCCCGGGTTCAGCGCAGCCTCCCGTGGTGCATGACCGAAGTATGCCGCCACCGCTGGTGGGCAGGCTGATCGACTCGGGTTCATCGAAGTCGCGATATCCCTGTCAGCCCGTGTCGATCGTGCCGGTTGCGGGGTCGGCGTGGGCCACGTTGACACGTCCGGCTGACCGCCCCGGCCGGCCACCGTCACGTCCGGGGGAATTGGTGCGGCGACGGGTGACGGGCGGCCCGTTCGCCGCCCGGGGTGCCACCGAATCGGCATGATCGGGTGGTGCTCCGAGACGTGATGAGCCCCGGTATAGACGCCCTGCTCGAACAGGCCCGCGCCGGGCTGCACCGACTGACTCCGCAGCAGACCGTCGAGGCGGTCCGCGGCGGCGCGCTGCTGGTCGACACCCGTACCGAACCACAGCGCCGCGAACAGGGCGACCTGCCGGGCGCGGTCGTCATCGACCGGACCGTACTGGAGTGGCGCCTCGATCCAGCCAGCGCCTGGCGGATCCCGGAAGCCACCGGGTACGACCGGGAGATCATCCTGGTGTGCCGACAGGGTTACAGCTCCAGCCTTGCCGCCGCCAGCCTGCAGACCCTCGGGCTGCGCCGGGCCACCGACATGATCGGCGGCGTGGACGCCTGGCTCGCCGCCGGCCTGCCCACCACCGACCGTCCCGCCGACATCCGCCCCTGACTCCCCCGACCTTGCCCCCACCCCACCCCACCCACCCCAGCGATCATGGAGTTGTGCTGGGGACAAAAGGGCTGTTCGAGGCACAACGGGCACCACAGCTCCATGATCGACCGGGGTTGGCGGATTCACAGCGGGCGACGGTGGCGGGCTGGGCGGTGCAGCTAGTGCTGGGACGAGGTGGCGGTTGGTGGAGCGCCGGGTGGGATGAAGGGGAGGCCGGCGGGTGGGCCGGCTTCGATGAGACGCCAGAGGGCATCGGTGTCCAGGTGTTCCTCGACCAGGTCGCCGAGCAGGTCGAGCGAGCGCTCCCGGGCGGCGGCGAAGCTGGTGGCCGGGGCGACCCGGAACCCGCTGCGGCCGGCCAGGCGAGCCGCCTCGGTGAGGAACCACCGGCGGAACTCGTCGGACTCGAACGCCCCGTGCCAGTGCGTGCCGTGCACGACGCCGAGAACGGCGCCCTCTCCGACACCGTCGTCGCTGGTCAGCAGCGGGGTCAGGCCCGGGTCGGCCTGCGAGACGTACCCGTGGTGGATCTCGTAGCCCCGCACCGGGAGGCCACCGTGGCCGGTGCCCACCGACTGCCGGACGGTCTTGCGCGGGTCGAAGGTGATGTCGATGGGCAGCAGACCGAGACCCGGCACGCTGCCCTGCCGACTCTCCACCGGGTCGTGGATGGCGCGGCCGAGCATCTGGAAACCGCCGCAGAGGCCGAGCAGGGGCTTGCCGGCCGCCACATGGGTGGCCACCGCGTCGGCAAGACCGGTTTCGCGCAGCCACCCGAGGTCGGCGACGGTGGACTTGGAGCCGGGCAGGACGACCAGGTCGGCGGCGGCCAGTTCGGCCGGTTCGATGGTGAGGCGTACGCGGACGCCCGGTTCCGTGGCGAGCGCCTCCACGTCGGTGGCGTTGCTGATCCGGGGTAGGCGGACGACGGCCACGTCCAGCCATTCGCTCCCGTGCGGGGCGGCGGGCCGGCCGAGCACCCGGCCGTAGGCGAGTGAGTCCTCCGCGTCGAGCCACAGGTCCAGTGCCCAGGGCAGCACCCCGTACGTGGGGCGGCCGGTGACCTGACGCAGCATGTCCAGACCCGGCTGGAGCAGCCCGAGGTCACCCCGGAACTTGTTGATCACGAAGCCGGCGATCAGCGCCTGGTCGGCCGGGTCGAGCAGTGCCACGGTGCCGAACATCGAGGCGAAGACACCGCCCCGGTCGATGTCGCCGACGACGATGGTGGGCAGGTTGGCGTGCCGGGCCAGCCCCATGTTGACGTAGTCACCGGCCCGCAGGTTGATCTCCGCGGGGCTGCCGGCGCCCTCGCAGATCACCACGTCGTACGTCTCACGCAGCTCGGCCAGTGCGGTGTACGCGGTCTCGGCGAGCCGGGGGCGTAGCTGCCGGAAGGTGCCCGCGGTGATCGTGTCGACCGCCTCGCCCAGCAGCACCACCTGACTGGCCAGGTCGCTGCCCGGCTTGAGCAGCACCGGGTTGAACCGCAGGTCGGGTGCGAGCCCGCACGCCGCGGCCTGCATGGCCTGGGCGCGCCCGATCTCGCCGCCGCGCCCGTCCGGCCCGACGACCACCGCCGAATTGTTCGACATGTTCTGCGCCTTGTACGGCGCCACCTTCACGCCCTGCCGGTGCAGCCAACGACAGATGCCGGCGGTGAGCACGCTCTTGCCGGCATCGGACGTCGTGCCGGCCACCAGCAGCCCGCCGCTCACCGCCCACTCCCCCGTCGCACCCCGACGGCCCCGGCCACGCCAACCAGCCCACGCCCTCCGGCCGCCTCTACGGGCCCTCGCCGGCCCACCGCGCCGATCAGCGCACGCCTGCTCACCGCGCCAACCAGCCGGCCGAGCGTCACCGGGTACGCGGCGGCCAACCCGACGGCGGCCAGCCCCACCGCGCCGGAGATCCGGGCGGCCCGCTTCAGGTGCCGCGCCTCCGGGCGGGGACCGTCGCCGAGGAACGGCCGTACCTCGGAGCGCCCGAAGTAGACGTTTCGACCACCGAGGCGGACCCCGAGCGCACCGGCCATCGCCGCCTCGCACTGACCGGCGTTGGGGCTCGGGTGGTCGTTGCGGTCCCGCCGCCACACCTGCCAGGCGCGCTGCCGGTCCCCGTGCGCGACCGGCGCGACGGCGATGGTGAGCAGCCCGGTCAGCCGGGACGGCACGAGGTTGAGCGCGTCGTCCAGCCGAGCGGCCGGTGTGCCGAACCGCGCGTAGCGCGTCGACCGGTGCCCGACCATCGCATCGAGGGTGTTCGCCGCGCGGTAGCCCAGCAGCCCGGGCAGACCGGCGACCGCACCCCAGAGCAGCGGAGCGACCACCGCGTCGGAGGTGTTCTCCGCGACCGACTCGACGGTGGCGCGGGCCAACTCCGACTCGCCCAGCGTCGACGGGTCCCGCCCGCAGAGGTGACCGAGGCGTCGCCGGGCTGCGGGCAGGTCACCGTCACGCAGCGTACGACCCATCACGGTCGCCTCGTGCCGTAGCGTGCGGCCGCCCAACACTGTCCACGTGCCGGCCGCCACCAGCACCGCGCGGGTCACCGGCCGGTGCCGGGTGGCCGCCGCGGCGACCGCCCCGAGCAACACCGGCCCGCCGACGGCCAGCGCGGTGAATGCGGTACCCGCCGTTCGGTCCGGGCGGTAGAGGCGGCGCTCCAGCGCGCCCGCGGCCTGCCCGAAGCCGGCCACCGGATGCCACCGGCGGGGGTCGCCGAGCACCCTGTCCAGTGCGTACCCGGCCAGTAGCCCCACCGCGTTCGCCATCGGCGCTGTCCGTCGCACCCGCACCACCTCCGGCCGGCCAGCCTAGACGAGCACTCCGTGAACCAGCGCAGTCCACGGTCCCGCACCGGCAACGAGAACCCGTGGAGCGAACGGAGACCAACCCGCCAACGTCCCGTCACGCGGGGTGACGACGCTGGTCGCGCCGCCACCCCGCCCCCGTCGTGCCGCACCGCGCCGTGCCGGGTATGCCGTTTCTCGCCGCAGCACCCGCGACCGAGACGGCGCCCTGGCCAGCTCGACCGCCGCCCAACCCGCGACGGCCGAGCCGATCGGTCAGGCTGGCTGCGGGATCCGGCCCCGACCACGCCGCCCTCGACCGGGCTGCGCCGGCTCCGGCTGCCCCTCGTCGGGCACCGGCCCCAACTCGATGTCCAGGTCACCGTCGGCGTTGTCGTCGTCCGCCTCGGGCGGAGGGGCCAACTCGTCGTCGAGGTCCGGCGGAACGTCGGCCTGCCCGGCCTGCCCGGCGTTCGCGGGCGCTCCGCCGTCACCGAAGACCCCGCCACTCGGGGAGCTGTCGTCGCCCGCCGCGACGTGGCCGAACGGGCTGGTCCGCAGCTCCGCGTAGTCGGGCAGCTCGAAGTCGTCGTCCAGCGGACGGTCGTCGGGCAGCACGGGCGCCTGCCCGGCCGGCACCGGCTCGGTGGGCTCGCCGTGCACCCGGCTCTCGGCCTCCGCGTCCTCGACGGTGCTGGTCGCCATGCTCGGCCGGTTGCGCAGGAAGCGGGCGCGACCCCGGGACAGGTCGTGGCCGACGGCCACCGCCTCCAGCTCGTAGAGCGTGCGGTGGTTACCGCCGTCGTCGGTCCAGTCGCGGGTGTAGAGCCGCCCGCAGACCACCACCGGATCGCCGACCATGACGGAGGCCGCCACCCCCTCGGCGAGCTTGCGCCAGCAGTTGACGCGGACGCGGAGCGAATTGCCGTCGACCCAGCGGCCGCTGTCGCGATCGAGTCGGCGGGCGGTCGAGGCGACCTTGAAGTTGGCCACCAGGGTGTTGCTCTGGGTCGTACGCCGCCACTCGGGCGTAGTCAGCACATTGCCGACGATTGTCACGTAAGTGTCGAACATCGTCCCTCCAGGGGGATCGGGGCCTGCCAGCGCGAGTCGACTCGACACCGAGCATCGACACTGAGGACGCCCCTCGTAAGGCGCCCATCCCCGACCTGTGGATGACGAACCCACCTGTGGACAACGCCCTGATCACGCACCCATGTGGTACGCCCGACCCGCCCGACGCGCCGTCCACGGTTTCCCAGGCCACCCGAACTGGGTAAGGACTTGATCAACGCACCACCGACAGCTCCACGTCGACGAGAGGTCAGCGCCATGACGATCACCACCATCGACTCCGCGAACGCTTCCGAGGCGCAGCGATGAGCGCCGTGGCGAACCCGGCCACCGTGGCTGAGTGCCTGCGGGTGGGCGCCGGGTTCTCCCAGGGCGACCGCAACTGGATCGCCGAGCAGTTCGCCACCCTCGACGCCCGGCTCGCCAGCTTCCACGCTGACGCGACCGAGCTGGAGGTGTCGGTGAAGGACCGGGAGGCGCGTGGTCAGAAGGTCACCCTGGAGTGCTGGATCGCCGGCCGGCAGAAGATCGTCACCACCTCCGCAGAGGAGGACCTGCACGCCGCCCTCAACGACGTCCGTGACGACCTGCGCCGTCGGCTCAACGACGCCAAGACCCGCCAGGAGCCGCGGCACAACAAGCACCTGCGTGACCTCCCGCAGCCGCAGATGGAGGCCGACGAGTCGGAGAACCCGGCCCCCCGCGCCGACGCGGAAACGGCCTGACCCACGCCCCACCCCCGCGATCTTGCACTTTCGGCTCCGGATCAGCGGCTGTTGCCCCTTTTTGTCGGGACAGAAAGTGCAAGATCGCGGGGTGAGTGGGTCGAGCGGGGCGAGCGGGGCGAGCGGGACGCGCGGGCTACCGCTGGGTAGGTTGGCGGCGTAGCGTCGCGTTCGTGGAACCGGACGTGTTGGGGCCGCCGTACGAGCGGCAGACGATCGACCTGGGCACCGACGACGAAGGCCCCGTTGTCGCGACATTGGTCCGGCGGCGGGCCGAGCGCCCCACCGGACGGGCCGTGCTCTACGTGCACGGCTTCGTCGACTACTTCTTCCAGACGCACCTGGCCGACTTCTTCGCCGAGCGAGGTTGGGATTTCTACGCGCTCGACCTGCGCAAGTACGGCCGCAGTCTGCTCCCCGCCCAGACCCCCAACTTCTGCCGCGACATCAGCGACTACTTCCCCGAGCTGGACGCCGCCGCCGAGATCATCCGCTCCGACGACGGGCACGACACCCTGCTGGCGATGGGCCACTCCACCGGCGGCCTGATCATCTCGCTCTGGGCGGACGCCCGCCGCGACACCGGCACCATCGACGGCCTGGTGCTCAACAGCCCCTTCTTCGACCTGAACGCCCCCTGGGCGGTCCGTCGGCCCCTCGCGGCCGCCGCGTCCCGGCTGGGCCGCAGGGCGCCGCACCGCATCCTCCCGTTCGGGCTGGGCACGGTGTACGGCGAGAGCATCCACTCCGACCACCGCGGCGAGTGGACCTACGACCTGGCGTGGAAGCCGCTGGCCGGGTTCCCGGTCCGGGCCGGCTGGCTGAACGCGATCCGCACCGGGCAACGCCGGCTGCGCGCCGGGCTGGACATCCAGGTGCCGGTGCTGCTCGCCTGCTCGACCCGGTCCTTCCGGGGCACCAAGTGGCATGACAACGCGACCCTGGCCGACGCCGTACTGGACGTCGAGCACATGGTCCGCTACGCGCCGCGCCTCGGCCGCCACGTCACAGTGGCCCGCTTCGACGGCGGGCTGCACGACCTCACGCTCTCCGGCCCCGCCGTACGGAACAAGGTCTTCGACGAGGTCGGTCGCTGGGCCGAGGCGTTCCTCGCCGCCGGCCCCACCGCCCCGGCCGACGCCGCGCCGACCGACGCCGTACGGTCAGGCGCTTCCCCGGCCGACGCCGACACAGCGCCGGCCAACGCGCAGACGGCCGACGCGGCGGGTGCGGCGACGCTCGGCGGCTGACCAGGCCGGACGACGCGCGGTTCAGACGTCGCCGGGCGTAGCCGGGAGGACGGCACGGATCCGGTCGAAGGTCGCCACCGGGTGCGCACCGACACCGGGCAGGACCAGGCCCAGGCAGTACGGGGAGACCTCACCGGTGGGCTCTGCCTGAACGATGAAGACCGGCGCGCCGACGTACCCCTGCGGCAGCTCGGTGGTGATCAGCACGGCGTCCCCGTCGCGGACCACCCGCTCGATCGCGACCTCCAGCGGCCGCGACCCGTCCTCGCGTACCCCATGGGCCAGCACGAAGGCGGAACTGGCGTCGGCGCCGAGGCGGGCGACCACCTCGGGCCCGGCGGCGATCCCCGCCGGCACCGGCTGGACGCGCCACCGCCAGCCGCCGTCGCCGGCATACCGGTGCAGGCCAGCGGTCGGCAACACCGCGACCCCGTCGCCCGGGAAGCGGGCCCACCCGGGCACGATCTCGGCCTCGGCAATGACGGCCGGGGCCACCCCCGCCGGCTCGGTGACGCTCGCCCGCAGGCCCAATTCACCACCCGAACCGCCCACCAGGTCGGCCGCCGTCAGCAGCGACTCCCCCACCGGGTCGTCGCCGCCCTGGAAGAAGAACGCGGTACCGAAGTCGCCCGAGGACCGGTACGGCAGGATGGCGCGACCGACGACCTGGCACAGCTCGTAGGCGACGTCGCTCTCGGCGTCGGAATCCAGCAACACCAGCCAAAGGTACGGTCCACGGCCAGGCCGGTCCGCGGTAACCCGGATGCCTACTCCGAGGCGGACGTGAGACTCTGCTCGGCAACGTGGACGCGGGCACCCTTTTCGCCGTCGGGCAGTGGGACGGCGGTACCCTCTGGGCGCGACATCCACGCCACACGCGCCCGTAGCTCAGCGGATAGAGCAGGGGACTTCTAATCCCAAGGCCGCAGGTTCGAATCCTGCCGGGCGCGCCACCGCTGACTTGCGGCTTCCGCTCCACCGAGAAGCTCACCACGGCCAGGGTCGCGCCTGGAGAGTTGGTCATCCGGAAGCCGCAGGCACGGGACCACAATCGAGCGCTGCCGCCGAACCCGCCCATCCAGACGACCGAGACCTTTTCCCAGACGACAGACGGCCCCTGCCCTGACGGGAGGGACCGTATGGCGCTCGGCTTCACCTCGGGGGCAGGCCCGCACGGAGGGTGTGCTCAGCCCTGCTCGTGGCGCTCATTGCGCCGAAGGGCCTCTTCGAGTTGGTCCTCAAGAATGATGATCCGGCAGGCCGAGGCAATGTCTGTGCCCTGGTCGCACATCTCCCGAGCTCGCGCGGCAAGGCGCAACTGGTAGCGGGAGTAGCGGCGGTGCCCTCCGCTGGAGCGCTGCGGGTCGATCAGTTTCGCATCGCCGAGTCGGCGTAGAAAGTCCTGCGAGCAGCCGACGATCTCGGCGGCACGGCCCATCGTGTAGGCGGGGTAGTCCTCATCGTCGAGCATGTCATCGGGTTGAGCCATGGAACCTCCGTCACGAGGGCCCCGGTGCTCGGAAGCACCGGGGCCCAAGGGTTGTGGGTCAGGAACACCATCTACCGACAGAACGTCGGCTTGTCTTGTCCGCACCGGCCGTCAGGGACGGCTTCGGGTGCGAGGATCGCATAAGCGTGACCGGAGACCACCTCTCGTTCGAGGGAAACTGCGGTGTCCGCGCCCAGCCCACGAACGCGGCTGGCAGCGGGCGATCCAACGGTGTAATGCCCTCCCTTGCCTCTGGTTTCCTCTGCCGTACTCCGTGCTGTCCGTCGGTGTCCGAGCCCCACGCGACTTCATGGCCCCAACACGTACGACGAACTCTTCTCACCTCGGGTGAAGCCCTGAACAAGCGTTGGCCCCCACCCGCTGTCACACGCCTTCCTGCGTACTACCTGACTGCGGCAGATGTCTGCCGCCGAGCCGAGCAGGGCTTGCAAGATCCCCGGTCCGGCTCCTTCGCCCTCGTGCGGGGCGGCAACGTCAGCGTCTTTGTTGGCTCTGCTCTCGACCACAGGAACGTTAGTTGGCGACGATGCGAATGTCTAGCGCTTCGGACGTAGATTTTCTCCGAGGACGGAGATAGCCCCGCCGGCGCGCGGCTGTCTGCTGGCTCTCAGCACCAGCACTGCGCTGATAACGTCGGGCCGTGTCGATGTTCCGCACTCCTCAGGTGATCCTCTTCAGCGAGGACGTCCCGCGCGCCGCCGAGTTCTACGCCGGCCTCGGCTTCACCGAGACCTTCCGGGTGCCGGCCGAGGGCGAGCCGATCCACATCGATCTCGTGCTCGACGGCTACAAGATCGGCGTCGCCTCGGTGGCCTCCACCCGTGACGACCACGGGCTCGACCCCGTACCCCGGGGCCAGCGGGCCGCGGTGATCCTCTGGACCGACGACACCGCCGCCGCGTACGCCGAACTCACCGCGAACGGCGCCCCAGCACTTGCCGCACCGCACCGGTGGCTCGATCGCCTGCTGATCGCCTGGACGGCCGACCCGGACGGCAACCCGATCCAGATCGTCCAACAGCTCTAGAGCGTGGACCGGTGATGACCATGCCGCAGCGGGCACGCCCGGGAACAGCATCGACCGCGGCGCTATCTGTAAAGCGCCCCGCCGACTCCATCCGAGGCGGCGGGGCGCTTTAGCGCTTCTGGCAGCGGTTCCTTCGCGCATTCAGCGGGAGGTTACCGTGGTTAGTGGGCCTTCGCCCGTTCCTATAAACAGCTACTCTTCGTCAGCATGGGTCAATGAAGTAGACGGGGGCCCATGAGAAGTTAGGATTGCGACTGGAGGCGGGTGTCGAGTAGTGGTACAAACCCTGGGTAGCAGTCAAGAAACGTGCCCTCGTGCCGGTGGTCTGGGCGTTCTTCCAAGACCCGGCCCACGACCAGGGGATCTTTATCAGCTCGGAGCACTTGTCCTCGTATCGCATGTCCCCGTAGTAGTTTTGCGCACTGTAGGCACAGAAGTAGAGGTACCAACAGTCGGCCAGGGTGCCAATGGGCTGGTCGAGTTCGCGCGCGGCCTTTTCGCCCGGCAGAGCGAGGAGCAGAGCGCCTCCGCTCCCATACTCGATCCTGTTTGCCGCGACCTGCCTCCCTCCGGCCTTGGCCAGGTAGGCGTTCACACGCCCCTGGAGTTCCTCGGCCTCGTCCAGAGTGAGCCCGGCAGCCCGCGCCTCCGCGGTGAAGTTTCGGCTCGCGGCACCGGTTTTTCCGGCCGACGCGCCGGCCACTCCGGCTGGTGTCAGCAGGGCGGTGAATGCAAGCACGAGGGCTGCGGCGGCCGCCAATAACCTTTGATAGCGCATAGAGCGTTCCTGCTTTCGACAGCACGACGCCTCCCCGATGTGCGTCGTGTTCGAGTTCGATAATGACTTACAGCGAAAGCCCAGGCCTCCTACTGTCCAAGAATTTACAGCCTTTTATGCATTGTTGATCGAGCCAATGTTGCTTGCCGTCTACTTCCGTCCGAGTCGGGCCAGCCGCGAAGAACCGACCGGATGCCCTCACCAAAGAATTCCGGTTGTTCCTCCGCCTGGTCCTCGTGCGGCACAACCGAGAGGATGCCCGGCCTTAACCGGTCGTCGCTTACGCCGCAGGCCCGACGCCCCGGGGACACCGGTTGAGGCAGGCTTGACACCTCTACGGCAGGTTTGGTTCGGCAGAAAGTGCCCGGCAGGTGTCTACGGGCTGGCCGGCCTACGGCGTTAATAGGGCGTGACGTTCGAGGAGTACGCGTTCGCTCGCACCTCAGCGCTGGTGCGGCTCGCCCGGCTGCTGACCGGTGACGAGCACCGAGCCGAGGATCTGGTTCAGGATGTCCTCGCGCGGGCGTACGCCCGGTGGGGTCGCATCTCGCGGACGGACCGTCCCGATGCCTACGTCCGGCGCATGCTCGTCAACACCCACAACTCGTGGTGGCGTCGGCTCAGCAGCCGGGAGGTCTCGGTTGCCGCGGTCCTCGATCGGCCGGGCGACGTGGACGAGGCCGCCGGGGTCGCCGAGCGCGACGCACTGTGGCGGTTGGTCGGTGATCTGCCGGCGCGTCAGCGCACCGTGATCGTCCTGCGCTACTACGAGGATCTGGACGACACGTCGATCGCCGAGATCCTGGCCTGTTCGACCGGGACGGTACGCACACACGCGAGGCGCGCCCTGGCGACGTTGCGTCAGCGTCAGGTTGCCGCAACGCACGCATGGGCAGGAGAGCTCTGATGTTCAGTGACCTCGATGAGCAGCTTGCCACCACGCTCAAGCATCGGGCGGGCGGCGACATCGATCCGACGCCGATCGTGCAACAGGCCCGGCATCGCGGCCGACGGTTGCGGCTGCGGCGACGGGGGCTGATCGCCGGCGGCGTGGCAGCGGCGTGTGTCGCCCTCACCTCTGTGGTGCTGGCGATCCCGGGCGTTCGGAGCACCGATGACCCGATCATGCCGGCCGCGACGCTGATGCTGCCGGAGGCACAGAGTGATGGGACCGTACGCCCCGAGGAGGTCGGTGCCGATCCCGCGACGGTGCACTTCTCGACCGACACGCTGGTGAGCGATGCCGATTTCGCGTCGTGGCGCACCGGGCGGGGCATCGAGAGCGTCGAGTTCCGGGGCCCGAGCGGTCAGGCTCGTTTCGTGTTGGCGCGCACCGAAGGGTTGCTGGACGGGCTCCAGCAGACGTTGTCCTCGCAGGGGCGACCGCAGGGACGGGCCGAGGTCCGCGTCGGCGACCGCTCGGGGGTCGCCTGGTTCGACCCGTCCGGTGACCGGAAGCTGTGGTTCGTCCGCTGGCAACCCGCCGACGGACTCTGGGCCCAGTTGGACATCTACGCGACCACCCGGGACGAGGCGGCAGGTACGGCGAGCCGGGTCCGGTTCGACGGTGCCCACCGCTGCGTCGTGCCGTTCCGCCTGGAGTCGCTGCCGCCCGACGGACGGCTGCTGGAGTGCTCGGTCACGCTCGGCCGGTCGGCGCGGGACGCCTTCGTCGAGGGCTCGCTGGTGGTCGGTGACGCATCCGGCCGTTGGCTGACCGTTCGGGCGCAACTCGCCCCGGCCGGCGACGACGTCCGGCGCGGGGATCTTGTCGCCGGCCCCTACCGGGCCCGCCGGCAGGGCAGGGACGTGCTGGAGATGGTGGTCAAGCCCTGCCATGTCGAGGCGTTCCGCAAGGGTCGGGGGAACGGCTACACCGAGGCAGAGGGCTTGGCGATCCTCGGCGGGTACCAGCCGGCCCGCGATCTCGATCGCCCGGACACCTGGTGACGGGACCGGGTGGCGCCAGTGTGTGGTTCATGAGCCGCGGGTCAGCCAAGACGTGCGGCTGGGCCGGTGTCTTGTTCGGGGCCCAGGAGCAGGCGCTCCACCCCGGTGACCCGCAACACACGCTGCGTGATCCCCCCGGCGCCTCGGATCGAAAAACGGGAGCCGACCCGCTCGGCCCGGTTCCGCGCCAGCAGGAGTACGCGCACACCCGCGGCGCTGAAGAAGCCGACGCCGGTCAGGTCGCAACAGACTTCGGGATGGCTGTCGATCGCGTTCATCAGGGCCGTGGCCAGACGTGGGGCGGTGTCCATGTCGACGTATCCCACCGGGGCGACGACCATCCGGTCGGCCGAGATGGTCGCGGAGAGGTTCGTGGGCTCGGTGTAGCGGGTCACCCGGAACGACGGCCCGGAGGAGTCGACGTCGAAACGCCCATCCCGTCGGCTGCCGGCGAGCGTCGCGGGCGTGACCTGCCCGAGGCTGACTGCCGTCGGGAGTCGATCGAAGTGGCTCTGGAAGAACCAGGAACGCTCGGTCATAGGAGCACACGCCTCCTGTGGAGATCCGTAACAGGATTGGCGCATGGCTTGACCATCCTCGACGATAATGGCCTGCGCAGTCAGCCGCCAGTCGGCGCGTCCGCTCGTGGCCGACCTCAGCCGACGCTGCGCTGACGGGCCGCCATCTTCCGGGGCACAGCAGCCCGCTGCCGAACGCCTACGGCAGGTTGCCCAACCCACCGCGATCACGCTTGAGACTCGGCGGTTGGGTGGCCCGTTCCACCAGTGCGGCAGCGACCTCCCGCAGTTTGCGGTTGGAGTCCTGGGAAACCTTCGCGAGGACGGCGAACGCCTCGTCGGGGGTGCATCGGCGTTCGCCCATGATGATGCCCTTGGCCTGCTCGATGACGGCCCGGCTCTGCATGGCCAACTGCATCTGTGCGGCCAGGGTGGCGGTGGCGTCGTAGAGGTGGGCGTTGGCGAGGGCGACGGCGGCGTACCCCGCGAACGTCTGTGCGAGGGTGACCGCGTCGTCGTCGAAGGCACCCACCTTGGCCCCGTAGATGTTCAGCGCACCGAGCACGGACTCCTGGATCGGAAACCCGATCGACAGTGAACTCTGAGCTCCGCCCTGCACGGCTTCGGCCGCCCACTGTGGCCAGCGGGCCTCTTCGGACATGTCGGGGACGGACACGACAGCGGCGGCTCTGGCCGCCTCCAGACACGGACCCTCGCCCTGCTCGTACTGCAGTTCGTCGAGTCGCAGTGCCATCTCCCCGCTGAACGCGGCGGTGTGCGCACCCTCCTGCTTGATCAACGTCACCGACACCTCCTCCGCACCGGGGATCGTGCGTCGTGCCAACTCGGAGACCTGGGTCAACACTCCGGACAGATCGGTCTCGCCGAGCTTGATCTGGCCGAGTTCGGAGATCGCCACATTGGGATCAATGGGCTGCTGTGCCATGACTTCAAGGTCCTCGTGCCCGGGGCGCGTACCGGTTGCAGGAAGGCGACGGCAGCGCGCGTGGTGATGGCGCTCCGCGAGCACGGGGCGCCGCACGGACTCGCCAACGGAGCCCGGGCGCCCGCTGCTGGACGCTGACTGACCGACGCCCAGGCGTCGGCTGCGGCGACAACTATACGACGCCGAGTCGAGCGTCCCCGAAGGCGCAGCCGGATCAGCTCGGGTGCACTCGTTTGACGCCCCGGACGGCGGGGCATCGTGCTCAGACAGCGTGAACATCATGCCCCGGCTCGGAATGTGCCGATGTCAGACAGAAGCGCGCGAGCCGGGCCTCGACCGCACCGACAGCGGAGGTGGGAGGCACCGATGCCAGCAGGATCGAGCCCGAAGAGAGAACGACAGTACGAGCACATCAAGGAGAGCGCGCAGCAGCGGGGCGCCTCCTCCGGGCGGGCCAAGGAGATCGCGGCCCGCACTGTCAACAAGGAACGGGCCCGCTCGGGTGAGTCCCGAACGGCGAGCCGGTCCTCCCGGAACGACGTGTCGTCCGGGCACCGTGGTGGTAAGCGCTCCCACAGCGGCGCCCAGGGTCGCACCAAGGAGCAGCTGTACAACGAGGCGAAGCAACGCGGCATCAAGGGCCGCTCGTCGATGTCGAAGAGCGAGCTCGAGCGGGCCCTGTCGAAGTAGCGACCGGTCGGGCGGTGGATCCGCCGAGCCGGCTCAGACGGGCCCCAGCAGGGCGACCAGCGTGTCGTCACCCTGGCCGAGCCGCGCACCGCCCGTCGCTGGCGCGATCAGGAACCGGCGGCAGCCGTCGAGTTCCACGTACCGGTCGGGGCCTGCGCCTTCAAGCGGGCGTAGCACCGCGAAGCGGGTCGCCGGGGTGGCACAGTCGAGCACTGCCCGGCGGTTGGACAGCGCCCGGAACACGCCCGCCTGGCGCTCGGTTGGCAGCGGCCCGCCGTACACGAAGTCGCCCGCGGGTTTCTCGCCTTCCTGAAGCGACGCGGGCACCTGGTAGACGCAGAGGCGCAGCGGCCCGGCGGCCGGCGGTAGCCCGGGCCCGGCCGGCCCGGGGCTACCGTTCCGGGTTTCCACCCACACCATGTCCGTCCACTGCTGCGCGCAACCGGCGGCCTCGGCCGCCGCAGATTCGATCTGCCGGATGGTACGGGTGTCCACCGTGGTCCACTGCGGCCCGGCCAACGCGGCGATCACCTCGGCGCGAGGCTTGCCGCAGGAGTCCGTCGGGATGTGGGGCCGCAGCCAGCGCCCCCTGTCGTCCACCAGGGCCAACCACGGCGGGACGACCATCTCGAGGGTGCAGGCGACCTCCCCGCCGGTCTGCTCACTGGGCAGGCGCAGCGCGGTGACCAGCGGGCCAATCTGCTCGGCGCGTCGCTCGATGGCGACCTGCTCCTGACCACCGTTGGGCCCCGGCCGAATCTCGCGCCCGCAGATCACGGCCGCGACCGGGGCGAACGCCGGGTCGATGCGACCGATCGTCGGCTCCTTCACGGCCGGTGGCGACGTCCCCGTGTTCGGCACCGTGATCATCTCGCCGGCCCGGGGGGCCGCCTTGGCACAGGAGGTCCACCCGTCGACGATCTGAGCCGGAGCGGGCTCGTCGGCTCCGCCCGGCCCGATGTCCGTGCCACCGCAGCCACCCAGCGCCATGCCGAGCAGTGCCACCGCCAGTACCGTCCGGGACGAGCGCATCCGGCTCACCACCCTTCCACCCGGGGATGAGACGGACGACAGACGCGTCCGGTTCCGGCCGGCCGGGCCGCGGCGTGACGCGGGCGACCGGTGGGGACGTCGCCGGACGGGCCGGGGGCATCCGCCGGCAGAATGACCGAATGGCACATCTGGGACTTGTCGCGCTACTGGTCAGGGAGTACGACGAGGCGATCGACTTCTACGTCGGCGACCTCGGTTTCGAGCTGGTGGAGGACACCGCCCGACCGGACGGTTCACGCTGGGTGGTGGTCCGCCCGGCGGGCGCCCGCGAGACTGCCCTGCTGCTGGCCCGGCCGAGCAGCACCGAGCAACAGGCTCGGGTCGGCGACCAGACCGGCGGCCGGGTCGGGCTGTTCCTCTACACGGAGGATTTCGCCCGCGACCATGCCCGGATGGTGGCGGCCGGGGTGCGTTTTCTGGAGGAACCGCGGCACGAGGCGTACGGTTCGGTAGCGGTGTTCGTCGATATCTACGGCAACCGCTGGGACCTTCTCCAACCCCGCAGCACAGAGTGACACATTAGCGACACTCCGCACGCAAAGGATCACTCGGTCACAGTCCCCATGCTATTGTCCGATGTCGATCTACGCCGCGTGGACCCGGACCGGGTCGTTGTCGGAAGGACACTTCCCGATGCCGGCCGTTGCCACCCCCACCGTGCCGCCGCCCACGCTGGACAATCCGGCCGGCGGGGCCCTGGGCCTCATCTTCACCACATTGCCGGCGCTGCTGCGGTTGAGCTGCGGGCTGTTCGGCGCGGCGGTGGCCGTGTCGGTGCAGACCCCGCCGGTGCAGCAGACGGTGTTGCTGCCTGCTGTGGCAGTGCTGACCGGGTGGTCTCTCTGGTACGCGCACCGCGCGTTGCGCCACGGCATCGGCCCCGGCCTCGTGGCCGGTGACGTGGCGTTCACCGCGCTGACCTGCCTGCTCATCCCGGTGTTGGTGGCGCCCGAGGTGCTGCCCGGCGAGGGCAGTTGGATCGCCGTGCTGGCCAGCACCACGGTGATCAACACACAGGCCACGACCTCGGCACGCTGGTCGATCCCGGCCGGGCTACTCGTGACGGCCACCTACGTGACCGGGGCGCAGGCCGCCGGCAACCCCACCGAGGCTAGGGCGCACGCGGCCACGCTACTGGTGCAGACCGCCTGCACGGCGATGATGGCGGCGGTCATGCGCCGACGCATCGGCCGGGCGGACCGCGCCTTCGTCGAACACCAGCGGATGACCCGGGAGGCGTTGGTCGCGCGCGCCGCCCGCGAGGCCGAACGTCAGCAGAACCGCGACCTGCACGACACAGTGCTCGGGACGCTGACCATGGTGGGGCTGGGCGCGGTGGCGGGACCCTCGGTCGCCTTCCGGGACCGGTGCGCGGCCGACCTGCGTACCCTCGTCTCCCTCACCGACGTCGGCCCGGTGGCCGGCGACGGCCCGGTGCCGCTCGACGGGCGGTTGCGGTTGGTGGCCGACCGGCTGCCCGAGCTGGCGGTACGGCTGGACCTGGCGTCCTGCACGGTCCCGGTCGGGGTGGCCGACGCGATCAGCGAGAGCGCCTACGCGGCGCTGTCCAACGTGGTCCGCCACGCGCCGGGCGCCGGGGCCACGCTGCGGCTGAGCCGCGACGCGATCGGCGTCGTGGTCGAGGTCGCCGACGACGGCCCCGGCTTCGACCTGGCCACCGTCCCACCACACCGCTACGGGTTGCGCGAGTCGATCCGCGGCCGGATGGCGACGGTCGGTGGGCGGGCCGTCGTGCACTCGGCCGTCGGCGCGGGCACCCGGATTCGACTGGAGTGGCCCGGTGTCGGCTGACCTGAACGCCCCGGCGCACCCCACCGACGCGCCGGAGGCACCGAACCGCACCAGCGTCCCGACCCCCCGCGAGCCGGACTCCCCCGGGACGCTCGCCGCGCCGGCCGCCGTGGCGCACGCGTCCGACCGGGGCGCCCGGATCGCCGCCGTCGCCATCGCGTTGGCCTGGCACGTCGCGATCGCGTTACCGGCGGTGCTGTCCGCCCGCGCGGAGTTCGCCGCGCCAGTGGTGGTGCTCGGCACCTGGATCCTGGTCGCGGTGACCGGCGCGGTGGCCGGGGTACGGCTGCTGCAAGGCTCGCCGCTGCCGCCGTGGCCGCTGGCCGGGCTGCTGCTGGTCGTCGACGCGGCCGTCTTCGCCGCGGCCGGTGAGCGGCAGTTGTTCACCGCCGCCAACTGGGTGTGGGGCACGCTCGGCTGGTTCTTCGTGCTGGCGGTGTGGGGTCGGCGCGTCGTGGGGCTGATCGCGCTCCTCAGCACGCACGCGTTGATCGCCCTGGTCGCCGTGCTCGTGCACGGCCCCGATCCGGCCGACGTGGCCCGCTACGTGATGTACGTCTACGGCACGTTCTCCCTGCCGGTGGCGGTCTTCGTGGGCAGCACTGTCATCGTCGGCCTGGCTCGGGAACGGGCCGCCGTCTCGGCCGCCGGTCACGCGATGGCCGCGGAGCGGGATGCCGCCGAGCGGGGCCTTCGGGAACGCCGGGACCGGCTCGCTCTGGTCAGCTCGGCGGCCGGGCGGGTCCTCGGGGACCTGGCCGGCGGCCAGGCCGACCCGGACGACCCGGAGGTGCAGCGCCGGTGCATGCTGGCCGCCGCCCGGCTGCGCCGGCTGATCGCCGAGTCCGACGACGTGCCCGACCCGCTGTTGCACGAGTTGCGCGCCGCCGCCGACCTGGCGGAACGCAACGGCCTACCGATCGACCTGGTCACCATCGGCACCCCGCCGCCGCTGCCGGTGGAGGTCCGCCGCCGGCTGGCCGACCCGCTCACCGGCACCCTCGCCGACGCCCGGGGATGGGCGCGTCTGACAGTGGTCTCCGGCTCGGACGACGTGGTGGTCAGCCTGGTCACGCCGGACCGGGAGGGACCGGAGTCGACCGGCCCGCCCCCCGGGGAGCACGACGACGGGCCGGTGCAGTACCTCTACGAACGGGACGGGAACATCAGATGGGCGCAGACCCGGTGGCGGCGGTGACCGGCGATCGGCCGGTCGGGGTGGCGATCGTCGATGACCATCCGGTGGTGGTCGAGGGGGTCCGCGCCTGGCTCGCCACCGAGCCTCGTCTGACGGTGCTCGCCACCGGCGACGACCCGGACGCGGTGTTGCGGGCGGCGCCGCACGCCGATGTGATCCTGCTCGACCTGCGGCTGCACGGGCGGATGGCGTTGGACAAGTTGGCCGAGCTGAGCGCCGCCGGTCGGCGGGTGGTGGTCTATTCGGAGCACACCGACCCGCAGACGATGCTCGCCGCGCTGGACGCCGGGGCGGTGGCGTTCCTGGCCAAGCACGAGGGCCGGGAACACTGCGTGGAGACGGTGTTGGCCGCCGCGAGCGACCGCCCGTACGTGCCGCCGGCGCTGGCCGGTGCGATGGTCGGGGACCCGCGGCCGGACCGGCCGATGTTGTCCGACAAGGAGCGTGAGGCGCTGCTGCTCTGGTTCCAGTCGATGTCCAAGGCGTCGGTGGCTCGGCGGATGCAGATCAGCGAGCACACCGTGAAGCAGTACGTCGACCGGGCGCGGATCAAGTACACCCGGGCGGGGCGACCAGCCGCCACAAAGGCGGCACTGCTCGCCCG
The DNA here is from genome assembly GCF_040302185.1 of Micromonospora sp. NPDC127501. Lineage (NCBI taxonomy): Bacteria > Bacillati > Actinomycetota > Actinomycetes > Micromonosporales > Micromonosporaceae > Micromonospora > Micromonospora sp. NPDC127501. The sequence continues at coordinate 440,554 of NZ_JBEORJ010000005.1, read as the reverse complement.
TGCGATCGAGGACGGTCTCGTCCGCCCGGAGGAGATCGGCATCTACCGGTCACAGGCGACACACGACCGGCCGACCCCCTAACAGGCGTCATGACAGGGGCGCTGCGGTCCGGAAGGCTTCAGTACACAGCCAGCTGACCGGAAGGTCGTGACGATGCACGCCGACGCGTCCCCCTTCTTCATCGGTCCCCACCGGTTCGACGCCCCCGACGACGACGTGGGCCCGACCCTGGACCGCCGCTACAACCTGCGACCGGTGCCCGGCGAACGGTTGCTCGGGCGACACCGGCTGCTGGTCGCGGGCTACCTGCTCGGGCCGAGCGAGGTGCGACGCCGTTGGCAGTTGCCAGAGCCGGTCGCGGTGACAGTCACCGACCAGCGGATCTGCTGGGTGGGCAGTGGCTCGCACCTGTCGCTGGTCGCCGACGGCACGCACCGGGCCCGACCGCCGGCTCGACTGAACGGCCTGATGAGCGGTCAGATCCGCTGGCAGTGGCCGTCCCGGTTGGAGCTGCCGACGAGCGCGCCGGACACCCCGGCGCAGCTGCTGATCGTCTGCGACGCGCTGCGCACCATTCAGCAGCCGGCGTTGGCCCTCAGCGGAACGACCGCCGAGGTCGTGGCGCTGGCCCGGCAGGTCCGCCGGGCGGTGGCCATGTTCCGGCTCAACCGTCCGCAACTGGTCGACCTCTCGGCCCAGGAGCGCGACGTGCTGCTGCTGCGGGCCGGCCCCGGTCTGCTCGCCGGGGACACCCGGATCACGCTGCCCGGCTCGTTGCCGGTGGAGTTCCACTCCCGGGACGACTACTACCGCTCGAGACCGGATCCGACCTCGTGGGACGGGCTCGCAGGCGGCGCAGCATCCGGGCATCGGTGAAGCCGACCGCCCGCGCGGCGGCTTCCACTGTGGTGCCGTGCCCGATCAGGTGCTCGGCCCGTTCCACCCGGAGCAGCTGCTGGTAGCCGAGCGGGGTGAGGCCGGTGCTCGCCCGGAAGAGCCGGGTCAGGGTTCGTTCGGCCACACCGCCGGCGGCGGCCAGTTCGGCCAGCGGCAGGGGCTCGGCGAACCGGCTGTCGATCAGATCCTGCACCCGGTGCACGGAGTCGGACAGGTGTGAGCGGTGCCGCATCAACGCGCTGGCCTGCGGCTCGTGCCCGTTGCGGCGGGCGTAGACGACCAGCGTGCGGGCGATCTTCGCGGCGGTCGCCGGGCCGTGCCGGGTCGCCACCAGGTGCAGCGCCACGTCGATGCCACTGGCGATGCCCGCCGAGGTGACCACCCGGTCGTCCACCACGTACAGCACGTCTCGGACGACCTGGGCCGCCGGGTGCCGGCGGGCCAGGTCGTCCTGCACCTCGTGGTGGGTGGTGCAGCGTCGGCCGTCGAGCAGGCCGGCCCGCCCGAGCGCGTACGCCCCGGCGCAGACACTGGCCACCGTGCCACCGGCCGCGTGGTGCTCGGCGAGCCGCCGCAGATCGCCCGGCGACACCGGTCCCTGCGGCCCGTGCGCCGCCGGCCGCCAACCGGGCACGATCACCAGGTCGTCCGGGGCCAGCTCGGGCCACCGGGTGTCGGAGACCAGCGGTACGCCCTGCACAGTGGGCACCTGCTCGCGCTCCGCGACGTAGTGCAGTTGGTAGTCGTACCCGAGGTCGGCGGCGCTGGAGAAGACCTGAGCCGGCCCGGCGAGGTCCAGCAGGTGCAGCTGTGGGACCAGCAGGAAGACGACCCGGGTCACGACGTCAGCCCCGGCTGCCGGCGAGGGTCGCGCCGGTGACCTCGTCCACGGTGCGGATGGTCGCGAAGCGGCCCGCCAGCGCGTACTCGGTGCGGGACACGATCTCCTCGTTCGTCAGTGTGCGCGGGTCGGCGAGGATCTCCGCGACCGTGGCGGTCTCCGGCAGGTCCCGGTGTGGGATGGGGAAGGTCAGCGTGGCGTCGGTGACGAAGGTCATCCGGTAGCCCAGGTCCGCGCCGACCCGGGTGGTGGTCTCCACGCACTGCTCGGTGCGGATGCCGCAGACGGTGATGTCGGTGATGCCGGCCCGGGTGAGCAGTTGCTGGAGGTTCGTGGTGGTGAACGCGTTGTGCGCGGTCTTGACCAGCGTCGGCTCACCCTCGGCCGGGACCAACCCGTCGATCAGCCGGACGTAGGAAAGGGCGGGGTCGAACAACCCGCCCGTCCCGGGTTCCGAGTGCAGGACCCAGACCACCAGGTCGCCGCGCTGCCGGGCGGCAGCCACCAGCCGGTCGACCTGGCGGATCATGTCGGGGTTGGAGCCGTACGCCCAGATCGGGCGCTGACGGAAGGACTCTTGCACGTCGATCACGACGAGTGCTGCTCTGCTCATGACGTCGATCCTGGTCGGACGGCGTTCGCGCCGGCAGACACCATTCTGTCCAGGTGCGGAACGATCCGGCCAACTCGGCGTGGGTCGAGGCCCCCGGCGTCAGGCGCTGGGGGCGCGGTGCTCGGCGGCGGCGTCCAGAGCGGCGGCCTCCTCCGGTGTGGGCGCGCTGCCGCCCAGGTGCGCGGGCTGCCACCAGGTGTCGTCCGGGCCGGCGGGGGTGTCCGGATAATTCCGCTGCGCCCGGTCGACGAGGGCGCTGAGCCGGGTGGTCAGCTCGGCGGCCAGCACGTTCGGGTCCGGGAAGTCCGCCGGGTCGATCGGCTCGCCGATCAGGATAGTGATCGGCGTGTGCCGACGGGTCAGAGTGCGCGGGCGGCCCTTGGTCCAGAGGCGCTGGGTGCCCCACAACGCGACCGGCAGCACCGGCACCTTCGCCGAGCGGGCCATCCGGACCGTGCCGCTCTTGAGCTCCTTCACGGTGAACGACCGGCTGATCGTCGCCTCGGGGAAGACGCCGACGACCTCGCCCTGCTTGAGCGCGCCCACCGCGGCGCGGAACGAGGCCGCGCCGGCCTGCCGGTCCACCGGAATGTGCCGCATCCCACGCATCAGCGGGCCGGAGATCTTGTGCGTGAAGACCGAATCCTTGGCCATGAAGCGGACCAGCCGGCCCGACGCGTTCGCGCCCAGACCGGCGAAGATGAAGTCGAGGTAGCTGACGTGGTTGCTGGCCAGCACCGCCCCGCCCGTGCGGGGTACGTGGTGGGCGCCCTCGATGGTGATCTTCAGGTCGAGGACCCGGAACAGCGTCTTGGCGGCGGCGATAACGGGCGGGTACACGAGCTCCGGCATTCGCAGAATCTACCCTGACCGGCTGGGGATCGGCTGGGTGGCGAACCGGCGGCGACACGGGTGACGCGCCACCGCCGGTTCGGCGCTCAGGTGTGTCAGTCGGCGAGCTTGTTCAGTTCCAGTCGGCCCCGGGCGAACGCGTCCACCCGACCCCACCGACCGGGGATGTCCAGCACCTCGATGCGCCCCATCCCCACCGGCAGCCGTGGCTCGACCGACAGGTGACCCTCATGTGGCTCCAGACCGAGCATGGTCCGCAGCAGCAACAGCGGCGTACCGGTCGACCAGGCCTGCGGACTGCACGCCGTCGGGTACTCCACCGGGAACTTGGTCAGCTCCCGCGGATAGCCGCCGAACGCCTCCGGCAACCGGCCGTCGAAGTACGTGGCCGCGTCCAGGATGCCGTTCGCGATGGTCGCGGCCTCCTCGGCGAAGCCGTAACGGCGCAGACCCCAGGCGATGAACGAGTTGTCGAACGGCCAGATCGTGCCGTTGTGGTAGCCGATGGGGTTGTAGCGGGCCTCCCCCTCGGCGAGGGTGCGAACCCCCCAGCCGGAGAAGAGCCGCGGCCCGACCAGGTGCGCGGCGAGCTTCTCCGCCCGCTCGGGTTCGACGATCCCGCTCCACAACAGGTGGCCGATGTTGGAGCTGAGGATGTCGCACTGCCGGCCGTCCGGGTCCAGGGCCAGGGCGAAGTACTCGCCGTCGTCCACCCACCAGTCCCGGTTGAACCGCTCCTTCAGCTCTGCCGCCTCCCGCTCCAACTGGTCGGCGAACTCCGGGTCACCCCAGAACTCGCGCGCCAACCGGGCCGCGCGGACCTTCGCGTCGTACGCGTACCCCTGCACCTCGCAGGTGGCCCGTGGGAACGGCGGCAGCGTGCCGTCGGAGTAGGAGATCGAGTCCCAGGAGTCCTTCCAGCACTGGTTCTCCAGACCGGTCTCGGTGTTGCGTCGCTCGTACCAGATGTAGCCGGTGCCGACCAGGTCGGCGTAGTTGTCGATCCACCTCAGCGCCGCCCGGGACTCCTGCTCCAACTCCTTGACCAGCGCGACGTCCCCGCTCCACCGCTCGTACTCGTCGAGCAGCACGATGAACAGCGGCGTCGCGTCGACCGAGCCGTAGTACGGCGAGTGTGGCTGTTCCTCGAAGGCAGCGGTCTCGCCGTAGCGCATCTCGTGCAGGATCCGCCCCGGGTCCTCGTCCCGGAAGTCGTCGAACCGGCTGCCCTGAAGGGACGCCAGGATGCGCAGCGTCGTCTTCGACAGCTGCGGAGTGAACGGCAGCGTCTGCAGGCAGGTGAGGATGCTGTCCCGGCCGAACATGGTCATGAACCAGGGCAGACCGGCGGCGGGCAGGGTGGCGCCGCCCAGCGACAGCGGCGAGAAGCGCAGCGCCGCCAGGTCGATCAGACTGCGCCGGTACGTGCTGGCCACCCGACCGTGCTCACTGTTGACCTTCGGTGCGTCGGCGATCCACTTCTCCAGGTCGTGCTGGAGAGCGAGCCGCTCGGTGCCGTGCTTGCGCAGCCCGAACCGCAGGTCCCGGCCGCCGGGCCCGACCGCGTGGGTCTGCACGTCGATCGAGGCGTCCCACTGCTCGTTGGGCTCCAGGTGCACCGTGTACGTGAAGCCCCTGCTGTCGTACCGGGCCGACATCGACGACGAGATGATCGTCTCCCGCCGGAAGTTCCCCCGCCGGTACCCCAGCCGCAGCCGGTCCGACTCCACCTCGGTGTAGATCTCGCCCTTCTTGTTCAGGATCTCGTCCTTGACCTGGAACAGGTCGGCGAAGTCCGACGCCGCGTCCATCCGGACTTCCAGGTCGACCGGCTTCTCGTCGTGGTTGAGAATGGTCAGCTGCTCACAGAAGCTGCCACCCACCGTGCGCTCCCGGATGATCGACAGCTTCGCGTCCACGTAGTGCGTGGCCATCCCCGGAACCAGGAAGAATCGCGACTCGAAGTACTGCAGGTCGTCGTAGGAGAGCGAGTTGAGTCGCTCACCGTTGACGGTCAGCACCCAGGTCGACAGGAACCGGGTGTCGATGGAGAAGAGCCCGGTGGGCTCGCTCGGCGTCGCCTCGATGTCACCGGTGTCCTCGCAGACGACGAACGTGTTGCCGTCCAGGATCCGGATCGTGTTGCTCTGCCCCATCAGTGCACCTCCCCGGCGAATCGCCGACGCGGCCCGCGGGCGTCCGGGGAACCCGGGAAGATCCGCTCCACCTGTACGACGAGACGCGCGTCGCCCGACACCGTCATGTCCCCCCGCAACAACGCGGCCAGGCCGTGCTCGCGCCCCGAGGCGATGTCGTCGAAGAGGACCGGGCTCGCGCCGATCACCGTGTCGGCCTCCTGGTCCTCCTGACTGACGTTCAGCCGGCCGTGGTCGATCCTCAGCAGCCAGTGCCGGGTCTGCGCCCCCTCGTGCAGGTCGATCCGCAGCGTCCCGGAGGTCTTGGCCAGCAGGGGTTCGTACCCCCGCCGGTCCAGGTCCTCGAAGAACCTCGTGGTCGCGTCCACCATCGGGTCCACTCCTCCCAGTTGCCGGGCCGGGGATCCCACCCACCGCGCTCGCGTCGCACGGACGGCCGGCGTTGCACGTCCCCGCACGGGTCCCCGCCGCTCACCCGCTCAACCTCGCCCAATTCGGGTGACCCGTCACCCACCCCGCCTCCACCCCCGCCCGCCGCCCTGCCCCTGCGGCGGTGATCAAGAGCTTTTGCGTCATCGCTTTCGGCGTGTCGTGACGCGAACCTCTTGATCACCGAGGGGTGACGACGCCACAGCGCCGGCCCTCCCGGAAGGGGAGAGCCGGCGCGTGCCGCGGCGGACGGGTCAGTTGTTCGGGTCGTCGGCGCTGATGTCGGCCAGGACCGACTGCGGTTCCCGCTCGACCGCGAGGTCACCCATCGACACCAGGCCGATCAGGCGCCCGTCGTCGATCACCGGAAGTCGGCGTACGGCGTACGTCCGCATCAGGTCCGCGGCGGCCACGGCGTCGTCGTACTGACTCACCGTGATCACGTCGCGAGTGGTGATCTGGCTCAACCGGGTCGAGCCCGGGTCCATGTTCTCCGCGACACCTCGGACCGTGATGTCCCGGTCCGTGACGATGCCGACCACACTGTCGCCGTCGGTCACCACCACATCGCCGATCGCGCTGTCACGCATCTCCTGCGCGGCGGCGATGAGCGTGTCGTTGCCGTCCATCGTCACCAACCGGGTCGTCATGAACTCTCCGACCGTTGTCATGGTGCTCCCCTCTCGGTGTCGGCACGGCCCGTCTACCCGCCGCCCGGGAGGGGGTAACGCATACGGCCCCGGCCTATCCGCGCGGGTGCCGCAGTTCGTAGAAGCCGCTGCTGGTCCGGCTGTAGAACGCCGGCAGCAGCAGGAAGATCACCAGCGCGAACAGCGGACTGGCCAGGAATCCGACCAGACCGTGGACGACCACGCCGGTCACTGCTCGACCAGCGCGTGCAGAAGCTGACCGCGGCCGACCCGAGGCGGCTGGAGGTCGAGCACCAGCAGCGTGATGATGATGGCGAAGACCCCGTCGCTGAACGACAGCAGCCGGGAGGTTTCCCGCCGCAGGGCCGGGCCGCCGGGGCTGGTCTCGTCGCTGCCCGTGCCGGTGCCCATCGCCCACCCCCTCCCCGACGTCCCGCGACGGCGAAGCAGGGGCGATGTACCCGTCGACGGGCGGCGCATGTCGGCTCCGCTGCCTACGGTGGGCGGATGATGACGGGCGAGGAGGAGCTGCGGGAACTGGTCTCCGGCAGCGATTGGTTGACCCGGGCGCTGACCGTCGTGCGTGATTCCGGGCTGCCGGACGCCTGGATCGGCGCGGGCGCCCTGCGCGACCTGGTGTGGGGCGAGCGGTACGGCGACGGGTTCGACCCGGCGCGGGTCCGCGACGTGGACGTGGTCTTCTTCGACCCGGCGAGGCTGACCCGCGCCGACGACGACCGGGCCACCGCCCGGCTGGCCGGGATGTGGCCGCAGCCGCCGTGGCAGGCGCGCAACCAGGCGGCGGTGCACACCTGGTACGCGGCCAAGTTCGGCGGCGACCCGATCGAGCCGTACCGCAGCGTGGCCGAGGCGGTCGCCACCTGGCCGGAGTACGCGACAGCGGTGGCCGTCCGCCTGGACCAGGCCGGCCGACTCAGGGTCTGCGCCCCGTACGGTCTGACGGATCTGCTGGCCGGGGTGTGGCGGCACAACCCGGCCCGGGTGGACGTGGCCCGGTCGCGGCAGCGGTTGGCCCGGCACCGGCCGGCGCAGCGTTGGCCCGGCGTGACCGTGATCGAGCCGGGCTGATCGGCTGTGGGCGGGTCAGCCCTGGGGCGCCATCCCGTAGAGCCGCTCGACGTGCAGGCGTAGCACGATCCGTCCCTCGTCGACCATGGCCTGGCGGTACTCGTCCCAGTCGGGGTGTTCACCGCTCAGCCCGCGGTAGAGCGCCACCAACTCCTCGACGGTCTCGTCGTCGAGCCGGGTGGCCGGCGGGGTCAGTTCGGCGCGACCCTCGACCACCGCGTACGCCCAGCCGTCCTCGTTGCTGACGTGGAAGCTGGCGCGCGGGTCGCGGCGCAGGTTGGCGGTCTTGGCGCGGCTGTCGGTGACCGAGACCCGGATCAGGCCCGCGTCCCGGTCGAAGGAGTAGAGCACCGTGGACAGCTGCGGACGCCCGTCCCGCTTGATGGTGGCGAGCACGCCCATCGAGCGGCCGGCAACCAGATCGGTCAACGCCTGCTGGGTGCGGTCATCCGGCATGGTGTCCTCCAGGTTGGACGATCGTCTCCGACCCATCCAAGCACGACCTGCCGGCCGCCGCGGGCGACCACCGGAACGGCAGGGCGACCACCCGGAACGGCACCGAGCCCTCGCCGACGGACGGCGAGGGCTCGGTGAGAGTGCGACAGTGCCGGTCAGCGGCGCTCGGCGGCGACCAGCTCGGCGAGTTGCACCGCGTTCAGCGCGGCACCCTTGCGCAGGTTGTCGTTGGAGCAGAACAACGCCAGCCCGTACTCGACGGTCTCGTCGGCGCGGATCCGACCCACGTAGGTCGGGTCCTGGCCGGCGGCCTGCAACGGCGTCGGGACGTCGGTCAGTGCCACCCCGGGCGCGTCGGCCAGCAGCTCGTGGGCGCGCTGCGGGGTGAGCGGCCGGGCGAACCGGGCGTTGATCTGGAGCGAGTGCCCGGTGAAGACCGGCACCCGGACACAGGTGCCGGAGACCAACAGGTCGGGGATCTCCAGGATCTTGCGGCTCTCGTTGCGGAGCTTCTGCTCCTCGTCGGTCTCGAACGAGCCGTCGTCGACGATCGAACCGGCCAGCGGGAGGACGTTGAAGGCGATCGGCTGGGTGAACGAGCGCGGTGCGGGGAACTCCACGGCCGACCCGTCGAAGGCCAGCCCGGCGGCGTGCTCGGCCACCTTGCGGACCTGCTCGTCCAGCTCGGCGACGCCGGCCAGCCCCGCGCCGGAAACCGCCTGGTAGGTGGAGACGACCAGGCCCACCAGGCCAGCTTCGGCGTGCAGCGGACGCAGCACCGGCATCGCGGCCATCGTGGTGCAGTTGGGGTTGGCGATGATGCCCTTCGGGCGGTCCAGGGCGGCGTGCGGGTTGACCTCGGCGACCACCAGCGGCACCTGCGGGTCCATCCGGAACGCCGACGAGTTGTCGATCACCACGGCGCCGGCCTCGGCGACCCGTGGCGCCAACTCCCGGGCCGTGCCCTTACCGGCCGAGAAGAGCACGATGTCCAGCTCGGAATAGTCCGCGGTCGCCGCGTCCTCGACGGTCACCTCACCGTCGCGCCACGGCAGCGTACGCCCGGCGGACCGCGCCGAGGCGAACAACCGCACCTGCTCCGCCGGGAACTTCCGCTCCGTCAGCACCTGCCGCATCACGCCACCGACCTGGCCGGTGGCCCCCACAATGCCGATCCTCATGCCCGCGAGGCTACCGACCCCACCCCGGAAACCGGGACCCCTTTCCCACCCCCCGGGTTCCACCTCACACCCCGCCCACCATCTGTCGATCAAGAGATCTGCGTCAGAAACCGTGCTCCGGATGACGCAGACCTCTTGATCAACGGCGTTTGTCCGGGGGCGTCAGGGGAGGAGATCTCCTAGGGCGGTGGCCTCCAGGTCGTCGCGGATCACCGCGGCGTCGCCCTCGATGACCAGGGTGAGGGCTTCCGGGTGCAGGTGGGTGGCCGCCGCCGCGGAGACCTGGTCAACGTCGGCGGAGAGCAGCGACTCGCGCAACCGCGCGTGGTAGTCGTCCGGCAGGTCGTGCACCACCAGGGTGGTCAGCGCGGAGGCGATCGCCCGGGGGCTCTGCAACTCGACCGAGAGCTGCCCGGCCCGCCAGGAGCGGGCCACCTCCAGCTCGTCCTCCGTCACCCCGGTGGCCTGGGTACGGGTGATCTCCCCCACCGCCTCGACCAGGGCCGGCGCGGTGACCGCCGTCTGCACGCCGGAACTGACAGCGAACCGACCGAACCGCCGCGACGCGGCGAAGTCGCCCCGGATGCCGTAGGTGTAGCCGTGCACCTCCCGCAGCAGGTGGTTGAGTCGGGAGGTGAACGCCCCGCCGAGCACCGTGCCGGCGAGTGTCATCGGCACGTGGTCGGGGTGCGCCCGGTGCGGCGACGGGTGGCCCAGCCGCAGCGTGGACTGCACCGAGCCGGGCCGGTCCACCAGGATGATCCGCCGACCGGTGTGCAGCGGCACCTCGATGGGACCGCCCCGCTGGGCGGGGCCACCGCCGGTGCCGGCGAACGCCGCGGCGGCCAGCGCGTCCAGGTCGATCCGGTCCAGGTCACCGGCGACGATCAGGGTGCCGGGGCGCAGGAACCACTCGGAGTGGAAGACCGTCACGTCCTCCACGTCCAAACCAGCGACCGACTCCGGGTCGCCGTGCATCGGCCGGCCCCAGCGGTTCTGTGCACCGAACAGGTCGGCGCGCAGCGCGGCGTCGGCGCGCGGGCCGGGGTTGGCCCAGTCCATCCGGAGCGCGGTCGCCTCGTCGTCGCGGACCCGGCGTACGTCGGCGGGGTCGAGCCTGGGCGTCCGGACCGCCTCGGCGAGCAGCTCCACGGCGGCACTCAGCCGGTCCACCGGGATCACCACGCTGGCCTGGAACGAGTCCCAGTCCAGACCGGTGGACAACGCGGTGCCGAGCCCTTCGACGGCGAGCGCGTACGCGGCGGCGTCCCGCTGTGCGGTCCCCTCCTCCAACGCCTTGGCCAGCACACCGGACAGGCCCTCCTTGCCGACCGGCTCCTGGCCCGCGCCCACGTCGAGCAGCAGCAGGGCCACGGCGAGGTTCTGCCCCGGCAGGTGCGCGGCGACGACCTGACCACCGGCCGCGGCGCGGCGGACCACCGGCGGGAACCGGTACGGGCGGGCGGCACCCGGGCCGGGACGGTCGGCGATCAGCGTCATGAGGTCTCCTCGGGCAGGTAGGTCAGGGTCACCCGGTCGGTGGCGAGCACGTCGGCGGCGGCCTCGGCGATCTGCTCGGCGGTGACCGCGAGCAGGGCCGGCAACTGCTCGGCGATGCGGGCCGGGTCACCGAACTGCGTGGCGTACCGGCCGAGCAGGTCCGCGCGGCCGTCGACGGTGGACAGCTGACGCCACCACCCGGTGGTGAGCAACGCCTTGGCCCGGTCCAGCTCGGCGGCGGTGACCGGCACGGTGGCCAGCTCGTCGACGACCTCGGCCAGCCCTTCGGCCAGCCGCTCGGCGCTCACTCCGGGGCGGGCGGTGGCGGTGGCGATCAGCGGTGCCGGGGCGTGGGCGAGGTCCACCCCGTACGCCCCGACCAGGTCCGGTTGCGCGATCCGCTCACCATCGGCGAGGCGCTGGTAGAGCCGGCTGCCCCGGCCGCTACCCAGGATGGTGGCGAGCACGGTGATCACGTTGTATCCCGGGCTGCCGAACGGGTAGCTGCGGTGGGCGATGTAGACCCGTGGCGCCGGCACGTCGGCGCTCACCGACTCGACGGCCGTCTGCCCGGTGGCGGGGACGCTGCGGCCGTCCGGTGCCGGCGGAATGTCGTCGCGGGCGGGCAGCGCGCCGAAGTACTTGTCGGCGAGCGCGAACACGTCGGAGGCGGTGGCGTCGCCGACCACGGTGAGCACCGCGTTGTTCGGCGCGTAGTAGGTCTGGTGGAACGCCTGGAAGGTAGCCAGGTCGGCGGCGTTCAGGTCGGCCATCGAGCCGATCGTCGCGTGGTGGTAGGGGTGCCCCGACGGATAGAGCAGCGGCAGCAACCGCAGCCAGGCGTCGCCGTACGGCACGTTCTCGTAGCGCTGCCGGCGCTCGTTCTTCACCACGTCCCGCTGGTTGTCCAGCGTCTCCTGGGTGAGGGCGGGGACCAGGCCACCCATCCGGTCGGCCTCCAACCAGAGCGCCAGCTCCAGGTGCTCGGCCGGGACCGTCTCGAAGTAGTTGGTCCGGTCCGGGTTGGTGGTGGCGTTGAGCGAGCCGCCGGAGCCCTGGATCAGCTTCATGTGCTCGGTCTTCGCCACGTTCACCGAGCCCTCGAACATCAGGTGCTCGAAGAGGTGGGCGAAACCGGTCTGCCCGGCCGGCTCGTGCCGGGAGCCGACGTCGTACCAGAGGTTGACGGCCACGGCGGGCGCGGTGCGATCCTCACTCACCACCACGCGCAGGCCGTTGTCCAGTCGGGACGTCTGAATGGGCCAGGGGTAACCGCTGTCGGGCATGCCCCCGACGCTATCCGATCTCGGAGGCGGAAAGGTGACGTGCGGTCGGTCGGCGAGCCGACCCGGGCGGCATCGGAACCGCCGCGTGGGGTACCGGAGAGCAATGACCGTCACCCCGCCTCCGTCCCGGTCCGCCGGCCGGGCCACCGCCACCGCCGTCGAACGCGCCAGCACCGCACTCGGCCGGCTGCGCCGCGGCCGGCTGCTGCATCCGGCCGGTCGCTCGTTCGTCGGCGAGACGGTGATCTGGGGTACGCCCGGACCGCCCACCGGGGTCGCCCTGCTGGACCACCCCGGCCGGTACCGGACCACCATCCGGCTCTCCAAGGGGACGCCCACGCCCGGCAGTTGGCCCGACGTCCTGGGCCTCGCGCTGCGCCTGCACCGCGACGGCGGCCGGCCGTTCGACCTGCTGGTCAGCTCCAGCGGCGCGGCCCCGCTGCTGCGGAACCTGCCGCTGCCCCGACGCCGCTTCACCGGCACGTACAGCACGATCACGTGCTACCGCGCGGGTCCGCGCCGCCTCTGGCTGGCCGCCCTGGCCGACCCCGACTCGGCCGACCTCGGTCGGAGCCTTGCCACGGCGGCCGCCGCGACCCGGACGGACACCCCGCGCCTGGTGCTCGCGGTCGCGTCGGCGGTGGGGCCGTGGCGGCTGGTCGGGCAGGTCAGCCTCGATGCCCAGCTCAGCGCCGCGGAGGACGCGGCGCTCGCGTTCGACCCGGTGCGCAACCTGCCACCCGAACTGCGGGTGGCAGGTCCGCTCGCCTGGCTGCGCGACCAGACCTACCGGGGGTCGCGCCGGGCCCGCGGGGCGACCGCTCAGTCCGGCGGTTCGACCGCCACCACGGTCTGATCCGAGGTACGACGCTCCAGCACCGTGTCCGGTGCGGCGTTCTGGTCCGCTTCGCGGATGTCCGAATCGGCGAGGATGGCCTCCGCCTGCGCCTCCGGGTCGTCGCTGCCCACCGCCTCCTCCTCGGGCAGGAGGTGGTGCGCGCGGGACTCCACCCGCTCCTGATCGCTCTGCTCGTGTGTCATGGCACCCCTGTTACCCCGACCGCACCCCCGGCACGCGATCTTCGCCCCGCATCTTGGGACGACAGGACGGGTGAGGGCGTCCGGTCGGGTACGCTGGCCCGGTGACGCGTTCCTATCGATGGTTTAGGCAGCCGGCTCGCACGCCGGTGACTTCACCATGAACTGACGTCACCACGGACCGAGCCGGCTGGGCAGGAGCTGTCGTTCCTGCCCTTTTGCGTACGAGCAGCCGGCTCGTCCCGGGCACCGGCCCCGGGCACGGTCGGCGGAAGGATGCCCACCGTGACGACCCCGGAGACCGATCGGGTCAGCGATCAGCGGATCGACCGTGTCGTGCCGCTGACCACGCCCGCCCTGCTGCACCACGAGTTGCCCCTGGACGCCCCGCTCGCGTCGGCCGTGTTGACCGGCCGCCGCGCGGTCGGTCGCGTGCTGGACCGCGAGGACGACCGCCTGCTGGTGGTGGTCGGTCCCTGCTCGGTGCATGACCCGGCCGCCGCCCTGGACTACGCGCAGCGTCTTCGGACGGCAGCCGACCGGCTCGCCGACGACCTGCTGATCGTCATGCGGGTCTACTTCGAGAAGCCGCGCTCCACAGTCGGTTGGAAGGGCCTGATCAACGACCCCGGCCTGGACGGCAGCGGGGACGTCAACACCGGTCTGCGGCTGGCCCGGGCGTTGCTGCTCGACGTGCTCCGCCTCGGTCTGCCGGTGGGTTGCGAGTTCCTCGACCCGATCACCCCGCAGTACATCGCGGACACGGTGGCCTGGGGCGCGATCGGTGCCCGCACCGTGGAGAGCCAGGTGCACCGCCAGCTCGCCTCCGGCCTGTCCATGCCGATCGGCATGAAGAACCGCCCGGACGGCAGCATCGGCACGGCCGTGGACGCGATCCGCGCCGCTGGTGTGCCGCACGTCTTCCCCGGCATCGACTTCTCCGGCACTCCGGCGATCATGCACACCCGGGGCAACACCGACGGGCACCTGGTGTTGCGCGGTGGGGGCGGCCGGCCCAACTACGACGCCGAGTCGGTCGCCGGGGCACTCGACCTGCTCCGCGCCGCCGACCTGCCGGAGCGACTGGTGATCGACGCCAGTCACGCCAACAGCGGCAAGGACCACCGTAACCAGCCGTTGGTCGCCGCGGACGTGGCCGCCCAACTGGCCGCCGGCCAGCGTGGGATCACCGGCGTGATGCTGGAGTCGTTCCTGCTGCCCGGCCGGCAGGAGCTCGACCCGACCCGGGAGCTGGAGTACGGCCGGTCGGTCACCGACGCCTGCCTGGGCTGGGACGACACCGCCGAGGTGCTCGACCACCTCGCCTCGGCCGTGCGGGCCCGTCGGGCCACCCTGCCGACGACGGTGTGACCGCCGACACCACGCCTCCCGGAACACGAGCGGGGGTCGGCTCGTTGACTGGGGTGTCGGTGTGTCCAGTGTCCCCGGGCCTCACCTAAATAGCCTTCGCGGAATACCGTCCGGCTGGAGCCGCGTAGTGCCACTCGCCGAGAGGCGACCTGCACACCGACACCAGCGCCGCCCCCGGCCCACAAGGCCGGGGGCGGCGCTGTGCACAGGGGGTTCGCAGGGCCGTCGACCGGCAGGGCAGGCGGCCACCGGGGTGACGTTTGACCGATTCCGCCCCGGGTAGCTGATCGACGTGACCGACGACGCATCCGTGGCCGACGAGCCGGACACCCAGACCCTCGACGACCTGCTCGACGACATCTTCCGGGCGCAGGAGCGGGTCACCCAGGCGGAGATCTATCGCCGGGCGGTGGCCGCCGAGCTTCCACCGGACCTGCTCGCCCGCATCGACGCGCTTCCCGAGGGCGAGTACGCGGTGGACGAGGCCAGCGACCTGCTGGGCGGTTCCATCGGCTGAGCGACCTGGGCGGCACCATCGCGTGAATGACCGCAGGAGGGACACCGACATGACGCACCACGAGGACCACGACGAGAAGGTGCCGGCGCTGGGTCAGCCCCCGAAGGGTAGGGACACCACGCCCGAGCCGGACTTCGCCAACGAGCACGACCGCACGGCGGTGGATCGGGACATCATCACCGGGGCGGACGAGGACGAACGGGAGCCGGAGTCGCCGCACGGTTGGTCCGGCATGCAACGTTGAGGCGTACGCGAAAGGGGGGCCGGTATCTGCCGGCCCCCCTTTCGCGTACTGCTCGTCAGTCCTCGTCCTGGTGCCCACCCTCGGCGGCCTGCTGCGCCGCCGCGTACGCCATCTGGAGGAAGTCGGACGCGGCGACCGCCGTCAGCGCGGTGGCCACCAGGCGGGTGAGCCGGGGCGCGAGCACCAGGCCACCGGTCAACCCGGTGGCGACCCAGACCGCCAGGCAGAACGGGCAGCTCAGCAGCTCGCCGATGGCGTGCCGGGTGGGGCTGCCCGAGTCGCGGACCTGCTCCATCACCTCGCCGCTGCCGATCGGACGGTCGTAGCGGGTGAACGGCGCCCGCAACGGGCTGGTCACCGCGTCCTTGGACAGCAACCGACTCAGCTTGTGCGTGGCGATGGAGAGCAGCACCACGTCGGACGGCGCGGGACGCTCCGGCACCGGTCGGCCGGTCGCCTTGACCAGGCCGGCGATAGCTCCGGTCACCCCGGCGTAGGCGCCCATCGCCACCAGGTAGCCGCCGAGCGGCCGGTGCTCGTGCGGCGCGTACGCCCGGCGCAGCCGGGCCGCCTTCTGTCGCAGGCCAGTGTCGCTCACCCGATCTCCTCACGTGTCGTGGTGGTGTGGGAACGGCGTCCCGCGCGGCCGGCTCAGCCGGCCTGGAGGTTGTCGGCGACCTCGCGTACCAGGTTGGCGAGCGCTTCGTCGGCCAGCTGGTCCGGACCGGGTCCGCCGGACCCGTCGGCCAGGTCGAGCTGGATCCGGGCGCCACCGGAATCGGCCGGCTCCACCCGGATCTCGGCGGACCAGTCGTCGGTGTCGCCGTCGCCCCAGCGGGCGCGCAGCTCCTCGCCGCTGATCTCCGCGGCGGGACTGCCGTCGCCACGGAGCGGCTCCGGCAGCCAGGCCGAGGCACGGTCGGGGTCGGTGGCCGTGTTGAAGACCACCTCGGGTGGCGCGGACATGCCGCGCACGGCGCGCGCCGGCATCAGGCGTCCCGCAGGCGGCTGGGATCGACCTCACGGCCCGGGTGTCGGGCCAGGTACTCGGTCTCCAGCTCCGCCGTGCGCCGCAGGTGGTTCGCGAGTGCGGAGTCCGCCGCGTGCCGCAGGGTGTCCAGGCGGGTGCGGTGCAGACTGTGCATCTCGCGGATCAGGTCCTCGTCGGTCAGCTCCGTCGGGTCGATGCCGAGGTCGCCGTCGAGGTCGGGAGCGCCGGCCGGGTCGGCGAGCTGATCGCCGCCCCACTCGGGCACCCGCTGCTCCGGGCTCATATCCGCACTGCCGCCGGACGCGAAGCCGTCCTCACGTACCGATCCGGTCATGATCGCCCCCCTTGATCTCGTTTGGGCTGGCGTCTAGACGATTGCCCAGGCGTGGTGATGCCAAACCAAGCCGGCGAGGCGACGACTACGACACGGTGTCGGAGATCGGTAGCGCCCCCGGTACCCTCAATGTCATGAGGCGGCTCTGGACCCCGGCGTGGATCGCACGCCACGTGGCCATGGTCGTGCTGGTCGTGAGCTTCCTCGGGCTGGGCTGGTGGCAGATCAGCCGGGCCACCGCCGGCAACAGCCTGAGCTGGGGGTACGCGGTCGAGTGGCCGATCTTCGCCGGCTTCGTGGTCTACGTCTGGTGGCGTGAGGTGAAGCTGGCCCGCCGCAGGGCGGCCGACGCCGACGCGCCGCCGGCGGATCCGGCCGTCGAGCCGGCACCGGCGGTCGCCACCGGGTCCCGACCGGCGGTACGCCGACCGGTGCGGGTGTCCCGGGTGCCGGCCACCGGCGATGTCGTCGAGGACACCGACCTGGCCGCCTACAACCACTACCTGTCATGGTTGAACGCCAATCCGGGCGCCCGGCCCGGTGACTATCCCGGCTGAGCCGGGCTCGGAAGGACGGACGAAGGTGGGCGCTGCCCTTACCCGGTACCGCGTGATCGCCTGGATCGTGGGCGTGGTGCTGATCCTGCTGGTCGTGATCGGCATGCCACTGAAGTACGCGTTCGACAACCCGGTCGTCGTCGAGACCATCGGGCCGGCGCACGGCTTCCTCTACATGATCTACCTGGTGGCGGCGTTCGACCTGAGCCGCCGAGCCGACTGGCCGCTGAAGCGGATGCTGCTGGTGATGCTGGCCGGCACGGTGCCGTTCGTCTCGTTCTACGCGGAGCGCCGGGCCAGCGCCTGGGTTGCCGCACCGCAGCAGGAACGGGCTCCGGAGCCGGTCGCCCGCTGAGCTTGCTGGACGGCAGGTGGGCCGACGCGGCTCCGGCGCACCGCCGCCGGGTCAGCGGTTGGGCCGCCACGGGTCCGCGTCCGCGAGCGGGTCGACCCAACTGCCGTAGCGGTTGACCTCCCGGGCCCGCAGCAACGCCCGGGTGACCTGGCCGAACTGCCGCTCGTCGTCGGCGCTGAAGAGCAGCACCTCCGAGCCTTGGTACCACCCCCACAGCTCGTGCGGCGGTGGGCGCCAGCGATCGCCGACCAGGGCGAGAGCGGCCGGGAGCAGGAACACCGCGCCGAGGATCAGGTACGCCTCGGCGGTGAGACGTTGCAGACCGCCGGTGAAGCCGAGGAGCACCCCCACACCCCCGAGCATGCTGGCGGTGATGACCACGGCCCGGACGGCGATCCGGTCGTGCGGACCCCGGGTGGTACGCAGATGGGTCAGGTCGGCGACCCGGTAACTGTTCCGACCGACGGTGAACCGGTCGACGGTCACGATGATGCCGGGCCGCGCGTACAGCAGGGTCGACCGGGCGCCCGGCACCGTTCGCGGCGGTCGCGTCTTTGCGCCTTCACGATTCACGGTTCCTCCCGAAGGGGACGGTTGGCCGAGTGGGCCCGCTGACGACAGTCATCGCTGGCTGTCGACGGGATTCCCGGCTCCGGACTTCATTGTGTTGCGGCACCGCCAGTCCACCTGGGCATTTACCGGGTCCCGACAGCTCGCCACGGCCGGGTGACATCGCCGAGAAACAGCATCCATTTCGGTTTTTATCGGTTATGGCAGCCAGGAATCCGGCGGCATACGCCCGGAACGACGAAAGTCGCATATCCGTCAGTAGCTCGCTAAAAGGGCGATGTTCCCTCGTTCGGAGGCGTCATCAGCCACGATGACGCCACCCAGCCCAGCGGCCCGACCCGCAACTCTGCCAACTTTCGCCCCTGCTTCAACTGCGAGCGACATCCGTCCCGGGTTAGGTTGGGCGAGCCGGTCCGGCCCAGTGCCGTCCGCCCGGATGGCCCCGGCCGGTGTCGTCGAGGGCGTCAGCAGCCCCGGCGGCCGTGGGAGAGGGGCCTTCCGCTCTTGTCATCCCTGAGAAATCTGCTGCGCACCGTGGCGCTGGTCGGCATGTCGGCCGCGCTGATCGCCCCGACGGCGGCGGCCCAGGCCGAGCCGTCCCCCGCCGACCTGACCCGCCGGATCGAGACGTCCTCGGCCGAGTTGGAGCGGGTCGTCGAGTCGTACAACAAACTGCGTGAGGAGATCAAGACAAACGAGGCCGCCGTGGCCCGATTACAGACCCGCATCGGCCCGCTCGAACAGCAGGTCGAGCAGAGCCGGGCCGACGTCGCGGAGCTGGCCTCCACCGCGTACAAGAGTGGCGGCCTGCGCACCGCGGACGCCCTGCTGCGCCCGGGTGGCTCGGCCGCGTTGCTTGACCGGCTCGGCACGATCGAGCAGCTGACCCGCCAACGGCAGGAGCGCATCTCCGGCTTCACGGCCGACCAGCAGCGACTGCTCGACGAGAAGGCCCGCCTGGGCGCGACGTTGACCCGGCAGGCCGCACAGGCCCGTCAGCTCGCCGCGGGTAAGAAGCAGATCGAGCAGGACCTGGCCAAGCTGTACGAGCTGCGCCGGCAGGCGTACGGGGCCGCCACCGAGCGACCCGAGCCCAAGGCGGCGACGACAGAGGCCAAGAACGTGCCCGCCGTGTCCGGTGCTGCCGGCACCGCGGTGCGTTACGCGTTCGGCGCGATCGGCAAGCCGTACGTCTGGGCGGCCGACGGGCCGAACGGCTACGACTGTTCCGGCCTGACCTCGGCGGCCTGGCGGGCGGCCGGGAAGTCCCTGCCGCACAACACCCGGATGCAGTGGAGCGCGGTCGCCCACATCGGGCGGGGCGAACTACGCCCCGGCGACCTGGTCTTCTACAGCGGGCTCGGGCACGTCGCCCTGTACGTGGGCGACGGTCAGGTGATCGACGCGCCCAGCGCCGGTCGCAACGTGCTCAAGCGTGGCATGAACATGATGTCCATCCAGGGTTACGGCCGGGTCCGCTAACCACAACCGGAAACGGCGAACGGCCGGCGTCCCCCTATCGGACGCCGGCCGTTCGCCGTCATTGCTACCAGGTCAGGCTGCTTGCAGCCCCTCCGCCCGAGCCAGCTCGCGGAGCCGGCCGAGGGCCTGGATCTCCAGCTGCCGGATCCGCTCGCGGGACAGCGAGAACCGGGACGCGACCTCGGTGAGCGAGTGCTCCCGGCCGTCCTCCAGCCCGTAGCGGGCCCGCATGATGCCGGCGGACCGGTCGTCGAGGTGGTTGAGCAGCCCCTCGATGCGCTGCCGCTCCAGGCCGCTGAGGACGATGTCCTCCGGCGACGGCGCGTCACTGTCGGCGACCAGGTCACCGAGGTTCGTGTCGCCGTCGTCGCCGACCGGGGTGTCCAGCGAAACGGTGTCCTGCGACCAGCGGCGCAGCTCGTTCACCCGCTCGACGGTGACGCCGAGGGCGTTGGCGATCTGCTCCGGCTCCGGGTCGCTGCCCAACTCGCGGGTCAGCTGCCGGGCCACGTTGCGCATCCGGTTGACGTCCTCCACCAGGTGCACCGGTAGACGGACGGTGCGCTCCTGCTGGGCGATCGCCCGGCTGATCGCCTGCCGGATCCACCAGGTGGCGTAGGTGGAGAACTTGTAGCCGCGCTCGTAGTCGAACTTCTCGACCGCCCGGACGAGGCCGGTGTTGCCCTCCTGGATCAGGTCCAGCATGGGCATCCCCGAGCGCACGTACCGTCGGGCGATCGACACGACCAGTCGGAGGTTGGCGCGGATGAAGAGGTCCTTCGCCCGCTCCCCCTCGACGACCAGCCACTCCAGGTCGGCCCGGTCGACACCGGCGGGAACGGCTTCCTCACCGAGCAGGTGCTCGGCGTAGAGGCCGGCCTCGATCGCCTTGGAGAGATCGACCTCCTTGGCGGCGTCCAGCAGTGGCGTCCGGGAGATCTCGTGCAGGTAGACGCCGACCAGGTCGCGCTCCTCGGCAACCTCGTCGGTTCGCATGCCGATGTTCTTGTCCACGTTGCCCACGGTCCCCTCGCTCGCGCCGGTTGCCCGGTTCCTTGCCATTCCCCACACCTGTCAGCCCCTGGTAACTTCTGCTGTGCCGATCGGTGCTGACACCTACACAACAGATGAGACGTGTCGGGGATTCCTCGTCGTGAGTCGAAAGTGTCACGAATGCCTGAGTAGTAGCTGAGAGCACGGTCCATGTTTGCTGTCAGCACCCCATCGGGTGGCTCGCCACTGGGCACCACGTACGGGTTACCGCACCATGGCAACACCGCCCGCCGTGGGGGCACAGCGACCCGGGTCACCACCGCGATGCGATCCTGGTCACTGCGAGATACGCACCCGTGGACCGGTCGGTTCATTCACGGGGGTGTTATTACCCCCCGGCCAGATGAACAATCCGAGGGCCGGTTCGCTTCCCGGTCGCCGGGTGGCGCTAGGAGGCGAGAAGGGCGAGGGCGCCACGCACCTGGTCGGCCGAGCGCGCCAGCGCGGCCCGGGCGGCGTCGATCTCGGCGCCCGAGACGAGGGCGACGAGCGCCGTCTTCAGATCCCCGTCGGCCTCGGTGAGGGCCTGCCGGGAGAGCTCCTCCGAGCAACCGGTGGCCTCGACCAGAATCGAGATCATTCGTCCGCGGAGTTTCGCGTTGGTGGCCACCATATCGATCATGAGGTTCGAGTAGACCCGCCCCAGGCGCACCATGACGGCGGTCGAGAACGTGTTGAGCACCAACTTCTGCGCTGTGCCCGCCTTCATCCGGGTCGACCCGGTGACCACCTCGGGTCCGGTGTCCACCCCGATGAACACGTCGACCGACCGGGCGGCCTCCGCCTCCGGATTGGCGCAGAGCAGCACCGTCGAGGCGCCCTTGGCGTGGGCCGAGGCAAGCGCCCCGAGGACGTACGGGGTGCGTCCGCTGGCCGCCAGACCCACCACCAGGTCCCCGGCCCGTACACAACTGGCCGCTTCGACCGCGCCGCCCCGCTCGTCGTCCTCGGCGTCCTCGACGGCCCGCCACATGGCGTCCGGGCCCCCCGCGAGGTGCGCGCAGAACCAGTGTCGGGGCGAGTTGAAGGTGGGGGCCAGTTCGGCCGCGTCGAGCACGCCCAGTCGGCCGGAGGTGCCGGCACCGAAGTAGTGCACCCGGTGACCGCCGCGTAGCGCCGCGACCGCCAGGTCGACGGTGGTGGCGATCTCGTCGAGCACCGCGGCGACCGCCGCGGGAACCCGCCGGTCCGCCTCGTTGATCACGGTGAGCACGTCCCGGGTCGACATCAGGTCGAGGTCGACGCTGAGCGGGTTACGCCGTTCGGTGGGGGCACCCACCCGGACCGTGGGGCGAGCAGGCCGTGCGGGCATCTCCGCACCGGCCGTCATGCCCGCCTCCGGTTGGCACCCACCCGGTGCGACTGGACCGCCTCGGCGGTCGCCTCCAGGGCCTTGCGGGCCCGGGCCCGGTTGCGGGCGGCCACCCCGACGAAGAGGCAGTCGACCACGGTGAGCTGGGCCAGCCGGCTGGCCGTCGCGCCGGAGCGGTAGGTGGTCTCCCGGGCCGCCGTGGTCAACACGAAGTCCGCCACGTCGGTGATCGGCGAGCGCGGGAAGTTGGTCAGCGCCACTGTCGCGGCACCGCGGGTACGGGCCTGCTCCAGCACCTCGATCACGTCGGAGGTGGTGCCGGTGTGCGAGATGCCGATCGCCACGTCTCCCCGGCCCAGGAGTGCGGCAGAGGTCAGCGCGGTGTGCACGTCCGGGAAGTAGAAGGCGATCCGGCCGATGCGGTGCAGCTTCTGCTGGAAGTCCGAGGCGACGAACCCGCTGGCGCCGGCGCCGTAGATGTCGATCCGACCGGCACCGCTGATCGCCTCGACCACCTGCTCGCAGACGGCGGGGTCGAGTTGCTCGGCGGTCTCCTCGACCGCGCGGGCGTCGTTGAACGCGATGGTGGCGATGATCTGGGCGAGGTCGGCGCCGGGCGGGATGTCACCGCCGACCACTCGGGCGTCCGGTGGCTCGATCCGGCGGGCGGCCTCGGCGGCGAGGCGGATGCGCAGTTGGGGATAACCGTCCATGCCGACCGAACGGCAGAACCGGATGACGGTCGCCTCGGATGTCTCGGCTGCGGTGGCGAGGTCGGTGATTGTCCGACGGGCGGCGGCCGCCGGGTCGGAGACCACCAACCGGGCGACCCGCTGCTCGGCGGGCGACAGCGATGGCAACAGCCCGCTGATGTGGACGATCAGCCCACCGGGCTCGTGACTCGCAGAAATCTTCGCACTCTTCGCCACGGATGAAACTTACTTTCAGCAGGCGTGAGCGTCAACTATGACTGTCCGAGGTGGGGGGAAACTTCGATCGCCGGGATCACCGGTCCCGCACAGCCTGCCACTTTCCCAGGATCGCCGCCTCATCCGCCGGGTCGAGTCCACCCTGCCGGACGGCCGCCGGGTGCGCGGCCATCCAGGACGCGGTCGCCCGAACGGTATCGGCCAGCGGACGGACCGTCAGACCGGCGTCCAGGGCCGGCCGGACGTCCCGGTCCATCAGGCCAGCGGTCTCGGGCAGCCGCACCCAGAGCGGCAGCGCCCGCTCCCCCGACCACTCGCGTACGTCGTTGGACAGCAGGAACTCCTGGTCGACCCAGGTGAAGGCCGGATCGGCGATGCCCAGCCCGGCGGCCACCCCGGCCAACATCTCGGCCCGGGACATCGCCGGACCGCTGCCGTCGTACGTGCCGCCGAGGCGGGTGCCGGCGGCGTGCAACAGCCAACCGGCCAGATCGGCGACGTCCACGAACTGCACCCGATCGGTCGGGTGCCCGGGGGCCAGCACCTCGCCACCGGCCGACAGCCGCCGCACCCAGTACGGGAAACGATCGCTCGGATCCTCCGCGCCGACGATCAGCCCCGCTCGGCAGATGAACGAACGGTCCACGCCCATCCGCTCCCGGACCAGCTCCTCGATGCTCACCTTGCACTCGCCGTACCAGCGGTGGTCCGGGCCGACCGGACCGTCCACGTCCGGCGGGGCCGGCGCCAGGATCGGCGCGTCCGCGGCGGTCTGGCCCGGGGTGGTGTGGTCCGCGTACACCGAGATCGTCGACACGAACGACCAGTGGCCGACGTGGTCGGCGAGCGCGGCCAGCGCGTGCCGGGCGTGGCTGATCTGGCGGGTCACGTCGACCACGGCGTCGAAGCCCGCGGCGGCGAGGGGGACCAGCGACTCGGGATCATCGCGGTCGGTCGCCACGAACCGCGCCCCGGCCGGCACCGCTCCGGACACGCCCCGGGCCGCACAGGTCACCTCGTGCCCCTGTTCGACGGCGAGCCGTGCCGCCGCCCGACCGAGGAACCGGGTGCCACCGAGAATGAGGATCCGCATCCGCCGATCCTGCGCCCCCAAGGTCCGCACATCCCAACCAATCTGCCCACGGCAGACCGCGATCATGACGTTGTTGCCACTCAGATCGGTGTGTCACGGCGACAACTTCATGATCGACGGAGGGGCTCGAAGGGGGCGGGGCACTACCGTGGGGCGCATGGGAGAGCGCAGCGTGTTGGTGACCGGGGGTTCCGGCGGGCTCGGCGGGGCGGTCGTCACCGCGTTCGTCGAGGCGGGCTGGCGGGTGGTCGTACCGGAGCGGAAAGCTCGGCCCGGGTCGGAGCCGGCGGCGGCCGGACTGGTCCGGGTGGTCGCGGACCTGGGCGAGCCGGCGGGCGCGGCGCAGGCGGTCGAGGCCGCGGCCGGCGAACCGGCGGCGCCGTTGCGCGCGGTGGTCAACCTCGTCGGGGGGTACGCCAGCGGCGGGTTGGTGCACGAGACCCCGGTCGAGGAGTTCGAGCGGATGCTCACCGTCAACCTGCGGCCGACCTACCTGGTCACCCAGGCCGCGCTTCCGCACCTGGTGGCGTCTGGCGGCGGCGCGGTGGTCTGCGTCTCGGCCCGCGCGGCGGTCACCCCGTTCCGCGGCGCGGCCGGCTACTCGACGGCCAAGGCGGCGGTGCTGGCCTTCGCCAACGCTGTCGCGGTGGAGTACCGGTCGCAGAACGTGCGCTGCAACACGGTGCTGCCCAGCGTCATCGACACCCCGGCGAACCGGGCGGCCCAGCCCGACGCCGACCATTCCCGCTGGGTGACCCCGGCCGAGATCGCGCCGGTGATCCGGTTCCTCGCGTCGGCCGATTCCGCCCCGACCAGTGGCGCCACGGTGCCGGTCTACGGGCGGGCCTGAGCCACCACCGGGCCGGCGTCCTCTCCGCCCGAGGCGGACGGCGGTAGCCAGGTCTCCAGGTGCGCCTGAATCTGCTCGGTCACCTCCTCGGCCGGGCGGCCCGCGTCCACCAGCACGAAGCTGGGGTACTCGGGCAGTGCCCGGTAGGCGGTGTCGGCGGCGGTCAGCCACCCCATCGTCTCGTGGTCGGTGCCGCGTTCCTCGATGCGCCGGTACGCCTCCGCCGGGTCGACGGCGAGCAGGAAGGTCACCTGCGGCGTGGGGAACAGCCGGTAGCCGGCCCGGGCGAGCCGCTCCCAGCGCTGCCCGCCGTGCGCCCGGATGCTCGCGTACTGGCAGGCCGAGTAGCGGTCCATCACCGCCGTCCGGCCGGTGAGCAGACAGCTGAGCAGGGCGATGGCGATGGCCAGCCAGCGCAGCACCGATTCCACGGCGAGCACGCCGTCGCGACCGACGAGCCGTTGCGCGTCCGGCCGGCCGAGGCGTTGGGCGAGGCGGCCGAGCCAGCGGCGGCCACTGGCGTTGCGGCGGTAGGTGGCGGGGCGTCCGGCGGCGGTCAGCGCGTCGGCCAGCCGGTGTGCCTGCGTGGTCTTGCCCGAACCGTCGATCCCGATCAGGGCGACGGTGCGCAATCGGGCCTTGCGTCGTCGCATCCCCGATGATCTGGCCACTCTCCACAGGTTATCCGACCCACGCACCTGCTCCGCGAGGTTTGTGGTGCTTCATCCCTGTTGACGCCCGACCGAGACACCAGCAGGTGTGGACGACCGGAATGCCGGGTACCGGAGTTTGAAATCCAACCGCCGGTCCACCAACACCACGACGGAGGAACCAGATGGCTGAGCGCGGAGACGAGAGTCTTGTGCACACCCTCAAGAAGGTCGCCGCCGTGCTCAAGCAGTCCGAGATTCCGTTCGCCCTGGGCGGCAGCTTCGCGGTCTACGCCCACGGGGGTCACTCCAGTGATCACGACGTCGACTTCCTGATCCGGGAGGCCGACGTGGAAGAGGCACTGGAGGCCCTGGTGGCCGCCGGCTTCGTCGCCGAGCGCCCACCGGAGGACTGGCTGGTGAAGGTCTTCGACGACGGCCGGATGGTGGACCTGATCCACCGGCCGATCGAGACGCCGGTGACCGAGGAGACGTTCGCCGACACGGTCATCCGACCGGTGGACGCGATTCACATGCCGGTGCTGTCCGCGACCCAGCTGATGGTGCACAAACTGCTCAGCTTCTCCCAGCACTACTGCGACTTCGCCCGCGGTCTGCCGCTGGCCCGCTCGCTGCGGGAGCAGATCGACTGGGAACGGGTACGCAAGGAGACGCAGCACTCGCCGTACGCCGAGGCGTTCCTGGTGCTGCTGGACCGGCTGGAGGTGGTGCCGGCCGCCGGCACCCAGCCAGGAGAGGGGACATCGTGACCCACGATCGCGACATCGGCGCCGGGCCACCGGACGAGTACGTCGAAGCGGAGATCCAGCGGATGCTCGCCGAGAATCCGGCCGTCGCCGAACAGGGGATCACCGTGGTCCGGCGGGACAGCGTCCTCGTGCTACACGGCGAGGTGGAGAGCCCGCACCGGCGGGAGGAGATCCTGCGCCGGGTGTCCGAGCGCTTCCCGGACGTGCCGGTCACCAGCGACATCGGGGTGATCCGCACGCAGGCGCCCACGGAGATCGAGCAACTGCCCTGAGGGAGGTTCCATGGTGATCCGGATTGCCGCTGTGGGCGACGTGCATCTGGACGAGGACGTGGTCGGCCGGTTCCGACCGGCGTTGGAGGAGCTGCCGGAGTGCGCCGATGTGCTGCTGCTGGCCGGGGACCTGACCCGGCACGGCACCGAGGCCGAGGCGCGCTGCGTGGCAGAGGAGTTCGGTGGGTTGGCCGTACCGGTGGTGACCGTGCTGGGCAACCACGACCACCAGTGTGACCAGGTGCCACAGGTGGTCAAGGTGCTGGAGGACGCGGGCATCACCGTGCTGGAGGGCAACGGCGTCGTGCTGGACTGCGCGGGTGGCCGGCTCGGCATCGCCGGCGTCAAGGGCTTCGGCGGCGGGTTCGCCGGGCGGTGCGCCAGTGACTTCGGCGAGCCGGAGATGAAGGCGTTCGTGCGAACGACCACCGAGAGCGCCGAACGCCTCGGCACGGCGCTGCGCTCGCTGGACTGCGACATGCTGGTGGCGCTCACGCACTACGCACCGGTGCCGGACACGCTGGTCGGGGAGCCGTTGGAGATCTACCCGTTCCTGGGGTCGTACCAGTTGGGGCAGGCGATCGACTCGGCGCCCACGGCGCTGGCAGTGCACGGGCACGCGCACGCCGGCACCGAGCGCGGCACGACCCCCGGCGGGGTACGTGTCCGCAACGTCGCGCACCCGGTGATCAAGCAGGCGTACAGCGTCTTTCACGTTGGCGATCAACTCGACACCGACCAGGTTTCCCCGATCGGCCAGTCGGGTAGTCAGAGGTCATGGAGCTGATTCTCTGGATTCTCGCAGTCGTACTCGTGGTCGCCGGCATCCTCGCGCTGTTCCGCCGGCAGATCCTGTGGGGCATCGTCCTCATCGTCGTCGGGCTGTTGGTCGGCCCGGGTGGTGTCAGCATCTTCAATTAGCGCTCGTACGCCCTAACACCGGGACCCGCCGGGGTCGCCGCGACCGAAGCTTCGTCCTCCCGACAGAAGCATCGGCCGTGGCGATCCCGGCGCTTTTTCGTGGCTGGCCGGCTCCGTGAAGCACCCTCCCGCTCGTCGGTTTGAGCCGACCTCGAGAGGAAATATCTCGACGATGGAGATATCTCGGGACGCGCCGGCGACCTCCGGACGGCGAGCGTGGTGGGCCCTCGCCGGTTTCGCGGCCGCGGTCTTCGTCGCCGCCGCGATCGGCGGGCTGGGCGTGCAGGGCACCACCGCGGAGTACGCGAACCTCCGGCAGCCCGGGTGGGCCCCGCCCTCGTGGCTGTTCGGCCCGGTCTGGTCGCTGCTCTACGCGCTGATCGCGGTGGCCGGCTGGCTGGTCTGGCGCCGGGTCGGCTTCTCCCCCGCCCTCTGGGCGTGGACCGCCCAACTGGTGCTCAACGCGATCTGGACCCCGCTGTTCTTCGGCGCGGGGCGGTACGGGCTGGCGTTCGCCGAGATCGTGCTGATGTGGCTGGCGATCGGCCTGACCGTGGTGCTGTTCGCCCGGGTGTCCCGGGTGGCGACGGCGCTGCTGCTGCCGTACTGGGCCTGGGTCACCTTCGCCGCCGCGTTGAACCTGTCGATCTGGCAGCTGAACAACTGACGGCACGGTCCCCGGCGGCGGCGTCCGCCGGGGACCGTGGCCGTCACCGGGTCAGCAGCGGGGCACGCCGGGGATGTATCCGTCGGAGCCGGTGTACACGTACGCGTCCGCGATGTAGCGGCCGGAGCCGATCCGGTCCCAGATCGAGCTGGTGCCGTACGTGCCGGTGACCGTGGTGCCGCTGGTCTGGCAGGCGATGGTCACCCGGGTGCCGTCGGCGACGGTGCCCACCGAGGCGTACCCGGTGCCGGGGCCGGAGCGGACGGTCAGCGGCGTGCCGCTGGTGTCGACAGTGCCGTTGCCACTGCCCGAGGAGCACCCGTTGTTACTGGTGTAGCTCTTGGTGCCCCAGTACAGCGCGAGAGTGCCGTTGAAGCGGACCTGGATGTCGGCCCCGTTGAGGCGCTGCTCGTAGTGCAGGTGGGGGCCGGTCGATCCGCCGGTGCTGCCGACCCAGCCCAGCACCTTGCCGTACCCGACCGTCTGCCCGACCGAGACGTTGAAGCCGTTGAGATGCGCGTAGTAGGTGCTGTAACCGCCGCCGTGGTTGATTCGCACGTATTTGCCGTAGCTGGTGCCACCGAGGTCGGTCACCCGGTCGACAGTGCCCGGGGCGCTGGCGACCACCGGGTCGCCGAGGTCGTCGGTGCGGTTGAAGTCGACGGCGTACGCCGGGCTGTGATCCGACCGGGTCTGCCCGGACCAGGACTGGCCGCACGGGAACGGCACCTTGAAGGTCGGCGCGGCCAGGGCCGGGGTCGCCGGCACCAGCGCTCCCCCGACGAAGAGACCCGTCACCAGCAGGCTGATCCACCGCTTTCGCATACAGCTCCTCCTATGTCGAAAACCTTCGATGTGAGGTGCCTAGCCTGACAGATATCGTCAATCTTCGAAAGAGTCCCCAGCTTGTCCCGGGAGCGCGCCCACCAGGCAGAGCGCAGGTTTCCGGATTGTTACTCGCTCGTGTCTGACTGGGGGTGGACCGGGCCGGATGCAAGCGCTTACATGTGTGCACGCCCAATCGGACCGGCGACAGGTCACCAGCACGACCGCGCCGGCTAGGAAGGAGGACGGCATGGCGGTCTTTACCAGACCACGCCAGGCCTTCGTGATCGCCGGTGTAATCGGGCTGGCGCTCAGCGCCACCGCCTGCGGTACCGGCGACGACAAGAAGAGCAGCAAAGCGGGCTCCGCGGAGTGCGCCGCATACGACAAGTACGAGGGCCACGACGGCAAGAAGGTCTCCATCTACGCGTCCATCCGTGACGCCGAGGCCGACCTGCTGGAGCGGTCCTGGTCGCAGTTCACCGAGTGCACCGGCATCGAGATCGACTACGAGGGCAGCGGCGAGTTCGAGGCGCAGCTCCCCGTCCGGGTCGACGGCGGCAACGCCCCCGACATCGCCTTCGTGCCCCAGCCGGGCCTGGTGAAGCGATTCGCGGACGCCGGCAAGCTGAAGTCCCTCGGCGCCGACACCAAGGCCCTCGCCGAGCAGAACATGCCGGCCGACTGGCTGAAGTACGGCACCGTGAACGGAACGCTCTACGGCGTGCCGCTCGGCGCCAACGTGAAGTCCTTCGTCTGGTACTCGCCGAAGACGTTCAAGGAGAAGGGCTGGGAGGTCCCGACCACCTGGGACCAGCTCATCGCCCTGAGCGACAAGATCGCCGCCAGCGGCATCAAGCCGTGGTGCGCGGGCGTCGAGTCCGGTGACGCCACCGGCTGGCCGGCCACCGACTGGATCGAGGACGTGGTCCTGCGTACGCAGGGTCCCGAGGTCTACGACCAGTGGACCACCCACACCATCCCGTTCAACGACCCGAAGATCGTCGACGCGGTCGACCGCGCCGGCAGCATCCTCAAGAACGACAAGTACGTCAACGGCGGCTTCGGCGGCGTCAAGAGCATCACCACCACTGCCTTCCAGGAGGCGGGCCTGCCGGTGACCACCGGCAAGTGCGCGATGCACCGACAGGCGTCGTTCTACGCCAACCAGTTCCCCGAGGGCACCAAGGTGGCCGAGGACGGCGACGCGTTCGCCTTCTACTTCCCGGCCATCGACCCGTCCAAGGGCAAGCCGGTGCTGGGCGCAGGCGAGTTCGTCGTCGGCTACGCCGACCGTCCCGAGGTCCAGGCCGTGCAGACCTACCTCGTCTCGGCGGAGTACGTGAACAGCCGCGCGAAGCTCGGCAACTGGGTCACGGCGAACAACAAGCTGGACATCGCCAACGTCGCCAGCCCGATCGACAAGCTCTCCGTCCAGATCCTCCAGGACAAGACGGGCACCTTCCGCTTCGACGGATCCGACCTGATGCCGGCCGCCGTCGGCGCGGGAACGTTCTGGAAGGGCATGGTCGAGTGGCTGAACGGCAAGGCGACCGCCCCGGTGCTCCAGGGCATCGAGAGCAGCTGGCCTAAGTGATCCCCGGCGGTGGCCCGGTCCGCTGACGCGGACCGGGCCACCGGCCGAGGTGGACCCGGAAGGGAGGGTTGATGGAGTTCGACTTCGCCGATGAGCAGCCGAAGCTCCTCATGCTGATGTACGGGCTGGTCGCCTTCGTGCTGGTGGTGGGTGGTCTCCTACTGCTGCTCGACGTGGTGCCGGCCTGGTTCGCCCGGCGGCGGGAGGCGCAGCTCGTCGCCGCCTCGGTGGGTGGTGCTCCACTTCCCCGTCGACCCAAGCAGCGGGAGGGGATCTTCGCGCTCTTCTTCCTGCTGCCGACGCTGTTGCTGCTCACCATCGGTCTGGTCGTGCCGGCCATCCGCACCGTGCTGCTCTCCCTGATGGACAGGACCAGCACGGAGTGGGTCGGCTTGGACAACTTCGGCTGGATGTTCTCCGACGACGCGATCGTCCGGGTCCTGATCAACACCCTGATCTGGGTACTCCTGGTCCCACTGGTGGCGACCGGCTTCGGCCTGATCTACGCCGTGCTGGTGGACAAGGCCCGGTTCGAGTCCGTGGCCAAGTCACTGATCTTCCTGCCGATGGCCATCTCCTTCGTCGGCGCCAGCATCATCTGGAAGTTCGTCTACGCCTACCGAGGTGAGGGCGACCAGATCGGTCTGCTCAACCAGATCGTGGTCAGCCTGGGCGGTGAGCCCAAGCAGTGGCTGCTCGAGTCGCCACTGAACACGCTTCTGCTGATCGTCATCATGGTCTGGATCCAGGCCGGCTTCGCCATGGTGGTGCTCTCCGCCGCGATCAAGGCGATCCCCGGCGACATCGTCGAGGCCGCCCGGCTCGACGGTGTCAGCCCCTGGCAGATGTTCTGGCAGATCACCATGCCGAGCATCCGACCGGCGCTGATCGTCGTGATGGTGACCCTCACGATCGCCACGCTCAAGGTCTTCGACATCGTCCGGACCTCGACGAACGGCAACTACGACACCAGCGTGATCGCCAACGAGATGTACAACCAGGCGTTCCGGTACAGCGAGAACGGGCGGGGTTCCGCGCTCGCGGTCTTCCTCTTCATCCTGGTCATCCCGGTCGTGATCTACCAGATCCGTAACCTCCGTCAACAGCGGGAGGGCTGAGATGACCACCGCAACGCCCACCGTCGCCGTCGGCACCCAGAAGACCGACGGCACCCCGACCACCACGGCCGGCCGGGTCCGCAAGCGGTTGAACAGCCGCACCGCGACGCTCGTCTCGATCGTCATCGCGGTGGTCTGGACCATCCCGACCTTCGGCCTGCTCGTCTCCTCCCTCCGACCGGAGGACGAGATCAAGACCACCGGCTGGTGGACCTCGTTCACCAACCCGCAGTTCACCTTCGAGAACTACGAGCAGGTCCTGTTCGGGCGTTCGGCGTCCTCCGGGCAGCTCGCCGGTTCCTTCATCAACTCGCTGGCGATCACCATCCCGTCGGTGCTCTTCCCGCTCGCCTTCGCGTGCCTCGCCGCGTACGCGCTGGCGTGGATCAACTTCCGCGGCCGGGACTGGGTCTACATCGCGATCTTCGCGTTGCAGATCGTGCCGTTGCAGATGGCCCTGGTGCCGCTGCTGAGGTTCTTCTCCACCGGGGTCACCCTCGGCGGCGTCACCCTGATGCCGGCCTGGGACCTGGTCGACGAGCAGAAGTTCGCCCAGGTGTGGTTCGCCCACACCTGCTTCGCGCTTCCGTTCGCCGTCTTCCTGCTGCACAACTTCATCTCGCAGCTGCCGGGGGACCTGATGGAGGCGGCCCGGGTCGACGGGGCCACCCACCCGAAGATCTTCCGCACCATCGTGCTGCCGCTGATCACCCCGGCGCTGGCGGCGTTCGGCATCTTCCAGTTCCTCTGGGTCTGGAACGACCTGCTGGTGGCGCTGATCTTCGCGGGCGGCGGCGACGAGACCGCCCCGCTGACCGTCCGGCTCGCCGAGATGGCCGGCACCCGGGGCAACGAGTGGCAGCGCCTCACCGCCGGTGCGTTCGTCAGCATCGTCATACCGCTCATCGTGTTCCTGTCCCTGCAGCGTTTCTTCGTGCGAGGTCTGCTCGCCGGCAGCGTCAAGGGCTGACCCGCGCGTCCGCCGCCGCCTGGCCCCTCGGGCGGCGGCGGGCGCTCCGGGCACCGAGCGGGGGAAACCGTGACGAGGATCGATGATGTTGCCCGGCTGGCCGGAGTGTCCACGGCCACCGTCTCGCGGGCGCTGCGCGGACTACCGACGGTCTCGGCCGCCACCCGACGCCGGGTACTCGCCGCCGCCGAGCAACTGGACTACGAGGTCTCACCGAGCGCGTCCCGGCTCGCCGGCGGCCGGACCGGCACGGTCGCGGTGGTGGTCCCCCGGATCACCCGCTGGTTCTTCAGCACCGTCGTCGAGGCGGTCGAGGAGTACCTCCACCAGGCCGGCTACGACCTGCTGCTCTACAACCTGGGCGGCCGGGAGCAGGTCCGCCAGCGGGTCCTGCGTACGGCCAACCTGCACAAGCGGGTGGACGCCATGATGCTGGTCGCCACGCCCCTGCGCCCGGCCGACCTGACCGCGCTGGCCACGCTGGAACTGCCCGGCGTCACCATCAGCTCGGGCAGCAGGGTGCCCAACTGGCCGTGCGTACGGATCGACGACGTGGCGGCCGCGCGGGTCGCCACCAAGCACCTCATCGACCTCGGCCATCACCGGATCGCCCACATCTCCGGCGACCCCGACGACGAGCTGGCCTTCACCACCCACCTCGACCGGCGCCGGGGTTACCAGGCGGCACTGCGTTCCGCCGGCCTGCGGCCCGACCCCACACTGGACATCGAGTCCACCTTCACCATCGACGGCGGCAACCGGGCCACCGCCGAGCTGCTGGCCCGCGGCGAGCCACCGACCGCGATCGTCGCCGCCTGCGACGAGATGGCGATGGGCGCGATGACCGCCCTGCGCGACGTCGGACTGCGGGTGCCGCAGGACGTCAGCGTGGTCGGCATCGACGACCACGACCTGGCCGGTGTGCTCGGGCTCAGCACCGTCGCCCAGCCCGCCGCCGAGCAGGGCCGGCTGGCCGCCCAGATGCTGCTCGACCCGCTCGGGGCCCGACCGCCGGGCCCCATCGTCACTCAGCGGGGCGCCGGTTGCGACACTCCGGTGGTCCTGCCCACCCGGTTGGTGGTCCGGGACTCGACCGCACCGCCCCGGGCACACTGAAATCCAAACACCGCAACACGGGAGACGACCCTGAACACCGACCCGACGCAGCAGACCCCCTCCGGTCACCCGGCCACCGGCTGGTGGACCGAGGCCGCCATCTACCAGATCTACCCCCGCTCGTTCGCCGACTCGGACGGGGACGGGATCGGTGACCTGCCCGGCATCACCGCCCGCCTCGATCACCTGGTCGAGCTGGGCGTGGACGCGGTGTGGCTCTCCCCCTTCTACCCCTCGCCGCAGGCCGACGCCGGCTACGACGTGGCCGACTACCGCGACATCGACCCGCTGTTCGGCACCCTCG
Source organism: Micromonospora sp. NPDC127501 (assembly GCF_040302185.1). NCBI lineage: Bacteria > Bacillati > Actinomycetota > Actinomycetes > Micromonosporales > Micromonosporaceae > Micromonospora > Micromonospora sp. NPDC127501. Next base: position 406,697 of record NZ_JBEORJ010000005.1, on the reverse strand, counting down.
CGGACGCGGACAAGCTGATCGCGGAGGCCCGGTCCCGCAACCTGCGGGTGATCGTCGACCTGGTCCCGAACCACACCTCCTCGGCGCATCGCTGGTTCCAGGCCGCGCTGCCGGCCGCGCCCGGCAGCGCGGAACGGTCGCGGTACATCTTCCGGGACGGCCGCGGTCCGGCCGGCGACCAGCCGCCGAACGACTGGCAGAGCGTCTTCGGTGGTCCGGCCTGGACCCGGACGGTCGACGCCGACGGGCAGCCCGGCCAGTGGTACCTGCACCTGTTCGACACCGGGCAGCCCGACCTCAACTGGGACAACCCGGAGGTGCACGCGGAGTTCCTGGACGTGCTGCGCTTCTGGCTGGACCGCGGCGTGGACGGCTTCCGGGTCGACGTGGCGCACGGCCTCATCAAGCAGGCCGACCTGGCCGACTGGCAGGAGCCGCAGGAGATCCTCTCCGGCAACGAGGTCGACAAGCCCCGCCCGCCGATGTGGGACCAGGACGGCGTGCACGAGATCTACCGGCAGTGGCGGCAGGTCCTGGACAGCTACCCCGGCGAGCGGGTGCTGGTCGCCGAGGCCTGGGTGGAACCGGCCGAGCGGCTGGCCCGCTACGTCCGCCCGGACGAGATGCACCAGGCGTTCAACTTCGAGTACCTGCTCGCCGCGTGGAGCGCACCAGCCCAGTACGCGGTGATCACCCGTTCGTTGGAGGCGACCGACTCGGTCGGCGCGCCGACCACCTGGGTGCTGTCCAACCACGACGTGGTGCGGCACGCCTCCCGGCTCGGCCTGCCGGTCGGCACCGTACGCCCCAACGGCATCGGCATCGGCGACCCGCAGCCGGACGCCGCCCTCGGTCTGCGCCGGGCCCGGGCGGCCACCCTGCTGATGCTGGCGCTGCCCGGCTCGGCGTACCTCTACCAGGGTGAGGAGCTGGGGCTGCCCGAGCACACCACCCTGCCCGACGAGGCCCGGCAGGACCCGACCTGGGTCCGCAGCGGGCACACCCAGCGCGGCCGGGACGGCTGCCGGGTGCCGATCCCGTGGGAGGCCGACGCCCCGTCGTACGGCTTCGGGCCGACCGACGCGAGCTGGTTGCCGCAGCCCGCGCTCTGGGCGGAGTACGCGCTGGACCGCCAGCGCGACGTGCCCGGTTCGACGTACGAGCTGTACCGCGCGGCGTTGCGGTTGCGGCGTACCCACGGGCTGGGTCGCGGCACCCTGGAGTGGTTGTCCTCCGGCGACGAGGTGCTGAGCTTCCGCAACGGTGAGCTGACCGTGCTGACCAACTTCGGTGCCGCCCCGGTGCCGCTGCCGGCAGGCGCCGAGGTGCTCGCCGCCAGCGCGCCCCTGGACGACGACGGCGCGGTCCCGGCCGACGTGACCGTCTGGCTGCGAGGCTGATCTCGCGCCGACCGGCCCGTCCCGCCGAGCGGTACTCGCGGGCGGGCCGGTCGGGGGCGGGCCGGTCGGGGGCGGGCCGGTCGGGGGCGGGCCGGTCGGGGGCGGGCCGGTCGGGGCGAGCCAGCACGCTGTGGAGCTGATGTCGTAAACGATTCATGCCCCGCGCCGCCCGCATCGCGCTGTGCGCGCCAACGCCGAACGGACGCCGGCCAGCCGCCGGATGCGCAGCCCACGCCCCAAGATCGCGCTATTTGCAGGATGTAGTGGCCTCGGCCCACCGGAAAGCAACTAGAACCAGGAAGTAGCGCGATCTTGGGGGCGCGGTACGGCGGCGCGCGGTGCGGCGGGGGCGCGGTACGGCCGGGGGGCGCGGGAACGGGGCGCGGGGCGCGCGGGGCAGCGCGGCGCTTCAGAGGCGGTCGGCCCGGGTGTGCAGCAGGTCGTGCACGTTGTCGATGTCCGCCGGTGAGGTTCGCGAGGCGAGCCAGTACATGACACCGGTCGGGATGAAGAAGAGCTGGAACGCGGCCAGCCCGACGGCGAAGTTCAGCGGTGGTGGGAATGCCGCTCGCAGCGCCTGGAAGGCCACCCCGACCAGCCCGTTGCCGGCCGCGCGACCGACCCCGTTGACCAGGTTGCCCAGGCTGTAGACCGTGCCTCGGTGCTCCGGCGGGTTGACGTCGGCGATCAACGCGAACCAGTTCGGCGAGTTGGCCGAGGTCAACGCGAGCGCCACGATCGCGGTGAGCAGGCTCAGCCCCACCGACGGCTCGGTGAACACACTGCTCAGCACCGCGCCGACCACCGCGCCGCCGCTCGCGCCGTCCGGCACGTCGATGGTCACCGGGACGAAGAACAACACCAGGTAGAACGGCAGCGCGGCGAGGATGCCGATCGAGGCGACGAGCGCCCGCCCGCGCGGGGTACGACGTTGCACGGCGTCACCGATCAGCCCGCCCACGATGGACAGCACCCCACCGAGCTGGAAGAGGGTGGCGAAGACGCTGCCCACCACCACCGCTGTCGACGCGGAGTAGCCCTGGGCCTCGGCCCGTTCGGCGAAGAGCACCGGCAGCCAGACCAGCGAACCGAACGCGGCCTGCGCGGTCAGACCCTGCAGGATCAGCCACCGGTTGGTCCGCCGGGCCAGAATGCGCGGCAGGTCGGCGCGGCTGATCCGGTAGTCGTACTCGGCGCCGGCGTCCAACCTGCCGGCCAGTTCCGGCTCGCTCTGGCCTCGCCGGATGTCGTATGTGAACAGGTAGGCCACTGTGGCGACCAGGCCGACGCCGGTCAGCAGCAGGAACGGTCGCCGCCAGTCGGCCGCCCCGAGCAACCCGCCGACGAGGGTGCCCGCGAGGGTGCCGACCCCCTGGGAGAGCCCCCAGAAGCTCATCACCAGCCCGCGCCGGGTCGGTGAGATCAGGTCGGTGACCACGGAGAAGCCCACCGAGCCGACCGCGCCGAGGCCGACCGCGGCGACCAGTTGCGCGGCCAGGAACGTCAGGTAGCCGCCGGCGAGCGCGCTACCGCCGGTGCCGGCCGCCCAGAGCAGTGTGCCCACCATGAGCAGCGGCTTGCGGTTGGTCCGGTCCCCGACGTACGCCCAGCCGACCGCCGCGAGCGCGCTGACCAGGAAGCTGACCGCGGTGACCACGCCGAGCAGCCGCCCGGACACGTCGAACGCGTCGGAGATCGGGCCGTACAGCGGGGGAACCAGCCCGATCGCCACGTTGTCCAGCGAGGCGAGCAGCACGAACACCACGACGCTGTACAACCGGTGCGCCCGCCCACCGCCCCGACCGTGCGGGCGCAGGCCAGGCCCGCCAGTGGTCACCGTCATGACCGGCAGCCAACCAGACTCCATGGCGGAGGTCGTCACGCGGGTGGGTGCCGGTCACCGTCGACCGGCACCCATCCGCGTCGATCCCGACGGTCAGCGCCGGTCGAGCACCAACCCGCGCGCCGCGGCGTACTGGTCACGGACGGCGGGGACGGCCGCTGCCGCGTACTCCTCGGTGCCCTCGACCGCCCAGACCGGCGGCGTGGGACCGCCCAGGGCGACCCAGGCGGCCTGCCGGGCGGCGCCGTCGGCGACGTACTCCCCCGCCGGCGGGACGACCACCGGGCAGCCGAAGACCTGCGGCGCGATCTGACGCACCGCTGCCGACCGCGCCCCGCCGCCGATCAGGATGACCCGGCGGGCGGTGGCACCCTGCGCGGTCAAGGCGTCCAGGCCGTCGGCGAGCGCGCAGAGCATGCCCTCCACGGCGGCCCGAGCCAGGTGCGCGGGGGTCGAGGTACGCAGGGTCAGGCCGTGCACCGCGCCGGTGGCGAGCGGCCGGTTCGGTGTCCGCTCACCCTCCAGGTACGGCACCATGACCAACCCGTCCGCTCCGGCTGGTGCGGAGAGCGCCAGGTCGGCCAGCTCGTCCAGGCTGACGCCGAGCATCGCGGCGGCGGCGTCCAGCACCCGGGCGGCGTTGAGCGTGGCAACCAGCGGCAGGAACCGACCGGACGCGTCGGCGAAGCCCGCCACGGCACCGCTCTCGTCGGCCGCGGGAACGTCCGCGACGCTGAACACGGTGCCGGAGGTGCCGATCGAGACGATCACGTCACCCGGCCCGGCACCCACGCCGAGTGCGGCGGCGGCGTTGTCCCCGGTGCCCGCGCCGAGCAGCGCGCCACCCGACCCACCCAGGTCGTCGGCCAGTTTTCCCGCCGACTCCGCCGGGCCGAGCACCTCGGGCAGCACCAACTGTCGGCCGAAGCCCCGCTCCAGCAGGTCCAGTCGGTAGTCACCGGTGGCCGGCGACCAGTAACTGGTGCCGCTGGCGTCACCCCGGTCGGTGCGCAGCGCGCCCAACCCCGGCGCACCGGCCAGCCGCCAGGTCAGCCAGTCGTGTGGCAGACAGACGGCAGCCACCCGTGCCGCCAGCTCCGGCTCGTGCGTCGCCAACCACCGCAGTTTGGTCAGGGTGAAGCTGGCCACCGGAACGCTGCCGGTGGCCTCGGCCCAGAACCGACTCCCGGCCGACCCGCCGCCGGCCTCCTCGATGAGGTCGGCGGCGGCGTCGGCGGATCGGGTGTCGTTCCACAGCAGCGCCGGGCGGACCACCCGGCCGTCCTCGTCGAGACACACCATGCCGTGCTGCTGGCCGGCGACGGAGATCGCCGCCACGTCGGCCAACCCGCCGGCCTGGTCGGCGGCGCTACGTAGCGCCTGCCACCAGGCTTCCGGGTCGACCTCAGTGCCGTCCGGGTGCGGTGCCCGGCCCTGCCGGAGCAGGGCGCCGGTCTCCGCGTCCCGGATCACCACCTTGCAGGACTGGGTGGACGAGTCAACGCCTGCGACCAACGGCATGGCGGGGCCTCAGCGGGCGCCGAGCAGGTGCTCGACGGCGAGCTGGTTGAGCCGGACGAAGGCGAAGCCCCGGGCGGCCACCGCGTCCACGTCGACATCCTCGAACGCGGAGCGGTCGGCCAGGAGCTCCTCGTAGCCCTCGCCGTCGCCGAGCGTCGGCGTGCTCAGCTCGCCGACCTTGCTGGCGGCGAGCGCCTCGACCACCTCGGGGTCGGCACGGAACGCCGCCGCCCGCTCCTTGAGCAGCAGGTAGGTGCTCATGTTGGCCGCCGCGGAGGCCCACACCCCCTCCATGTCCTCGGTGCGGGACGGCTTGTAGTCGAAGTGCCGGGGGCCGTCGTAGGCCGGTCCGCCGTTGGGGCCGCCGTTCTCCAGGAGGTCCACCAGGGCGAACGCGTTCATCAGGTCACCGTGGCCGAAGACCAGGTCCTGGTCGTACTTGATGCCGCGCTGACCGTTGAGGTCCAGGTGGAACAGCTTGCCCTGCCAGAGCGCCTGGGCGATGCCGTGGGCGTAGTTGAGCCCGGCCATCTGCTCGTGCCCGACCTCCGGGTTGAGGCCGACCAGCTCCGGGTGGGCCAGCTGGGAGATGAAACCGAGCGCGTGCCCGATGGTCGGCAGCAGGATGTCGCCGCGCGGCTCGTTGGGCTTGGGCTCCAGGGCGAACCGCAGGTTGTAGCCCTTGTCGATGGAGTACTGGGTGAGCAGGTCCACGGCCTCGCGGTAGCGGTCCAGGGCAGCCCGGACGTCCTTGGCGAGGTCGTACTCGGAGCCCTCGCGGCCGCCCCACATGACGAAGGTGCTGGCACCCAGCTCGGCGGCCAGGTCGACCTGACGCAGCACCTTGCGCAGCGCGTACCGGCGGACGTCGCGGTCGTTGCTGGTGAAGCCGCCGTCCTTGAAGATGGGGTGGGTGAAGAGGTTGGTGGTGACCATGGGCACCACCAGGCCGGTCTCGTCGAGGGCCTTGCGGAACCGGGCGATGTGCTGGTCACGGGTGGCCGCGTCGACGCCGAACGGGATCAGGTCGTCGTCGTGGAAGGTGATGCCGTACGCGCCCAGCTCGGCGAGCCGGTGCACTGCCTCGACCGCGTCGAGCTCGGGACGGGTGGCGTCACCGAACGGGTCGCGGGCCTGCCAGCCCACGGTCCAGAGCCCGAAGGAGAACTTGTCGGCGGGGGTGGGACGGGGTGCCATGAGCAACCTCCGGGGTGGTGTTGTCCTCTATTTGTTCAGCGATTGAATTATTTGCCCACCCTATGGCACTGTCAAGGGGTGAGCCTCACCCACGCCCCGGCCGGCGCAGTCCGTCAGGGCAGCCTGCGCGAGCTCAACCTCGCCCTGGTCCTCGGCCGGATCGCCACGGCCGACCGACCTCCCTCCCGGGCCGACCTGGCGACCGCGACCGGCCTGACCAGAGCCACCGTGTCCGCGGTGGTCGAGGACCTGCTCGCCGGCCGGCTGGTCAGTGAGTCCGACCCCGCGCCCCGCTCGGGTGCCGGCCGACCGGCGCGCGGACTGGTCCTGGCCGACCAGGGGCCGGCCGGGCTCGGCCTGGAGGTCAACGTGGACTACCTGGCGGTCTGCGTGGTGGACCTCGCCGGCCAGGTCAGACACCGCACGGTGCACAGGGCCGACCTGCGCCCGGTGGCCCCCGCCGACGCGTTGGCCCGCCTGGTCGAGATGGCCGGGGCAGCCCGCGAGGACGCTGCCCGGCGCGGCCTCACCCTGGTCGGGGCCGCGCTCGCGGTGCCCGGCCTGGTGGACGACGCCGGGCTGGTCCGGCTCGCACCGAACCTCGGCTGGCGTGACGTACCGGTGCCCGCGTTGCTCGCCGAGCACCCTCCGCTGATCGAGCAGGTGCCCGGCGTCCCCGCACTGGTGGTGGACAACGAAGCCAACCTCGCCGCGCTCGGCGAGCTGCACTCGCAGCCACCCGGCCCGGCCAGCTTCCTGCACATCTCCGGAGAGGTGGGCATCGGCGCCGGCATCGTGCTGGACGGCGCGCTGTTTCGCGGCGTACGCGGGTGGAGCGGCGAGATCGGGCACCTTCCGGTGCACCCCGAGGGCCGTCCGTGCCGCTGCGGTGGGCAGGGCTGCCTGGAGCAGTACGCCGGCCAGGAGGCGATCGTGGCCGCCGCCGGGCTGGCCCGGGCCGAGCTTCCCGCGGACACCGCGACGGCCCGGTTGGCCGAGCTGGCCGAGGCCGGCGACGCCGACGCGCTGCGGGCGCTGCACGATGCCGGAACGGCGCTCGGCGTCGCGGTGGCCGGCGTCGTCAATCTGCTCGACCTGGACACCGTGGTGCTCGGTGGCGGTTACGCGGCGCTCTCACCCTGGCTGTGCCCCCCGGTCCTCGCCGAGATCGGCGCCCGGGTGCTCACCGCGGCCTGGTCGCCGGTCACGGTCCGCCCGTCGACGCTCGGCGCGGAGGCCGCCGCGGTAGGCGCCGCCGGCTCGGTGGTGCGCAGGATCGTCGGCCAGCCCGCCGGTTGGCTGGCCCGCGCCGGCTGATCGCCACCCCGCGCCGTGCGCCGCTGTCCAAGAGAATCGGTACCCTTGCTCTCAGGCAACGATCCCCGGTGAGGAGTCGAGAAGCAGCATGCGCACACGTCGTCAGACGCGAGCCGGCGTCCGGCGGTGACCACGACCCAGCAACCCGGCGGCACCCCGTTGCCAGCCGACGAACGGTTGGCCCGGGAACTGCTCGACGGGCTCGCCGAGGCCGTGCTGACAACGGACGGGACCGGTCGGGTCACCCTGGTCAACGCCATGGCGGCCGAGTTGATCCCGGAGATCGACGCCGGCACCGAGCTGGCCGGTTGCTCGGTGGCAGCCCTGGCCCGGGCCGTCGCCAGCGGCGCTGACCGCTTCGACGCCGAGCACCACGGCCGGCGACTGCGCGGCGTCCGACGGCAACTCGCCGGTTCCCGCTGGGCGTGGTACGTCCGCGACGTCACCGAGGAGCACGCCCGCGCCGACGCCCTGCTCGCCGAACGCTCTCGCACCGCGTTCCTCGCCCAGGCCGGCAGTCGGCTGGCGCTGGCCCTGCACCGGGACCAGGTTCTCCTGGCCACCACCACTCTCGCCGTTCCCTACCTGGCCGACGTCGCCGTGGCACTGCCCCGACCGACCGTGCCGGCCGAGCCGCACCCGCGATGGATCCGGTACGCCGACGGCGAGCCCGCCCCGATCACCGGGCCGGCCAGCCCCGCGCTGACCAGCGCGGTGCCCGGGCTGGCCGAAGCGCTGGCCGGCGACCGGGCCGAGCCGGGCCCCTGGCCGGACGCCCCGCTCACCGACCTGGCCGACCTGCTGCCACCCGGGTTCGGCCCCCCGGGCATGGTGCTGGTCAGCCCGCTGCTCGGCGCCAGCGGGTCGGCCGGTGCGCTGCTGCTCATCCGCCGGTCCGGGCGGGCCGGCTTCGACCCGCGCGACGTGGAGCTGGCCCGGGAGTTCGCCGCCCGCGCGGGTGCCGCGCTGGCCACCGCCGACCTGCACGGTGAGCAGGCCCACCTGGCCCGGGTGCTGCAAACCAGTCTGCTCCCGCCCGAGCTGCCCGTCGTGCCCGGCGTGAGCATGGCCGGCGGCTACCGGGCAGCGGGCGACACCCTGCGCATCGGCGGCGACTTCTACGAGGTGTTTCCGCATCCGCGCGGTGCCCTGTTCGCGCTCGGCGACGTGTGCGGCAAGGGCGTGGGCGCGGCGGTGCTGACCGGCCGGGTCCGCCAGTCGTTGCAGACGCTGCGGCTCGTCGAGCAACGCCCGCTGGAGCTGATCCACCTGCTCAACCAGGCGCTGTTCGACGCGCCGGACGCGGCACGGCGCAACCAGTTCACCACCCTGTTGCTCGGTTCCCTGGACCGGGGGCCGGCCGGGCTGGACGTCCGCATCGCCGGCGGGGGTCACCCGGCGCCACTGCTGGTCACCGCCGACGGCACGGTCTCCCCGGTCCCGGTCGGTGGCATGCCGGTGGGGGCGCTGACGGCCGCCCGGTTCGCCGAGACCCGGGTGCACCTCGATCCGGGCGATCTGCTGCTCGCGTACACCGATGGGGTGACCGAAGCTCACGGCCCGCGCGACGCCGCGATGTTCGGCGAGGCCCGGCTGCGGGCCGCGCTCGCGTCGGCGGCCGGGCAACCGCCGGCGGCGCTGATCGACCGGGTGCTTGGCGCGGTCGACGACTGGCTGGGCGGGCAGGCCCACGACGACATCGCGATGCTGGCCGTGGGCGCGTCGACGCCGGCATGACCGGCGGGTGCCGGCCCGGCCGGCGTGATCAGGCGGTACGCGCCACCGGCGGGTCGCCGGCCGGCCATTCCCTGGTGGTGCCGACCGATCGTTCCGGACCGCCCGACGAACCCGTCCACCCCGTTCGGGTCTGCCGACCCGAATCGCCCGACCAGTCCCCCGATCGTCCACCGGGCCGGTCCGGGTCGTTCGGCCAGTCCCCCTGGCCCGTCGACTCATCCGGCGCCGGCGCGTTCTGCGTCTGCTGGCGGCGGGCGGTCTCGTCGAACTCCCGCATCCCGCTCAGCAGCGCGTCGCGGCCCTCCGAGCTCATCCCGGCCAACACGGCGGCGAGTTGGGCCTGCCGGTCGGCCCGCAGCTGGGCGACGAGCCGGCGGGCCTCGGGGGTGAGGTGCAGCGAGATCTCCCGCCGGTCGAAGCGGCCCGGCTCGCGCTCCAGCATGCCGGCGGCGACCAGCCGGTCGCAGAGGCGGCTGGCGGAGCTGAGCAGCATGTCGAGTCGGGTGGCGAGCCGACGTAGGTTGATCCCGTCGTACTGCTCCACCACCATCACCGCGCGCAACTGGGCACCGGACACGCGGTTGGCGGTCCCCTCCCGGGCAGACTCCCAGATGCCCAGCAGGGCAGCGGCTGCCGAATCCAGCGCGGCAGCCATACTCGTCTCAGGGTCCGTCGGACGATTCAGTTCGGCCATGGTGGCCCGAGAGTACTCCGAACCCCCTGGTGGTCGAGCTTTCAGTGAAGGACTGACGATGAGCGAACCGGTCAATCGGGCACGACGTGCCCTGAACGAGACACCAGCTGACCGGCTCGTCGGTGGGATCGGCGACGTGCTCGCCCAGGCGTACGGGATCACCGACGTCGAGCTCTACCAGGTCGACTACCGACTCGCGGAACTACTGCCCCTCACCGACGGTGACTCGATCACGAACCCAGGGCACCCGGCCTGGCGCGCCTTCGACCACCAGTCGCCGATACTGACCGACGGCACCGCCTGGTTCCCGGTCACCATGCGTGGCGAGCGTCGAGGGGTGCTGTGCCTGTCGCCCGTCCCGGACGACCAGGAGATCGTCGCCGACCTGGCCGACATCGCCACCGCGCTCGCCCACGAGGTGGCGGCCGTCTCCGCCGGCACCGACGTCTATCTGGCAGCCCGGCGCACCCAACGCCTCACCCTGGCCGCCGAGATGCAGTGGGACCTGCTCCCCGGCCGCAGCCGGATCCGTCCCTCGTTCAGCCTGGCCGGGCAGTTGGAGCCGGCGTACGCGGTGCGCGGCGACAGCTTCGACTGGTCCGACGACGGGGAACGGGTCTGGTTGTCCACCATCAACGGCACCGGTGAGGGGGTGGCCGCCTCCCTGCTCACCTCGCTGGCCACCCACGCGCTGCGCAACGCGCGTCGGGCCGGGCTGAGCCTCGCCGACCAGGCCGCCCTCGCCGATCAGGCCATCTACGACCTGTACCGGGGCGAGCAGCACCTCTCCGCGTTGCTGATGGAGTTGGACCTGCGCTCCGGGATGATGACCGTGGTGGACGCCGGGTCACCCCGACTGGTCCTGCTCCGCGACGGGGACGTCACCGAGCAGCCCCTGGAGGCGCAGTTCCCGCTGGGCATGTTCGAGGCGACCGACTACCACGAGCAGAAGTTCCCGCTGCAACGCGGCGACCGGCTCTTCGTGGTCAGCGACGGGGTGGTGGAGGCCACCGGTCAGGACATGCGCTACGGCGAGACGGCGCTGGACCGGTTCCTGCGGCGGACCGGGCCGATGGCCCCGCTGGACGCCGTCCGGTCGCTGATCGGTGATCTGCGCGCGTTCGTGGCCGGTGACCTGGTCGACGACGCGGTGGTCGTCTGCCTGGACTGGACCGGCCCGCAGGCGTGAGCGGTGGTCAGTACGCGCCGCGGCCGTTCAACACCGCGCCGAAGGTCTTCCAGAGGATGGTGAGGTCGGCGGCGAGGGACCAGTTCTCCACGTAGTAGAGGTCGAGCCGGATGCCGTCCTCCCAGCTCAGGTCGGAGCGGCCACTGACCTGCCACAGGCCGGTCATGCCGGGCTTGACCAGCAGCCGCCGGGCCACGTCGCCGTCGTAGCGGGCCACCTCCGAGGGCAGCGGCGGGCGGGGCCCGACAAGGCTCATCTGCCCCAGCAGCACGTTGACCAGCTGCGGCAGCTCGTCCAGTGACCATTTGCGCAGCAGCCGGCCGACGCGGGTCACCCGGGGGTCGTGGCGCATCTTGAACATCAGGCCGTCAGTCTCGTTGCGCGCGGTCAACTCGGCGAGCAGCGCGTCCGCGTTCACCACCATGGTGCGGAACTTGAACACGCCGAACTCCTGCCCGCCCCGGCCGACCCGCACCTGCCGGAACAGCACCGGACCCCGGCTGTCCAGTTTGATGGCCAGCGCGATGAGCGCGATCAGCGGCAGCAGCACCGCCAGCGCCAACGACGAGACGGACCGGTCGACGAGACCTTTCACCAGCTTGCGGACCCCGCGGAACTCGGGCGCCTCGACGTGGATCAGCGGCAGGCCGGCGACCGGGCGGGTGTGGATGCGCGGGCCGGCGACGTCGGTCAGCGCGGGTGCCACGACCAGGTCGATGCCGGTCCCCTCCAACTGCCAGCCGAGGCGGCGCAGCCGGGTCGCGGTCAGCTCACCGGAGGCGGTCACCGCGACAGTGTCCGCGCCGATCGCGGTCGCGGCCTCCGGGATACCCCGGAACGACCCCACCACCGGCACGTCACCCAGCCGCTGCGCCACCGGCGCGAGCAGCGCGTCCGGGATGCAGGCGCCCACCACCTGGTAGCCGGCGTACGGCTCACGGCGCAGGGTGTGGACCAACTCCAACACGTGGGCGGTGTCGCCGACCACCAGCACCTTGCGGGACCAGCCGGCGCCCAGCGAGCGGGCCCGGTGCAGTCGCTTGCGGGCGGCGAACCGCGCCACCTCCAGCCCGACGGTGCCCACGGCGAAGGAGATGCCCAGGAAGCCCCGGGAGACGCCGACGTCGGCGATGTAGCCGATGATGGCGATCGCCCCGGCCAGGCGCAGGCTGGCTGAGCTGACCCGCCGGTACTCGTCCGCCCCGTAGCCGATCACCCGGTCGTCGTAGCAGCCGAGCGCCTTGAGCGAGACCAGCCAGGCCAGCACCAATCCGGGGGCGACCAGCACGTACGGGATCTCCGAGCCGGTCGGCTCGTCGTCACCGAAACGGGCGACGTACCCGATCAGCAGCGCGATGATGAGGATGGTGGTGTCCAGCACCACCAGGACCCGGACGTAGGACCGTTCGTCAGCGCGCGCCACCAACCCGGCGCGTCGATCGTCCGGCTCCGCCGACGTGGCGGGGGTCAACAGTGTCGCCACGCTCACCGGCCCTCCCACTCTGTACAGGATGGCCCCGGCCGACGGGTCGGACCGGAGGCGGACCGACTGTGCCGGAACAGTCGACATCCTGCCTTGACAACTATGACTGCCGATTGCTTCCGACGTATTGCCGTCACTTTTCTTCAACAACCTGGTGGCCGAAAGGGGCCTGCCACACCGAATCGACGGTACGGCAGGCCCCTGGACGTCTGAGCGTCGGATCAGCGCGGCGCTGGCGGACGCCGTGCGATGGCGCTGAGGAAGATGCTGCCGATCTCGCTCGGATCCTTGGTGACGAAGACGTCGCCACCGGTCACCTTGGTGATCGACTCCAGCTCCGCCTTGCTGACGCCCTCGCCGATACCGATCATGATGACCTGGACCGGCCGTTCCGGGTCGGCGATCTGCTTGAGCTTGGCGAGCAGCTGCTGCTGGTTCAGACCGTTGTCGTCCTCGTTCTTGCCGTCGGTGAACAGCACGATCGAGTTGACCCGGCCGGGCTGCCAGTTCTCCTGAACCGCCTGGTACGCGGCCAGCATGGTGTCGTAGAGGCCGGTGTCGCCGCTGGAAGGCTTGATGGTGGCGAGCGCGCCCTCCAACTGGGCCCGCTGGCCGGAGAGCGGCCCGATCGGGACCAGCTCCCGGTAGTCCCTGCTGCCCACGAGCTTGGTGGAGAAGGTCCACAGGCCGATCGACCAGGAGTCGTCGAAGAGGCCGAGGCCGCGACGGGCCGCGTCCACGGTGACCTCCTCCCGGCTGCGGTTGTTGGCGCTGGGCACCGGGTCCTTCATCGAGCCGGAGACGTCGATGACGGCGAGCATCCGACCGGACTGGGTGGCGATCGACCAGCTGGAGACGACCCGCTGGATGGCGGCCGGGTCGAGGCCACCCGCCGCGGTGCCGCCGTTCGCCGGTGCGGTGGGCGCTCCGCCGGACGGGCTCGGAGCACCCTGCGGCGCCTTGAAACCCTCGCCCCAGTTGCCGTCCGGCGCACGCAGCGACTGCGCGGCGAGCCGGTTGCGGAAGGTCGGGCTGGTGAGCAGCTCGAACAGCACCTTGGCCGCCGACGCCTTGGTCGGCTCGATGCCCGGCAGCACCGCGTACGGGTAGTCCAGCGGCATCGGCGCCGGCTCCATGTAGAGCGCGGCGAGCGGCACCGGCGGCTTCTTGCTGTTGTACGCGATCACGTCTTCTTCGGACAGGGCCGCCGCGCCGAGACCGCTGGCGATGGACGTCGCGTCGTTGGCCGTGGGGAAGCGGGCCAGCAGGTCGTTGCGGAGCGAGGAGCGCCCCGTGGCCAGTGCGCGGAGCGCGCCGACGGTGTTGCGTTGGGCGTCGCCACCGGCGCCGTTGGCGGCCGCGGTCAGCGAGAGCAGACCGGACAGGCCCGCCGCGTCGCGGGTCGGCTCGACGATTCCGGTCCGCAGCGGCGTGCCGGTGTTGGTGACCTGCTTGAGCAGGTCGGTCCAGTTGAACTTCTTGTCCGGCCAGCCCAGCCGGCTGGCGATCGGCTCGGGCATCGCGACGACGATCGGGCTGCGCGCGATGGAGGCGCCGTTGGTCGGAGCGAACGCGGTCGCGTCCTTCTTCAACCGCAGCAGCCAGGTCGAGGAGTCGGGCACCCAGACGTCCGGGCTGACGGCGGTGCCACTGGCCTGCCCCACGCCGGCCAGCACAGCGCCGTGCTTGGCCGCCACCACGGCCGCCACGTCGACCGGGTCGGACGCGGACACGTCGACGCGGATGCAGGTCGGGCCCACCGCGGCGCCATCCTTCACCCACTGGGACGCGGCGGCATCCACCGCTGGCGCGAGTTCGGAGGCGACCGCCACGGCGAGTCGGATCTCTCCCGAGCAGCTGGGCTGGATCAACTCCTGATAGCCGAACCACGCGCCCGTCGTCACGACGAGCACCCCCGCCGTTGCGGCGGCGGCGGCTAGATGGAGTTTCGAACGCATGCGATGGCGGCCTGCTGACACGGTGACCATCTTGCGTACAAGGTGCCGTCTCTGCCACATCCGTTCGGACTAAAGTTACGGAGGAGAAACAGTTGACCACCTTTTTGCAACACAGAGTGACGCGACAGCCTCACGGCGTTGCCAAATCAGTGTCGCCCTCACGTCTCTGAATCATCGTTCAGGGCAGTACGCACGTCGGGCTCGGCACCGGCACCGGCTCGCCGACCGCCTCCGGGACGCCGGTGTCGGCGTCGCGACGGAACACCCGCACCATGTCCGCCCGCTCGTCGGCGACGTAGAGGTGCTCCCCGATGAGGGCGAAGTGCCGGGGCCACTCCCCGCCGGTGTCCACTTCGGCCACCAGCTCGGGCAGCTCCCCGGCCAGGGCGAAGACCGCCACGGTCCCCACCCCGCGGTTGGCGACGTAGAGGAACCGGCCGTCCGGCGCGACCGTGACCTCCGACGGCTGGACGTGACCGGCGCGTCCGCTCGCCTCGACCCGCCCGCGCTGGTGCAACGCGCCGTCGTCGGTCAGCTCGTAGGCGGTGACCGAGGCGTCCAGCTCACCGACGAGGTAGCAGCGCCGTCCGTCGGGGTGCCGGGCCAGGTGCCGGGGGCCGGTGCCGGGCTTCGTACGCATCCGGGGTGCGCGCGGCACCAGTCGTCCGGTCGCCTCGTCCAGGTCGTACCGGTAGACCGAGTCGGTGCCGAGATCCACACCGAAGATCGGCCCCTGGCCCGCCCCGGGCGAGACCATGTGGGCATGGGCGTGGTCCTGGCGCTCCGGGTCGGGGCCGTGTCCCTCGTGTACGACCAGGTCGGTGCGCTCGCCGGGCACGCCCTGCGGGTCGAGCGGGAAGACCGCGATGCTGCCGCTGCCGTAGTTGGCCGCCAACAGGTGACCCCCGCCGGGCAGCACCGCCAGGTGGCAGGGCTCGGCACCGCCGGTCGACCGACTACCGAGCGGGTCCAGCGCGCCGTCCACCCCGACCTGCCAGGCGCTGATCTCGCCATCCGTCAGCTCGTTGACCGCGTAGAGCACCGGCTGGGTGGGGTGCCGCGCCAGGAAGGAGGGGGACGGGGTGACCGCCACCGTGCCGAGCGGGGTCAGCGCCCCGGTCCCCGGGTCGCGGCGAGCGGCGACGATGCCGCTGCCCCGCCCGTCGCTCTGCGCGGTGTAACCCCCGATGTGGACGACCTCACCCTGACCGCTCACGCCCAACTCCTCCGCCGGCATCCTTCGTTGATCCAACCAGAGGCTGCCCGCGTTGCCCGCCCGTTAACCGGCTTTCCGGCCCGGATCTCAGGCCGCCGGCACCGGCTCGCCGCGCTGTCGCGCCACGTGCTCCACCAGAGAGATCAACACCATCTTTCCCGACTGCCGGTCCCGGGCGTCGCAGAGCACCATCGGCACGTCCGGGTCCAGGTCGAGCGCTCGGCGTACGGTCTCCAGGTTGAATCGGCGGGAGTCGTCGAAACAGTTCACGCCCACCACGAACGGAATGCCCCGCTGCTCGAAGTAGTCGATGGAGGGGAAGCAGTCGGCCAACCGCCTGGTGTCGGCGAGCACCACCGCGCCGAGCGCGCCGAAGGCCAGCTCGTCCCAGAGGAACCAGAACCGGTCCTGGCCCGGCGTGCCGAACAGGTACACCTGAAGGTCGTCGTTGATGGTGATTCGGCCGAAGTCCATCGCCACCGTGGTGGTGGACTTGCCCTCCACGCCGGAGATGTCGTCGGTGCCGATCCCGGCACCGGTGAGCACCTCCTCGGTCTGCAACGGACGGACCTCGCTCAGGGCGCTCACCAAGGTCGTCTTGCCAGCCCCGAAGCCTCCCGCGATGAGGATCTTCAGTGCCAGCGGGATGGTGGTGCTGGTGCCCACCTGGTCATAGCGCACGGAGTCCACTGACCACCGCCTTGAGGATGTCGTCGTCGGGAAGGATGCCGGCGGCCGGCGGCTCGTGCACCGCTACCAGGCCCTCGGCGAGGAGATCACCGAGCAGTACCCGGACCACGCCGACCGCGAGGTCCAGCTCGGCTGCCAGTTCGGCCACCGACACCGGCCGGTGGGCCAACGTGACCAGCCGTCGATGCTCCGGCAGCAGATGCGAATGGCTCGTCGTATCGACGTCCGAGCCGGCCAACACGAACGCGACCAGGTTGAAATCGTCGACGGCGGAGCGTACCCGGCCTCCGGTGAGCGTGTACGGGCGCATCACCGGGCCGGCTTCACCGTCCAGCCACTCGTGCTGCGGCCCGGGCGGCTCAGTCCGCATCTCCGGCACCCGCTGCCGATCGGGCCGGCGCGGCGAGGCTCTCCCCCACCCGGATCACCAGCATCGCCATCTCGTACGCGACCAGCCCGATGTCCGCGTCGGCGTCGCTCACCACGGCCAGGCAGGCACCCTGCCCGGCGGTGGTGACGAAGAGGTACGCCGCCTCCATCTCCACCACGGTCTGCCGGACCGGGCCGCCGTCCACGTGCCGGCTGGCCCCTCGGGCGAGGCTGGAGAAGCCGGCGGCGAGCGCACAGAGGTGCTCGGCGTCGGAGCGCTCCAGCTCGGCCGAGCAGCCGAGCAGCAGGCCGTCGGCGGAGAGCACCACCGCCTCGCGGGCGGCCGGTACCCGTTGCACCAGTTCGTCGAGCAGCCAGTCCAGGCCGGCGCTCTGCTTCGTCGAATGCCGCACTAGGCGTCCCTCTCAGTCACGGTCGGGGGTTCGGGGGTCGTCGGCGGGTCGGTGGGCGCCGCCTCGACCGCCGGGCCGGTTGGCACCGTCGGGCCGGTTGACACCGCCGGGCCGGTTGACGCCGCCGGGCCGGTTGGCACCGTCGGGGTGATTGCGGTGGCGCGTCCGCGCGCCGTGCCGGCCTGGAGCGCCGCCATCACCTGGCGGACCTCCTCGGGCGAGCGGGGCGACGGCGTGTCGGTGACGGTCGACCGGGGCTGGGCGGTGGGGGTACGACGTCGCACCCGGCGGGGCAGGCCATCCAGCTCATCGTCCGGCTCGTCGGGGGTCGCCGACCCCTCGTCGCGCCCATTGGCAGGCGGGATGGTCGAGGTCGGCGCCCCGGTGGGTGGGGCGGGCGGGGCTGTGCTGGCGGACGGGACCGTCGGCGGGCGGGTCCGGGGGCGGGTCACGGCACCCCGGCGCGCCGTCCGAGCCGGCCGCCGACTCGGGTCGGCCGACGCGGTACCGAGCGTGGCGGGGTCGGGGCCGGCCGGTGGCTCGGTGGTGACCAGGTCGCCGGGGACCAGCACCACTGCTGTCACGCCACCCTCCCCGGATGGGCGCAACCGCACCCGTACGCCGTGCCGGGCCGCCAGCCGGGCCACCACGAACAGGCCGAGTCGGGCGCTCTGCGCCGGGTCGAACTCGGGCGAGCTGGCCAGTCGGGTGTTGGCGGTCTCCAGTGCCGCGTCGGACATGCCCAGCCCCTGATCGGTGATCTCCAGGGCGTACCCGTTGGCCACCTGCGCCCCGGTGACGGTGACCCGGGTGTCCGGCGGCGAGAAGGCGGTGGCGTTCTCGACGAGCTCGGCGAGCAGGTGGATGATGTCGCCGACCGACCGCCCCAGTACGCCGGCCGGGTGTACGGCCTTGACGTCCACCCGTTCGTACGCCTCGACCTCGGAGATCGCGCCGCGGATCAGGTCGACCATCGCGACCGGGTTCCGCCAACCCCGGCCCGGCGCGGAGCCGGCGAGGATGACCAGATCCTCGGCGTGCCGGCGCAGCCGGGTGGCCAGGTGATCGACCTGGAACAGCTCGGCCAGCTCGTCCGGGTCCTCGCTACGCCGCTCCATCCGGTCCAGCAGGTGCAGCTGACGGTGCACCAGGCTCTGGCTCCGTCGGGCGATGTTGAGGAAGACCTCGTTGAGCCCGCGGCGCAGGGTGACCTCGTCCACCGCGGCCTGGACGGCGGTGCGCTGCACCTCGGTGAAGGCGCGCCCGACCTCGCCGATCTCGTCGTGGCCGTACTCCAGCGGCGGCGCCTCCCGGGCGACGTCGACCTGTTCGCCCCGGCGCAGCCGGGCCACCACGTCGGGCAGCCGGTGCTCGGCCAGCTCCAGCGCGGCGGTGCGGACGCCGCTGAGCCGGCGGACCAGGGTGCGGCCGACCCGCAACGCCACCAGCACCGAGACGACCACGGCGACGAGCCCGAGTACGCCGGCGGCGGCCAGCCGCACCAGGATGCGGACCGCCATCGGCACCGAACGGTCGGTGAGAGCGTCGGCCTCGGACAGTTCGAAGTCCCGCAACTGCTGCTGCACCGCGTCCTGGCTGGCCTGCCAGGCCGCCGCGTCGACCGTCGGCCGGCCGGACCGGTTGGGTACGACCAGCGCGTCCTGCATGCTGCGCAGCCGGGTGAACGCCTCGCTCTCGGTCAACCGTTGGTACGCGACCCGGCTGCTCTCGGGCAGGTCGGCCACGGCGCTCTCGGTGAGCCACCGTTGGTTGCCGATGGCCTGTACGAGCTGGGTGTGCTCCCCCTCGGCGAACCGTCCGGCGGTCAGCGCGCCGGCCAGCAGCGCGTCGCTCTGGCCGAGCAGTTCCCGGGAGCGACCCAGGGCGGTGAGCGCCAGGGCCTGCCGGTTGATGTCCGGGTCGGTCAGGGTCGCCATGCCGGCGAACGCCTGGAAGGCCGCGGAGACCATGCCGCTGTACAGGCCGATCGCGCCGGCCCGGTCCACCTTGCGCTCGTCGATGAACTTCCGCCCGTTGGGCAGCGCCGACAGGGCGGTGACCAGCTGGTCGATCCGGGTCTCCAGCGGGTCGTCCGCAGCGTCGCGCAGCGGTTCCCCGTCCACCCGGCGGCGCAGCTCGGCGACCGCCCGATCGGTGCGTCCGCGCTGCTCGGCGAGGGCGGGCAGCTCGGTGTTGCCGGCGAGCTGCACCACCGAGAGTCGGCGTTCCCGTTGCAACTCGGTGACCACTGTCTCGCCGGGGCGACCCAGGTCGTACAGCAGGGTGCGGGCGGAGAGCAGGTTCAGGGCGGGACCGAAGGTCAGCGTGGTAGCGAACATCCAGAGCGCCAGAAGCGCGGTCACCGGCGCGACGACCAACGCGGTCAGCTTCGAGCGGATCGGCCAGTCGCGGGTTTTCATCAGACCTCGCCCGTACAGGGTGGCAGGAGGGGTGCCGGCACCGCCGGGCACCGCGCCTGCCGGCTGCGCGCCCGGCCGCGTCGCCGGGCACCGGCGCGGGCGCCTTGGGCAGGATACGTAATCGGAGGCTGTTTCACTACCGCCCGTGTCTTCACCGTGTCTTCACCGCCCAAGCGCCTCTTCTGGGCGGAATCGGGTTTTTGGCCGGTGAGTAGTTGGGCCCCTCGTCAGGAAAGTGCCTCGGATCGGGATTGGCGATCACTGCGCGGAGGGAATAGCAGATGACGAAGGAGGAGCCCTTGTCGCCCACGCAGATCGTCGTCATCGTGCTCGTCGTGCTGGTGATCGTCGCGGTGCTGGCTCTGGCCGCCCGCTCGCTCAACAACCGCCGGGCCCTGCGCAACCGGTTCGGACCGGAGTACGACCGGGTGGTGGCGGAACAGGACAGCCGGTCCGCCGCGGAGCGCGAACTGCGCGACCGGGAACGCCGGCATGCCGAGCTCACGCTCACCCCACTCACCCCGGAGTCCCGGGCCCGGTACGCCGCCGCCTGGGAGGAACTCCAGGTCCGCTTCATCGACTCCCCCGGCGAGACCGTGGGCGACGCAGACGAACTGGTCACCCGGCTCATCGAGGAGCAGGGCTACCCGACCGGTGACTTCTCCGACCAGATCGCCCACCTCTCCGTCGAGCACGCCCGCACGCTGACCAACTACCGGGACGCGCACGAGATCCACCTGCGCAACTCCCGGGGCGAGGCCAGCACCGAGGAGCTGCGGCAGGCGGTCGTGCACTACCGCGCACTCTTCGCCGACCTGCTGGGCGAGGAGCCGGTCGGCCAACGCACGCCCGAACAGCGCCACCACCCGGACCACGACGCCACGAGCCGCTGAGGAGGCCACCGATGCGCCAGGAAGAGCAGCAGGTGAGCAACGACCACCCGGAGGCCGTCCGGTCCGAGCCCGTGCCGGTACCCCCGGCCGGCGACCGGTCCGCCCGCTCCGACGTTCCGGAGGACGCCCTCGACGACCGGGGCACCTTCGACGACCAGGCCGCCGTCCATGAGCGGGCCGATGACACCGACCGGGACACCGCGTACGACCCGGCCGACGACGAGCTGACCGACGACTCCGACCAGCGCCGCCGGCGCGACGACCGGTCCACCGACGAGGGCGGTTTCCACGAGCCGGGGCCGCTGCCGACGACATTCGGCGCCACCACGGTGGCCGACGCAGTGGCCGCCTCGGCGCTGGCCAGCCCGCACCCACAGGATCAGCCGGACCCGAGGGCCGAGCGGACCGCCCGGCCGGGCGACGGCGCCGAGGACGGTGAGCGGGAGGGTCTGCGCGCCGACCCCACCGCGGAGCTGCACCGCCGCGACGCGTACGTCGACGACAGCGCGGACGTCGACCCCACCGACCTGGACGACAGCGCCGACGCGGACACCTCCGCGCGGACCGTCGTCCCGCCGGGGAGCACGGACGGCGACCCGGAGCGGCGCGGCGATCTGACCGGCGACCGGGACGCCGCCGCAGCGGGCGCGGCCGGCTACGGCAGCGCGACACCGGAGATGGTCGACCCGGACGCGGACGGCGAACCGGTCCCCGGCGACGACACCAGCCCCACGCTGGAGTCCGCCGGAACATCCCGACCCGCCGGGTCGACGGTCGCGGCCGAGCCGGTCACACTCCTCGACACGGACACCGCACAGGGCTTCCGGGACCGCTGGCGGGACGTGCAGCTGCGTTTCGTCGACGACCCGCAGGCGGCTGCCGGCGAGGCGCAGTCGCTGGTGGAGGAGGCCATCCAGGCCCTCTCCTCGGCGCTGGCCGCCCAGAAGAACACGCTGGGCGGGTGGCAGGACGCCGGCTCGGCCGACACCGAACAACTGCGGATGGCGGTCCGCAACTACCGGGACTTCCTGGACCGCGTACTCGGTCGCTGAGTCACCTCACCAACACTGGCGCCCCGGCCGAAACGGCCGGGGCGCCACCTTGCGTACCGATCGTCGCGGAGCCCGCCAGACCGCCCGAACGGCACGAACACGGCGGTCCCGACCTCCAGGAGTGAAACCGCGCGGACGGGGTAATAGGGCGCGCGCGCACACACCAAACCAGCGCGGACGTCGGGACGAGGGGTGGCGGGATGGACGGCGACGGTCTTCGGCTCAACATGAACGGCCTGGACTACCTGATCCTGGCGCTGTACTTCGTCACCGTCCTGGGGGTCGGCTTCGCCGCGCGCCGGGCCATCCGGACCAGCGTCGACTTCTTCCTCTCCGGCCGCTCCCTCCCGGCCTGGGTGACCGGTCTCGCCTTCGTCTCGGCGAACCTGGGCGCGCTGGAGATCATCGGGATGGCCGCCAACGGGGCCCAGTACGGCGTCATGACCGTCCACTACTACTGGATCGGCGCGGTCCCGGCGATGGTCTTCCTGGGCATCGTGATGATGCCCTTCTACTACGGCTCCAAGGTCCGCAGCGTGCCGGAGTACCTGCGGCTGAGGTTCAACCGCCCCACCCACCTGCTCAACGCGATCAGCTTCGCCGTCGCCCAGGTGCTGATCGCCGGCGTGAACCTGTACGCGCTGGCCCTCGTCATGCAGGCGCTGCTCGGCTGGCCGCTCTGGACGGCGATCGTCGTCGGCGCGGCGATCGTGCTGGCGTACATCACCATCGGCGGCCTGTCCGGGGCGATCTACAACGAGGTGCTCCAGTTCTTCGTCATCCTGGCCGGTCTCATCCCGGTCACCGTGATCGGCCTGGTCAAGGTCGGCGGGTGGAACGGCCTGATGGACGCGGTCGGCGACACCAAACTCGGCGAGGCCGGCCTGCACGCGTGGCAGGACACCGGCAGCACGGCCAACCCGCTGGGCGCGCACTGGATCGGCATCGTCTTCGGACTCGGCTTCGTGCTGTCGTTCGGCTACTGGACGACGAACTTCGCCGAGGTGCAGCGGGCCCTCTCGGCGAAGAACATGAGCGCCGCCCGGCGTACGCCGATCATCGCCGCGTACCCGAAGTTGTTCATCCCCCTGGTCACGGTCATCCCCGGCCTGGTGGCCCTGGTCACGGTGAAGGGCCTCGGCGCGGAGAGCGGCGACCTGCAGTACAACAACGCCATCCCGTTGCTGATGCGCGACCTGCTCCCCAACGGCGTGCTCGGTGTGGCGGTCACCGGCCTGCTCGCCTCGTTCATGGCCGGCATGGCGGCCAACGTGAGCGGCTTCAACACCGTCTTCACCTACGACATCTGGCAGGCGTACATCCGCCGCGACCGGTCGGACGAGTACTACCTGCGGGTCGGCCGGTGGGCGACGGTCGCCGCCGTGGTGATCGGGATCGGCACCGCGTTCATCGCGGCCGGATTCAGCAACATCATGAACTACATCCAGGCGCTCTTCTCCGTCTTCAACGCGCCGCTGTTCGCCACCTTCATCATCGGCATGTTCTGGAAGCGGATGAGCGCGCTGGCCGGCTTCTGGTCGCTGCTGCTGGGCACCCTGGTGTCGCTGAGCCTCTACCTGCTCTACAAGGGCGGGGTGGTCGACTTCAACTCCGACCTGGAGGAGAGCTTCTGGGGCGCCGGTCTGGCGTTTGTCACGGCGGTGGTCGTCGCCGCGATCGTCACGCCGCTCACCTCACCCAAGCGGGACGAGGAGCTGCGCGGGTTGGTGTACGGCATGGGCGGCGTCGACCTGAAGGGCGACGTGCTCGCCGGGGACGCCGCCTGGTACCGCTCCCCGGTGCTGCTCGGTCTGATCGCGGTCGCGCTGGCCGCCGTCTTCTACATCCCGGTCTTCTAAGGAAAGGGGTCGGCAGATGAGCAACGATGGCCAGCCGGCACAGGACCCGCTGATCGACGAGGCGCAGGCGGAGCAGCGGCGCTCCGCCGCGGCCCGGCTGTTCGACATCCGCCGGGTGATCGGTGGCCTCTTCGTCGCGTACGGGGTCATCGTGACGCTGATCGGCATCTTCGACAGCCGGGCCGAGATCGACAAGGCCGAAGGCGTACGGATCAACCTGTGGGCGGGGCTGGCGATGCTCGTGTTCGGTCTGCTCATGCTGCTCTGGCAGTGGTGGCGACCAGCGGAAGCGCCGGCCCCGAACGAGCAGCAGCCCGACGCCTGACCGCCCGACCGCTCGGTATGACCACGGCCCGGCCCGACCGCCGGGCCGTGCGGCATGAGCGCGGCACGAAGGGGTACGTGGGGGAAATCAGGCACCGTGTCGGACACAGGAGGCAGCACCATGACCGATCGCGATCGCCAACCGCCGCTGGAGGACAGCCCCGAGGTGGCCTCGGCGGTGGACGATGACGCCACCGTGCCGCAGTTGCGGACCGGAGGTGGCCCGGACCGGGACACACCGGGCTTCGCCGAGCCTCGCAGTCGACCGGACGACCTCGCACCGGACACCGACGAGCTGATCGGTGACCCGTACGCCGCCGGCACCGGGGCGACCGGGACGGGCACCGGCGCTGGCGGGGACAACATCCGCACCGGGGGCGAACAGCCCTGGGAGCCGGAGGACCTGGTGATGGCCCGCGGGCAGGATCTGACACCGGAAAACCTGGAGAAGGCCCGCCGTGACCTGGCCGAGCAGGGCCGGGCGGCGATCGAACGCACGGTGCCCTGATCGGGGCCGGAAAGGGGGGTCCCCGGCCCGACCTGTGACGGTCGAGCCGGGGACCCGGGGGGAACCTGCTGCCGACAGTGCCTCACCAACCACCGGCAGCGGGTTGGTGCGTGAGCTACCCGATCAGAGCGCCGGGTAGGCGTTGCGCATGAGCTCCTGGAACTGGGCGGAGAACCAGGCACCGGAGATCGGTGCGTCGGCCAGCGCTCCGGACGGGTTGTTGCCGTTGCGGGCGTTGCCGCCGTACGTCGGGTCGCACATCCGGTCGAAGCCCTTGCCCTCGTTGTTCGGGATCTCCTTGCTGGAGCCGTCCGACTCACCCGGCGGCTTCACCCAGACGTAGGCGTCGATGCCCGTCTCCGGGTTGGCCCGCGGCCGCTCGCCGATGCCGGCGCCGGCCTGGTTGCACCAGTTGCCGAGGTGGGCCCGGCGGTCGATGCGGCCTCCGTTGACGTACGTGTCGACGCTGGTCGTGGCGCCCGGCCCGGTGGGCCGCGCGGAGCCGCCCCAACCGTTGCGGGAGGTGTCGATCAGCATGCCGATGTTGGAGTTGAAGCCGACCGAGACCAGCTTGTCGCGGAACGCCTGGGCGAAGGACAGCTCGTCGACGTAGAAGTTCCAGTCGACCCACTTGGACTGCCGCACCGACTGACCGTTGACGTTGTCGGTGACCTTGAAGTACGGCTCACGCAGCGCCGAGTAGTTCGCGGTGTTGGTGATGAACCCGTGCACGTTGTTGACGGTGCTGCCGGAGGCCACCGCGGCGGTCTTCAGGATGTCGGCGGTCGGGCCGAAGTTGGAGTCCCAGCCGAGCCAGCCGTGGTGGCCGGCGTCGATGTAGTTGTAGACGTTGCCGATGGCGCCCAGCTTGGCGAGGGCGTAGCCGACACCGTTGACGTACGCGCCGTTGGCCTTGACCGTGTCGCACATGGCCGTGCCGCCGGGCTGACCGGACGTGTTGGTGACGAGGTTCGGCAGCGAGTCGATCTCGATGATGTTGATGATCCGCAGGCTGCTGTACTTCGACTCACCCTGGATCGCGGCGATCGGGTCGATGTACTGGGCCTTGTACTTCGGCAGCTCGTCCGGGCCCAGCTCACCGTTGGAGGCGAGCGCGGAGCAGTCCCGGCCGGGCAGGTTGTAGATCACGAACTGGATGTAGCCGGCGCCCTGGCGCAGCGCCTCGTCCAGGTGCTGCCGCACCCCGAAGGCCCCGTTGGAGCTGCTGTCCGGCGTGCCGTTGATCGCGGCGATCCGGTCCAGCCAGACGGCGGTGGGGTTGTTGGAGATCCGGCTTCCGCCAGCCTCGGCGTCCGCCTTCGCCTTCCACTCCGGGTTCACGTAGCCGCGCGCCCCGACGTACGGGTTGTCGACCTTGGTGCCGGGCGGCGGCGTGGTCGGCGGATCGGTCGGCGGGTCAGTCGGCGGGTCAGTCGGCGGGTCAGTCGGCGGATCGGTCGGCGGATCGGTCGGCGGGGTGGTGCCACCGTTGCAGACCACGCCGTTCAGGGTGAACGAGGTCGGCTTCGGGTTGCTGCCGCTCCACGCGCCGTTGAAGCCGATGCTCGTCGACGCGCCGGTGGCCAGGGTGCCGTTGTAGGACAGGCTCCGGGCGGTGACCTGGCTGCCGGACTGGGTGAACGTGGCCGACCAGCCCTGCTGCACCCGCTGGCCGGAGTTGGGGAAGGTCCAGCCCAGCGTCCAGCCGTTCAGCGGGTCGCCGACGTTCTTGATGGTGACGCTCGCGGTGAAACCGCCGGGCCATTCGTTGCTCGTGTACGCGATGTCGCACTGCGTCGCGGCCTGCGCCGCGGTAACCGGAATCGTTACGAGCCCACCGGCGACCAGGGCACCCGCGCCGGCGAGCGCGAGGGCCCGGCGTGGGCCGGATAGCCTTCTCCACACATTCATGCCACTGATCTCCTTGGGCGAGACCGGGCCCACGTACGGCCCGGCGGGACGGCCCGATGGGCGTCCTGCACGGACGGCCGTCGGCGCCACGGGATTCTTTGGGGGGCGCCCGACCCGGACGGGCGATGGTGGTGGTGGTGCCCGACCGAGGCGTCGGCCGGTCGATCGGCGGCGGGTGCGTCGCCCGGTGA
The DNA here is from genome assembly GCF_040302185.1 of Micromonospora sp. NPDC127501. Lineage (NCBI taxonomy): Bacteria > Bacillati > Actinomycetota > Actinomycetes > Micromonosporales > Micromonosporaceae > Micromonospora > Micromonospora sp. NPDC127501. The sequence continues at coordinate 380,512 of NZ_JBEORJ010000005.1, read as the reverse complement.
CCCGGGTGCCCTCGACTCCCCTGCCTGCACGGTGTGGCTCTCTGAACCGCGTTCGCCGATTCTTGCATGGGAGCGCTTCCATGGCAATGGCTCGATGCGTTGCCGGAGCTGTTTCGGACGATACCTCCGAGTGGGCCCGACCGGCACCCTGGGCCCGAACCCGCCGCAACCCGATGAGCGGGGCAGGCGGGCGCAGGGAGCGCGGAACACCGTGGGGCACCCAGAAGGCCCCGCGACGCCCGAGACGGCTCCCGGCGCGGCGAAAGCCGCGTAGCACCCCTTCACCTCTTACTTGGATCGAAGGTCAAAACGCGAATCTTTCACTTCATAAGTCATGAAACGGTCTAACGTCGGTCTTAGCTCGGTTGTCGCCGAGCTCAGGACAACAGGGATGGAGTGACGCAGGTCATGGCTAAGAAGATGCTCGGGAAGGTCGTTGCGGGCGCCGCGCTCGGCGGCGCGTCGCTCCTGGTGTTCGCACCGGGGATCGCGTTCGCCGACGGCCACGACGACGGCAAGGTCTACGCCAAGCCGCACGTCGTCAAGGCTGGCGACGAGGTCAAGCTCCTCGAGATCTGCCCGGATCGGCAGGAGCACGCGTACGTGTGGTCCAAGGTCACCGGCAAGGTCAAGCTCAAGCCGGCGCATGAAGACCGGGGCGAGGACCGCGAGTGGCGCGAGGAGGAGAACTCCTCCGACCACGACAAGGGCAAGGACGAGCACGGCAAGGACGAGAACGGCAAGGACCACGAAGGCAAGGACGACAAGGGCAAGGACGAGCACGGCAAGGACGACAAGGGCAAGGACCACGAAGGCAAGGACGAGAACGGCAAGGACGAGAACGGCAAGGACGAGAACGGCAAGGACGACAAGGGCAAGGACGAGAACGGCAAGGGTGGCCAGGGTGGCGGCGCTGCCGCCGACGCCTACGGCGACGAGGACAGCAAGGACTGGAAGGGCGAGGAGCACGGCCAGGACGCCGAAGAGGGCCGTGACAAGAAGGACTGGGACTCCAAGGACGAAGACAAGAAGGACTGGGAGTCCAAGGACGAGCACGGCTCCGAGTACGGCTCGGACAAGGGCTGGGAGTCCAAGGACGAGCACGGCTCGGAATACGGCTCGGACAAGGGCTGGGAGTCCAAGGACGAGCACGGCTCGGAATACGGCTCGGACAAGGGCTGGGAGTCCAAGGACGAGCACGGCTCCGAGTACGGCTCGGACGAGCGTGACGGTTACGGCAAGGACGAGCACGGCTCCGAGTACGGCTCGGACGAGCGTGACGGTTACGGCAAGGACGAGCACGGCTCGGACGAGCGTGGCCGCCACGAGGAGCGCGAGTTCGTCTACTACGGCGAAGCCAAGGTCGACAAGGACGCCAAGCCGGGTCGCTACGAGCTCAAGGGCTCCTGCGGCGAGGGCGAGCTCGTCGTGCTGCCGCACGGCGGTGTCGACGGTGGTGACGGCGGCGTCAGCACCGGCACCGACCGGGGTCTGGCCACCGGCGGGGCGGGCCTGCTCGGCGCTGCCGCGCTGGGCGGGATCGTGCTGATGCGTCGTCGGCGGACCGATGGTTCGCTCGTCTGACGTGACGACGACACCGGCCGGCGGCCGTCGCGGGAAACCGTGGCGTGCCGCCGGCACGGCCGTCGTCGTCACCATGGCCATGATCGGCGCCGGCATGATCGGCGCCTCCCTGAAGACCACGCCCACCCCGCGACCGCCGCAGCCGCTGGCCCAGGCCGGCCCCGAGGCGACCGCGCCGACGGGCACCGCCGACGATGCCCCGCTCGACGGGCAGCTGGCGGCCGGGTTGGCCCGTTCGGCACCGACCAGCATCGAGATTCCCCGGATCGGCGTCGATGCGACGATCATGTCGTTGGGCACCAACCCGGACGGCACCGTCCAGGTCCCTCCGCTGGACAAGGCCGACCAGGCCGGGTGGTACGAGCCCGGTGCGAGCCCCGGCGAGACGGGTAACGCGGTCATCGTCGGGCACGTGGACTCGGCGGTGCTCGGTCCGGCCGTCTTCTTCGACCTCGGCGCTCTCACCCCCGGCGACACCGTCACCGTGCGCCGCGCCGACGGAGTGCCGGCCACCTTCACTGTCGACTCGGTGAAGTCGTACCCGAAGACGGCCTTCCCCACCGAACTGGTGTACGGCCCGAGTGACCGGCCCAGCCTGCGGGTGGTCACCTGCGGTGGCCAGTTCGACCAGGCCGCGAAGAGCTACCCGGACAACATCGTCGTCTTCGCCACCCTGGCGGCGTGACCCGCTACGAAACGCGGTCCGGCCGGTCGGGGTCACCCCCGACCGGCCGGCCCGCGTCCGGCGTACCTGACTCAGGCGGCCGCGGAGGTCCGCACCAGGGTGCGGATCTGGCGCAGCAGCACCGACAGGGCGGCAAGGTCCGCCCGCGACTCGTCGAACTCACCCATCGCCCGGCGCGCCCGGTGGATCGAGGTGGCGTTCGACTGCTCCCACTGCTGCACCCGCTCGTGCGGCGGCAGGTCGCCCGGGGTGGAGTCGAGTACCTCCGCGGTGAGCGCGGCCAGCGCGGCGTACAGGTCGTACCGCAGCGCCATCCGGGCCAACGTCTGCCAGCGGTCCTCCCGCGGCAGCAGGGAGATCTTCGACAGCAGCGAGTCCACCCGGAACAGGTCGGACAACACGAAGTAGACCGAGGCCACCTCGCTGACGTCCCGCCCACTGGCGTTCGCGGTCTCCACCACGTCCATCAGACCGAAGCTGTACATCAGCCGGGTGGCCCGCTCGGCCAGCTCACGCGGTAGCCCACGCTCGGTCATCGAGTCCATGTGCGCGGCGATGCCCTGGCGCTCGTTGCCGTAGAACAGCTCCTCCAGCCCCGGCAGCAGCCGGGTGACACCGTCGCGCAGCCGGGCGATCTCGGCCGGCACGTCGATCGGCGAACGCCGGTTGGAGACCAACCACCGCACCGCCCGGTCGAGCAGCCGACGGGTGTCCAGGTAGACGCTGGTCTGCAGCTCCGGTGCCACCTTGTTGTCCAGCGCCTCGACCGCGTCCCACAGGTCGCGCAGGCCGAACACCTCGCTGACCACCACGTACGCCCGGATCACGTCGGCCGCGCTGGCCGCCGTCTCCTCGACCACCCGGAAGATGAACGAGATGCCACCCCGGTTGATCGCCTCGTTGACCAGCACTGTGGTGACGATGTCCCGGCGCAGCCGGTGCCGGCCCATCCGGTCGGCGAACCGCTCGCGCATCGGCGTCGGGAAGTAGTTGACCAGGACGTCGGTCGTCCACTCCTCGTCGGCCAACCCCTCGGTGAGGATCTCCCGCTCCAGGACGATCTTCACGTACGCGAGCAGCACGGCGAACTCCGGCGCGGTCAGCCCGGACTCGCTGCGGACCGCCAGTTCCTCGTCCGGCGGCAGCGCCTCCAGCGCACGGTCCAACCCGCCCGAACGCTCCAGCTCGTTGATCATCCGGCGGTGCACCGGGAGCAGCGAGGCGGCCTGGGCCTGGGCGTTGTTGATCGCCCGAGCCTGGTCGTAGTTGTCCCGCAGCACCAGCTCCGCGACCTCGTTGGTCATCCCGGCCAGCAGCTCGTCCCGGTCGGCCATGGTCAGCTCACCGTCGGCCACCGCCGTGTTGAGCAGGATCTTGATGTTCACCTCGTGGTCGGAGGTGTCCACCCCGGCCGCGTTGTCGATGAAGTCCGTGTAGATCCGGCCACCGGTCAACGCGTACTCGATCCGGCCGAGCTGGGTCCAGCCCAGGTTGCCGCCCTCGCCCGCCACCCGGCAGCGCAGGTTGCGCCCGTCCACCCGGATCGCGTCATTGGACTTGTCGCCCACCTCGGCGTTGGTCTGGGTGGACGCCTTGACGTAGGTGCCGATGCCGCCGTTCCAGAACAGGTCCACCGGGGCGGTGACGATCGCCTTCATCAGGTCCTGCGGTGACAACTGCGTGACGTCGTCGTCCAGGCCGATCGCCGCCCGGACCTGCGGCGTGATCGGGATGGACTTCGCGGTACGCGGGAAGATGCCGCCACCTGCCGAGATCAGCTCCGGGTTGTAGTCCTCCCAGGAGGAACGGGGCAGGTCGAACAGCCGTCGACGCTCCGCGTACGAGGTGGCGGCGTCCGGCTCCGGGTCGAGGAAGATGTGCCGGTGGTCGAAGGCGGCCACCAGCCGGATGTGCTCGGAGAGCAGCATTCCGTTGCCGAACACGTCGCCGGACATGTCGCCGACGCCGACCACTGTGAAGTCCTGGGTCTGGGTGTCGAGGCCCAGCTCACGGAAGTGCCGCTTGACCGACTCCCAGGCGCCCCGGGCGGTGATGCCCATCTTCTTGTGGTCGTAGCCGGCGGATCCGCCGGACGCGAACGCGTCGCCCATCCAGAAGTTGTGGTTCTTGGAGATCTCGTTGGCGATGTCGGAGAACGTCGCGGTGCCCTTGTCGGCCGCCACGACCAGGTACGGATCGTCGCCGTCGTGCCGGACCACGTCCTCGGGCGGCACGATCTGCCCGCTGACGATGTTGTCGGTGACGTCCAGCATCGCGCCGACGAACTCCTGGTAGCAGGCGACCGCCTCGTCCCGGTCGCCCGGATTCTGCTTCAACACGAAGCCGCCCTTGGCGCCGACCGGCACGATCACGGTGTTCTTCACCATCTGCGCCTTGACCAGGCCCAGCACCTCGGTACGGAAGTCCTCCCGACGGTCGGACCACCGCAACCCGCCCCGGGCCACCGGCCCGAACCGCAGGTGCACACCCTCGAAGCGCGGCGAGTAGACGAAGATCTCGAACTTCGGCCGCGGCGCGGGCAGGTCCGGAATGGCCTGCGGGTCGAGCTTGAACGCCACGTACGCCTTCGGCCGCCCGTCGGCGCGCTTCTGGTAGAAGCTGGTCCGCAGGGTCGCCTCGATCAGCGTCAGGTACGAGCGAAGGATCCGGTCCTGGTCGAGGCTCGCCACGTCGTCCAGCGCGCCCCGGATCGTCTCCACCAGCTCGCCGCTGCGCTGCTGCCGCTGCTCGGTGCTCAACTCGCCCGGCGCGAACCGGGTCTCGAAGAGCTCCACCAGCAACGCGGCGAGCTTCGGGTACGCGATGAAGGTCTGCTCCATGTAGTCCTGCGAGAAGACCGTGCCGGCCTGCCGCAGGTACTTCGCGTACGCCCGCAGCACCACCACCTGCCGCCAGGTCAGCCCGCCGCGCAGCACCAGCTCGTTGAACCGGTCCACCTCGGCCTCGCCGCGCCAGGCAGCCGCGAAGGCGTTCTCCACGTGCGGGCGCACCTCGGCCAGCTCGTGATGCCCCTCGGGCAGCATGAGGCCGAAGTCGTACAGGTAGACCCGACCGTCGATCCGGTCCACCTCGTACGGGTGCTCGTCGACCACCCGTACGCCCAGGGAGTGCAGCACCGGCAGCACGGCGGAGAGCATCATCGGCTCGCCGTACCGGTAGACCTTGAACCGGACGTCCATCGCCTCGGCCAGGTCGGCTCCCGGTACCCGGGTGCCCGGCCGGGGCGCCAACTGCTTGCGGAACAGGTGCATCTCCAGCTGGCCGGGCTCCTCCAGCAGCTCCAGCTTCGCCAGGTCCTTCATCGCCTCGTACGGCGTGTGCCCGTCCTTGTAGCCCTCCGGGAACGCGTCGGCGTACCGGGTGAACAGGTGCTTGGCCTGCTCGTCGCCGAGCTTGCGCTCCAGCACCAACCGGTAGTCGTCGTCCCAGAGCCGCGTCGCGTCGGCCAACTCCTCGGCGAGCAGGTCCGCGTCGATGTCGCCGGGTGGCCGCGTCGGATCGGTACGGACGATGAAGTGCACCCGAGCCAGCATCGACTCGGTGACCCGGGTGGTGTAGTCCACCCCGACGCCGTTCAGCTCACGCAGCAGGATGTCCTGCATGCGCAGCCGGTTCTGAGTGGTGAACCGGTCCCGGGGCAGGTAGATCAGGCAGGAGATGAACCGCCCGTACGCGTCCCGTCGCAGGAAGACCCGCAGCTGCCGGCGGCCGGCCATCCGCAGCACGCCGACCACCGCGTGGTACAGGTCGTCGGTCTTGATCTGGAACAGCTCGTCGCGCGGGTAGGTCTCCAGGATCTGGATCAGATCCTTGCCCGAGTGGCTGCGCTGGCTCAGGCCGGAGCGGTCCAGCACCTCGGCCACCTTGCGGCGTACCACCGGCAGCTCCCGGACGCTGGTCCGGTAGGCGGCCGTCGAGAACAGGCCCAGGAAGCGCCGCTCACCGATCACGTCACCGTCGGCGTTGAAGATCTTGAAGCCGATGTAGTCCAGGTACGCCGAGCGGTGCACGGTGGCACGCGAGTTGGCCTTGGTGATGATCAGCAGGCGCTTCTCCAGCACCTTCTCGTGCGCCTCGGGCGTCATCGAGGACAGCGACCGCGCGTCCGGCGAATCGGAGCGCAGAATGCCCAGACCGGTGCCGAGCACCGCCTCCAACGCCTTGCCGTCGACCGGGTCGGCGGCGTCGCCGCCGTCGGCGTCCACCAACCGGTACTCGCGGTAGCCGAGGAAGGTGAAGTGGTCCTGGGCGAGCCAGCGCAGCAGCTCCACCGAGTCGGTGATGTCCTTTTCCGGCACGGGTGGGCGGTTGTCGGAGGTACGGGCGGATGCCAGCTCGTCGGCGAGCGCGAGGGCACGCTGACGCATCTTCGGCCAGTCCTCCACCGCCTCCCGCACGTCGGTGAGCACCCGCTGCAACTCGCGGCGCAACCGGTCCCGTTCGGCCGCGTCCCGGACCGGGTCGATCTCGATCCGCATCCAGCTCTCGATGATGTCGCCGGCGATCGCGTCGTCCGGTTCCACATCCGCGGAGACCTCGGTGAGCCGGCCCAGCGGCTCCCGCCGCACCACCACCAGCGGGTGCACCAGCAGGTGCACGTCGAGGTGGTACGAGTTGAGCAGCGCCGTCACCGAGTCGACCAGGAACGGCATGTCGTCCGTGACGATCTCGACGACCGTGTGGTGCTGGTCGGCGTGCGGTTCGTGGATCCGCAGCTTCAACTCGCCCGGCACCCGCTGCTGGGCGAGATCCCGGTGCGCCCGGGCCGCGTCGAGCATCTCTTCCGCCGTGAAGCCGACCAGCTCCTCGTCCGGTGCGAACCGCCAGAAACGGCCGACAAGTGTCGCCGCGTCGTGGTCGTCCCCCGCGAGCGCGACGGCCTGGGCCACCAGGCGCTCCGCGTTGGGGACGGGTTCGTCGAGCTCGGCGTCCTCCACGTCGTCGGCCAGCGCCTCGGCTGGCAGACCCAGATCGTAGATGGTGTCGATGCTCGACCCGGTCAGCCCGGTGACTCCCGTGTCGAGTCGGCCGTAGCCGTCCCCGTCGGTCGCCGAATCGAAGCTGTCATCGTCCCGGCCGGAGTCATCCTGCCGGAGGTCGGGTTCCGGTTTGATCGCCGGACGCCGGTCCATCGGTGCCACTCCCCTCGACCCACCGCGTTGTGGGTCACTCTGCCGCCCAGCCTAGGCCCTGCCGCTCTGCGCCTTCGTCGGCGGACCACTGGCCAGACGTCCGGATCGGGACTCTGTCCTTTCACCCGTTGCGGGTCCGAGGTTGGCCGGCTGCGGGATACCCCGCCACGCGATGTTCATCACACGGGCGCGGCCCGTCTTTGAGCGCTGCCGAGCACCTGGGGGACGTTGGGGACGGCGTTCCCGTACTACCGTGCGAGGGCAGTCCGAGATCGGAAGGACCAGCTTCATGCCCTTGTCGTACCCCCGGCCCCACCGGCCGAACCCCGCCCGCCGGCTCGCCGCCGCCGTCACCACGGCGCTGCTCGCGGCGGGTGTCCTGGTCGGTTGTTCCGGTGACGACGGGCCGCAGCGCACCGTCGACGCCTTCCTGGCGGGCTGGCGCAGCGGTGACCTCCAGGCGGTCGGTCTGATCGACCCGCTCGGCTCGAAACTGCCGTCGGCCGACGTGGCGCGCGAGATCAAGGACCTCTCCGGTGAGCTGGCGGCCACCCCGCCCAAGCTGACGCGTCGCGGCGAGCCGAAGATCACGAAGGACATCGCCACCACGACCGTGCAGGTGGAGTGGGCCCTGCCCGGTCAGACCCGCTGGGCGTACGACCGGGAGGTGCGCCTCGCCCACGGCGACGACGACCAGTGGCAGGTGATCTGGGAGCCGAAGGTGGTGCACGAGCAGCTCACCAAGGGCGACCGGTTGGCGCTGCGGCGAGACCCCGGTGCCCGCGCCGCCGTGCTGGACAACGCCGGAAAGCCGCTGGTGACGCCGCGCCCGGTGGTCCGGGTGGGCGTGCAGCCCAACGCCGTCACCGACCTCAAGAAGCTCGTCAAGGACCTCGACGCGGCGTTCAAGGCCATCCGCCCGGCGCTGGTCCCCGGCGTCGACCTGGCCGACCTGCCCGACCGGGTGGCCAAGGCCGAGCCGGGCGCGTTCGTCGAGGTGGTGTCGCTCCGCGAGGAGGCGTACCGGCAGATCAAGCCCCGGATCTACGACCTGCCCGGCACCAAGTTCATCTCCGACAAGATCGACCTGGCGCCCACCCGCGAGTTCGCCCGTGCGCTGCTCGGCACTGTCGACCAGGCGCAGGCCGACGACCTCGCCGCGCACCCCGACCGGTACGTCGTCGGCGATCTGGTCGGGCACGGCGGGCTACAGGGCCGCTACGACGAACGACTGCGCGGCGGCCCCGGGCTGACCGTGGTGGTCGAGCGTCCGGCCGAGGGCGGCAAACTCGAACCCACCGGCGCCGAGCTGTTCCGCCGGGAGCCGCAGCCCGGGCAGGCGCTGAAGACGACGCTGGACGTCGCCGTCCAGAACGCGGCCGACGGGGCACTGCGTGCCGAGCCGCGCCGGTCCGCCCTGGTGGCGATCCGGATCAGCGACGGCGCGGTGCTCGCCGCCGCGAACGGCCCCGGTCCGGCCGGGGAGAATCTGGCCTTCGACGCCCAGGTGCCTCCGGGCTCCACGTTCAAGATGGTCAGCACGCTGGGCCTGCTGGACCGGGGTGCGGTCACGCTGGACGGGCCGGTGGACTGCAAGAAGACCTTCACGGTGGATGGCCGGTCCTTCAAGAACTCGGACAACTTCGAGCTCGGCTCGGTGCCGTTCCGTACCGACTTCGCCAAGTCCTGCAACACGGCGTTCGCCGCGCTGGCCCCGAAGCTCGGCGGCGACGGGCTGGCCGCCGCCGGTCGCTCGCTGGGCCTGGAGGGTCAGTGGGACCTCGGCATGGACGCCTTCACCGGCAAGGTCTCGACGGGCGGCAGCCTGGCCGAGCAGGCCGCCGCGTCGTTCGGGCAGGGCACCACGCTGGTCAGCCCGCTCGCCATGGCCGGCGCCACCGCCGCCGTCGCCCGTGGCCGCTTCGAGCAGCCGAAGCTGCTGATCGACCCGGCGCCGGCCAAGCCGGCCCCGGCGGGCGAGCAGCTCAAGCCGGAGTCCGTCAAGGCGCTGCGCACGATGATGCGCGAGGTGGTCACCGCCGGCACCGGCAGCGCGCTCAAGGATGTGCCGGGCGAGGTGTACGGCAAGACCGGCACCGCCGAGTACGACGACAACCCGGCGCACACCCACGCCTGGTTCGTCGGCTGGCGCGGCGACGTGGCGTTCGCGGTCTTCGTGGAGAAGGGCGGGGCCAGCACCGCATCAGCCGTCCCGATGGCCGAGCGCTTCCTCCGCGCCCTCCCAACCTCCTGACCCCACCACCCGTGGCCCCACCGACCATCGCCTCGGGGCCAACGCCGGGCGCGACCGAGGGCGGATCAGGCGGTGTCGGCTTCGTGCCTGTCCGGCGGGTTCTGGGTCGACGGGGCGGTGCGTCGAAGGAGACCTGGGCCGGCCGACGCCGGCGGGCCGACCGGTTCGCGCTCTACCAGGGGCGCGATACTGGCCGCGACGCCCGACGGCTCGGAGTGGGCCCGTCCGCCCGTGTCGGGTGACTCCCCCTCGGCCGGGACGTCGTACGGCACCGCGCTCACCGACGAACCGACGCGGGGGACACTGACGCCGGCAGGCCCGACATCAGCAGGCCCGAGCCCAGCGGGCCCGACATCGGCGGGTTCGATGCCAGCAGGGTCGATGTCAGCGGGGAATTCGACTCTCGCAACCTGCTCAGCACCGTCGAGCCCGTCAAGCCCCACCAGCCCGTCGAGCCGCTCGGCACGGTTGGGACGCTCGGCACGGCCGAGCCGCTCGGCACGGTCGGAGCTATCGGTGGTGGCGGTCGCGGCCCGGCCGTTGCCGCGCCGCGGGGAGGGCGTGGGCCGGGCCGACAGCAGGCGGGGCGGCACGGCTTCCGGGGCGGTCACCGGTGCCAGACCGGCGACAACTGTGTTGACGATCTCGGCCGCGTACGAGCCGTCCGGGTCGTAGTCGGGGTCGAAGACGGTCAGCTCCACGCCGAGGCAGTGCGGGGTGTCGACCAGGCCGGCGAGCAGGATCTCCAGCTCGGCGAAGGCGATTCCACCCGGGTCGGGGGCATCCACGGCGGGCATCACCGCCGGATCGAGCACGTCCACGTCGATGTGCACCCAGTAGCCCGCGCAGTCGGCGAGTTGCTCGTGCGCCCACTGAGCCGTGCGGGCGGCGCCTTCGGCGCGTAGCGCCGGCACCGGCCGGGTGGTGATCCCGGCGGCCTGGAGGTCGAGCCGGTATTCGTCCTGGGCGCGGATGCCGAGCACCACCACGTCGATGTCGCGGAAGTAGGGCCGGCGGCCCTCCAGCGCGGCCAGGTCGGCCTGCCCTCGCCCGGTGACCAGGGCCAGGTCCTCACCGGCGGCCGCGCCGACGTAGGAGGCGTTGCCGGGGTGCCGGAAGTCGGAGTGCCCGTCGACGAAGACCAGCCCGATCCGCCCGCCGACGGCCTCGCCCAGGCGGTGCATGGCCAGGGCCGAGCCGAGGAGCACGGAGCAGTCGCCGCCGAGCACCACCGGGAACTCACCCCGGTCGATGATCGAGCCGATGCGTTCGGCGAGGGCCAACGAGTAGTCGGCGATCTCCCGGGCGTGGCACACCCCGTCGCCGGGCCGCCAGTCGCCCGGGTCGTACCGGGCGGGAGTCACGCAGCCGGCGTCGCGGGCGCGGAGCCGGGCCAGCAGGTCGTGGTCGCGCAGCGCCCCGGGCGCCTTGGCGCAACCCGGGACCGACGTGGGCGTCGGCGGCCGTAGACCGAGATTTGTCGGCGCGTCGAGGACGGCGATCCGGCGCATCATGAGCTCCCGTCCTCGGTGGTCGGGCGGGCCGGCCGGAACGCCGGCCCGCGCTGGCGTGCTACGAACTCAGAACAGGGCGCTGGCCAGGGCCCGACGCGCCGAGGCGACCGCCGGATCGTCCGGGCCGGCGATGGAGAAGAGCGAGACCAGGTGCTGGCGAACCGTCTCACGGTCCTCGCCGGCGGTGCGCCGGACCAGACCGACGAGTCGGGCGTACGCCTGCTCGGCCAGGCCGCTGAGCACCTCGATGTCGGCGGCCAGCAGTTGGGCGGCGACGTCGTCGGGGGCGCTCTCGGCGGCAGCCAGCGCGGCGGACGGGTCGGCACCGGCCACCCTGCGGGCCACCCCGACCTGGGCCAGCCCCGCCGTGGCCGCGGCGTCCGCCGGGGCGTCGGCGAGGATCTTCCGGTACGCCTGCTCGGCGGCGTCCAGATCGCCGCTCATCAGCGCGTCGTCCGCCTCGTCGAGGCGGGGGTCCTCCGGCTCGGCGACGGTCACGCCACCGGCCTTGAGCACGGCCTGGATCCACTGCCGCAGCTGCGCCTCGGGAACCACTCCGGAGAAGGCGTCGACCGGCTGGCCGCCGACGACCGCGTAGACCATCGGGATGCCCTGCACCCGGAACATCTGGGCGATTCGGGGATTTTCCTGCACGTCGACCCGGGCCAGCACCCAGGTGCCGCCGCCCTCGGCGTTCAGCCGCTCCAGGACCGGGGCGAACTCGTCGCTCTCCGGGAAGCCGGCCGCACCGAAGAACACGACGACGGGCGTGGCCATCGAGCGTTCGAGCACGTCGGACTGGATGGTCGCCTCGGTGACGTCCACGATGGCGGTGTCACCGCCGGCGGTGGGCGCGCCGGGGACGCCGTTGGACGGGCCGCCCTGCGGGGGCGTGCCGGGGCGGGTACTTGCTGGTGCGGGGCCACGCAGCGTGCTGAGGTCGACCGCGCCGCGGGTGAAGATCGACGAGGTGATCCGTGGGTCGCTCATGGTTACCTAGTCTCGCACGTGAGCCCCCGATCTCAGCTCACCCGCAACCCCGACGTTGCAACTCTCACGCCCCGTCCCCACCCCCCGCGATCTTGCACATTCTGTCGCCGGTAAGCCGCATTTATGCCTTATGCCGGCATAGAAACTGCAAGATCGCGGGGATGAGGGGGTCAGAAGCGGGCTGGCTCTCGGTAGGTGCCCCACTCGGCGCGCAGGGCGTCGCAGATCTCGCCCAGGGTCGCCTCGGCGCGGACCGCGTCGAGCATGGCGGGGATCATGTTCTCGTCGGTGCGGCTCGCCTCGATCATCCGGGTCACCGCCGCGCGAACCGCCGACTCGTCCCGCGCGCTCTTGCGCTCGGCGAGCACCCGGCGCTGCTCCAGCTCCACCTCGTGCGAGATGCGCAGGATCTCCAGCTCCTTGGCGACCGTGCCGGTGTGGCAGTTGACCCCGACGATCTTCTTGTCGCCCTTTTCGAGGGCCTGCTGGTAGACGAAGGCCGACTCGGCGATGTGCCCGGTGAACCAGCCGTCCTCGATGCCGCGCAGGATGCCCGAGGTCATCGGGCCGATCTGGTGTGGCCCGTCCCCGCCGAGCTGCCGGATCCGGGCGAAGATCTCCTCCGCCTCGGCCTCGATCTTGTCGGTCAACGCCTCGACGTACCAGGAGCCGCCGAGCGGGTCGGCCACGTTGACCACACCGGTCTCCTCCATCAACACCTGCTGGGTACGCAGGGCGATCTCGGCCGACTCGTCGGTGGGCAGCGCCAGGGTCTCGTCCAGCGCGTTGGTGTGCAGCGAGTTCGTGCCGCCGAGCACCGCCGCGAGAGCCTCGACGGCGGTACGTACGACGTTGTTGACCGGCTGCTGCGCGGTCAGCGACACCCCGGCGGTCTGGGTGTGGAACCGCAGCCACAGGGCCTTCTCGCTGGTCGCGCCGTAGACGTCGCGCAGCCAACGGGCCCAGATCCGGCGGGCGGCGCGGAACTTGGCGATCTCCTCGAAGAAGTCGAGGTGCGAGTCGAAGAAGAAGCTCAGCCCCGGCGCGAAGACGTTCACGTCCAGCCCACGCGAGAGACCCAGCTCGACGTAGCCGAAGCCGTCCGCCAGGGTGTACGCCAGCTCCTGCGCAGCGGTCGAGCCGGCCTCACGGATGTGGTAGCCGGAGACCGACAGCGGCTTGTAGCGCGGGATCTCCCGGGCGCAGTACTCCATCAGGTCGCCGATCAGGCGCAGGTGCGGCTCCGGGTCGAAGAGCCACTCCTTCTGCGCGATGTACTCCTTGAAGATGTCGGTCTGCAGGGTGCCGTCCAGCTTGGACAGGTCGGCGCCCTGCCGCTCGGCGGCGACCAGGTACATGCAGAACACCGGCACGGCCGGACCGGAGATGGTCATCGAGGTGGTCACGCCGGCCAGGTCGATGCCGTCGAAGAGCGCCTGCATGTCGGTGGCGGTGTCGATGGCCACGCCGCAGTGGCCGACCTCGCCGAGCGCCTGCGGGTCGTCCGAGTCGCGGCCCATCAGCGTCGGCATGTCGAACGCCACCGACAGCCCGCCGCCGCCGGCACCGAGGATCATCTTGTAACGCTCGTTGGTTTGCTGGGCGTTGCCGAAGCCGGCGAACTGCCGGATCGTCCAGGTCCGTCCGCGGTAGCCGGTGGGATACAGACCCCGGGTGTACGGATACTCGCCTGGCCAACCAATCCGTTCGAAGCCCGGATAGGTGGCGCCCTCCGGCGGCCCGTACACCGGCTCCACCGGCATGCCGGAGAGCGTGGTGAAGTCCGCGTCCCGCTTGCGCGCGGCGTCGTACCGGGCCTGCCAGCGCGCCCGTCCGGCGTCGATCTCGTCGGCGTCCATGAGCAGGGCTCCTCCTCGGGTCCTCGACTGCACGTCGAGTGTAAGGCCCCTACCTGAACGATCGCTAAGTCAGGCCGTACCGGCGAGTAACGTGCGATCTGGACGCCCACTGCGCGCTACCGGGTCGGGCCACCCATCGCCACGTCGTCGACCCGGATGTTGACCTCGTCGACCCGCAGCCCGTACGCCTCGACCGTCTCCGTCACCCGGGCGCGTACCTGACTGGTGATCTCCGGTACCGGCCGACCCGCCTCAATCACCAGAACCAGGTTGACCACGGCGGCGTCCCCGGTCACGTGGGCCGAGCAACCCCGCCGGGCGTCACCCACCTGGTCCAGCCCGACCCGGTCGAGAACCGCGTTGAAGAACCGGGCGACGTCCCCGCCCAGGTCGGCCACGCCGGGTACCGCGCGGGCCGCCGCGACGGCGATCTTCTCGATCACCTCGTCGGCGACCTGCGTCGTCCCGCCAGCCGGCACCGACGCCCTGGTCAGCTCCCGCGTTGCTTCCAGGTCCACAGTCGCTCCCTGCTCCTCGTACCACCGCGTCTGGGCACGTCCGGCCCCCGGTGGCGATGGGGCGGTGCGAGCCTACTGGGACGACGCGTTCCGGGATGTTCCTGGCGAACGGTCAACGGGCGGTCCGACAGCCGTCAGGCCGTCGGACGGCTACGCCTCAGGCTCCGGCTGCCGCCCCCGGCTGGTTCAGCTCGATGTCGTCCACAGTGACGTTGACCTGGGTGACCGTCAGGCCGTACTTCTCCACCGCCTCGATCACCGCGGCCCGCACCGCCTCGGTCACGTCGGCCACGACATGCCCGGCGTCGATCACCAGGACCACGTTGATGACGGCCGAGCTGCCCTTCACGTCGGCCGACACGCCCCGCCGGGCGTCGCCCACCTCGTCCAGGCCGATCTTGTCCAGCACGCTGTTGAAGAACCGGGAGACATCACCGCCGAGATCGGCGACACCGGGCACGGCACGAGCGGCCGTACCGGCGATCTTCTCCACGACCTCGTCGGAAACCGACGTGACACCCCGGGCCGCGCCCGTCGCGGGCTGCACTGCGCCGGCGTTCTCCACCGCGTCCGTCATGATCACATCTCCCCTGGTCCCGGTGCACTGTGGACCGACCGGCTCGTCAGCCCGCTCCGCGGAAGCCCGCTTGCGGCCACGCGCGGCGAGCCTACTAAAACCAGAGCGACCTTCGCTTGCGGGCGGGCGGCGCGTACGAGCGACGGCGTCGGTCCGCACCGGACAGTGCCGATCGGGTTCCTCCGGGTGGACGTGCCGGCCGGCGGTTCGCCGGGTCAGCGCGCGAGCTGGGCGAGCAACTCGTCCGCCGCCGTGTACGGGTCGGTCGCGCCCTCGGCAACCTTGGTGGCGAGCGTGGCCAGCTCCGTACCGTCGCGCAGTGAGCCGATCCGGGCGCGGAGGGTGCCGAGCGCGATCGCCTCGATCTCGGCCGCGGCCCGCGCCTCCTGGCGGCGGCGCAGCTCGCCGTGCTCGACCAGCCAGCCCCGGTGCTTGTCGATGGCGGCGGCGATCTCGTCGATGCCCTCGCCCCGCGCGGCGACCGACCGGACCACCTGGGGCCGCCACTGCCCCGGCCCGCGCTCACCGAGCGCGATCATGCCCTGGATGTCACGGACGGTGGCGTCGACGCCGTCCCGGTCCGCCTTGTTGACCACGAACACGTCGGCGATCTCCAGGATGCCGGCCTTGACCGCCTGGATCGCGTCGCCCATACCGGGTGCCAGCAGCACCAGCGTCGTGTCGGCGAGCGAGGCGACCTCCACCTCGGCCTGCCCGACGCCGACCGTCTCGACCAGCACCACGTCGCAGCCGGCGCCCTCCAGCACCCGGACGGCCTGCGGCGTGGCCGCGGCCAGCCCGCCGAGGTGCCCCCGGCTGGACATCGACCGGATGTAGACGCCCGGATCGGTGGCGTGGTCCTGCATCCGCACCCGGTCACCGAGGATCGCTCCGCCGGTGAACGGGCTGGACGGGTCGACCGCCAGCACGCCCACCCGGTGCCCGCGCGCCCGCAGCGCGCGGACCAGCTCGTTCGTGGTGGTCGACTTGCCCACCCCGGGTGAACCGGTCAGCCCGACCACCTGGGCCTGCCCGGCGTACGGTGCCAGCGTCGCGGCGATCTCCGGCAACAGCGCGTCACCGTTCTCCACCAACGTGATCAGGCGAGCCACCGCGCGGGGGTCGCCCGCGCGGGCCCGCTCGACCAGCAGCGGTACGTCCCGACTGCGGCGCACCGACGTGGTGCCCGCTGCCGGGACGTGCTCAGCCTCGCTCACTGTGCCATCTTTGTTCGCGACTGCGGGGCTCGCACAACCCGCTCACTCCTCGCGCTCACTGGCTGGTCTCGGCCTTGCCTGGCACGTGGATGATCAGCGCGTCGCCCTGGCCACCGCCGCCACACAGCGCGGCCGCGCCGGTGCCACCGCCGCGCCGCTTCAGCTCCAGGGCGAGGGTGAGTACGAGACGCGCGCCGGACATGCCGATCGGGTGCCCCAGCGCGATGGCGCCGCCGTTGACGTTGACCTTGTCCGGGCTGATCCCGAGGTCCCGGGTGGACTGGACACCCACCTGCGCGAACGCCTCGTTGATCTCGATGAGGTCCAGGTCCGCAACGCTCAGGCCACCCTTCTTCAGGGCGTGGTTGATGGCGTTGGAGGGCTGCGAGTGCAGGGAGTTGTCCGGGCCCGCGACGTTGCCGTGCGCACCGATCTCGGCCAACCAGGTCAGCCCCAGCTCCTTCGCCTTGGCCTTGCTCATCACGAGCACCGCGGCGGCGCCGTCGGAGATCGGCGACGAGCTGCCGGCGGTGATGGTGCCGTCCTTGGCGAAGGCCGGGCGCAGCTTGGCCAGCGACTCGACGGTGGTGTCCGGGCGGATGCCCTCGTCCTCGGTGATCACCAGCGGGTCACCCTTGCGCTGCGGGATGACCACCGGGGCGATCTCGTCGGCGAAGTGGCCGTTCTTCTGCGCGGCGGCGGCCCGCTGGTGGCTGGCGGCGGCGAAGGCGTCCTGCTCCGCGCGGGAGATGCCGTGCCGGGCACCGAGCCGCTCGGTCGACTCGCCCATCGAGCAGCAGTCCCAGGCGTCGCTGAGCCCGTCGTGTGCCATGTGGTCCTTGACCACCACGTCGCCGTACTTGTAGCCGGTGCGCTGGCCCATCAGCAGGTGCGGGGCGTTGGTCATCGACTCCATGCCGCCGGCCACCACGATGTCGAACTCGCCGGCGCGGATCAGCTGGTCGGCCAGGGCGATCGCGTCCAGGCCGGAGAGGCAGACCTTGTTGATGGTCAGCGCCGGCACGGACATCGGCACGCCGGCCTCGACCGCCGCCTGCCGAGCCGGGATCTGACCGGTGCCGGCCTGCAGCACCTGCCCCATGATCACGTACTGGACCTGGTCCGGGCTGACGCCGGCACGCTCCAGCGCCGCCTTGATGGCGATCCCGCCGAGCTTCGTGGCCGGGAGGTCCTTGAGGTTGCCCAGCAGCCGGCCCATCGGGGTCCGCGCGCCACTGACGATCACCGAAGCCATGCCTGCCTCCGAGGGGGTGCCGAGCTGTACGCCTTAACGATTGTTCGGCCAGACTAGCGCCATGGCAGAGAACTCCCCCGTCGAGCCCGGTGCGGACTACGTCACAGACATCGGGCTTCGCAAGATTGACCACGTCGGGATCGCCGTGGCCGACCTGGACGCCGCGATCGACTTCTACCAGCGGACGTTCGGGATGCGCTGCGTACACGTGGAGACCAACACCGAGCAGGGCGTTCGGGAAGCGATGCTGGCCGTCGGGCCGACCACCGAGGGTGGCTGCGTGCAACTGCTCGCCCCGCTCACCCCGGAGTCGACGATCGCGAAGTTCCTGGACCGCAACGGGCCGGGCGTGCAGCAGGTCGCGTACACCGTGGTGGACATCGACGCGGCCTGCGCGGCGCTCCGTGAGCGCGGCATGCGCCTGCTCTACGACGCTCCGAGGCGTGGGACTGCGGACAGCCGGATCAACTTCGTCCACCCTAAGGACGCCGGTGGCGTCCTCGTCGAACTGGTCCAACCCGCCCCCACCCCGCACTGACCGCCCGGCGCTCCCCGCGCCACCCCTTGTTGATCAGGAGGTTTGCGTCATCCCCCGCCGCACGGATGACCGGAAGCTCTTGATCAACAGGGGGTGGGGGCCTGCTGGAGGCTCGGGGCGCGCACGTCAGTGCGCGGTTGGCGGGGTGGTTGGACACCTTCACGCATCGGCGGATGCAGTTTTTCACAGAGGACTTCCCGGCCTAGCTACCGTTCAGTAACGTCCGGCCCCACAGGAGCGCGACCGGTGCCGGATGTGTCGAATGCCGACATGGCGGTCGTGCCCACCGGCGCCGACGATGGCAGCACCCGGGCCCGTGCGGGTGCGGACGAACCGGAGGTCACCGTGCAGGACATCCTCGAAGCGATCATGGCGGCGGAGGAATCGAACGATCCGGACCGCGAGCTCGCCGGCGTCGCCGGGCTGCCCGTACCGGAGAGCTACCGCGGCGTGGTGGTCCGCGCCGAGGAGACCCGGATGTTCGACGGCATGGCCACCCGGGACAAGGACCCGCGCAAGGCGCTGCACGTGCAGGAGGTGCCCACACCCGAACTGGCGCCGGGCGAGGCCCTGATCGCGGTGATGGCGAGTGCGATCAACTACAACACGGTGTGGACCAGCATCTTCGAGCCGGTGTCCACCTTCAAGTTCCTCCAGCGCTACGGCCGGGTCTCCGAGCTGACCCGCCGGCACGACCTGCCGTACCACGTGGTCGGCTCGGACGCGGCGGGCGTGGTGCTGCGCACCGGCCCCGGGGTGACCCGCTGGGCGCCCGGCGACGAGGTGGTCGCGCACTGCCTCTCCGTCGAACTGGAGGACGCCGCCGGGCACGACGACACCATGCTCGACCCGCAACAGCGGATCTGGGGCTTCGAGACCAACTTCGGCGGGCTGGCCGAGCTGGCGGTGGTCAAGGCCAACCAGCTGATGCCCAAGCCGCGGCACCTGAGCTGGGAGGAGGCGGCCAGCCCCGGGCTGGTCAACTCCACCGCGTACCGGCAGCTCGTCTCGCACCACGGCGCCAACATGAAGCAGGGCGACGTCGTGCTGATCTGGGGCGCGTCCGGCGGCCTCGGCGGGTACGCCACCCAGATGGCGCTCAACGGCGGTGCGATTCCGGTCTGCGTGGTGTCCTCGCCGGAGAAGGCCGAGCTGTGCCGCAAGATGGGCGCGGAACTGGTCATCGACCGGGCCGCGGAGGGCTTCCGCTTCTGGAAGGACGAGGAGACCCAGGACCCGGACGAGTGGCGGCGCTTCGGCGAACGGATTCGCGAGCTGACCGGCGGCGAGGACCCGGACATCGTGTTCGAGCACCCGGGCCGGGAGACGTTCGGCGCCAGCGTCTACGTGGCCCGGCGCGGTGGGACCATCGTCACCTGCGCCTCCACCAGCGGTTTCCTGCACCAGTACGACAACCGCTACCTGTGGATGCACCTCAAGCGGATCGTGGGCAGCCACTTCGCCAACTACCACGAGGCGTGGCAGGCCAATCGCCTGGTCGCGCTCGGCAAGGTGCACCCGACGGTGTCCCGCACCTACCCCCTGGAGCAGACCGGCCAGGCCGCATACGAGGTGCACCGCAACGCCCACCAGGGCAAGGTCGGCGTGCGCTGCCTCGCACCCACCGACGGGCTGGGCGTCCGTGACGGGGAGTTGCGGGCCCGGCACGAGGACGCGATCAACCGGTTCCGGGGTCAGTGACCGGCACCGCCGGCCAGGGGTCACCGACCGGCACCGCCGGCCCTCGGAGGCACCGACCGGCGTCCGGGGCGCCGAGGCTGGTCCCGGCCGGACGGTGGAACGCCGGATGACCATTGCGCTGATCGCTCATTGTTCTTCCGCCCCCATTAGCGGATAAGCCACCCGGATCGAACAAAGGGCCTCGGGGTTACCCCGGGGCCCTTTTCCGCGTCACGCTGCGTGGCGTCCGACCCGCCGGGACCTGCCAAGATCGCCGATTGGTCCAACCTGGCCGATCGCGGGAGTTGACCATGTAAAGAGGGCACGAAAGCTGCGCACCGCTCTTGCGAAGCACCCTGGGGCGTCTGCCAGTATGTCCCAATGCCCCAGCAGCAGTCCTCCCCTCTCGCGTTCTTCGATAACGCGAACTCGCAGCCAGATTTCACCGTTGGCCTGCGCGGATACAACACCCATCAGGTCGACGACTTCCTCGGCCGGATGACCGCCGCGCTGACCCAGTCCGAGCAGGCCCGTGCCGAGGCCGAGCAGCGGATGAACGACGCCCAGCGTCGGCTCCGCCAGGCCGAGCAGCGCATGAGTGCGCTGGAGCAGAAGCTCACCGACACGAACAAGCAGCTCGAAGAGAACAGCCGACCCACCCTCTCCGGGCTCGGCACGCGCGTTGAGCAGATCCTCCGGCTCGCCGAGGAGCAGGCCAACGACCACCGCAACGAGGCCAAGCGCGAGTCGGAAGGCATCCTCTCCGCCGCCCGCCTCGAGGCCCGCGAGATCACCGACAAGGCCCGCGCCGAGGCCGCCGCCATGAAGGCGAGCGCCGAGCGCGAGGCGGGCAACCTGCGTACGGCCGCCGAGCGCGAGGCCGCCGAGGTCCGGGTGCAGGCACGCCGCGAGGCCGACACGCTGCGCGCCGACGCCGACCGGGAGACCAAGCAGCTGCGTACGGTCACCGCGCACGAGGTGGCCGAGCTGAAGTCGACCGTCGAGCGGGAGGTCGCGACCCTGCGGGCCACCGCCGAGCGGGAGATCACCCAGCAGCGGGCGAAGGCCGCCCGCGAGGCTGAGGAGAAGCGCGCCGAGGCGACCAAGCTGCTCACCGATGCGCGGGACAAGCGCGACAAGGACCTGCAGGCCCTGGAGCTCCAGCTGGCCGAGCGACGGGAGAAGGCCGAGCGCGAGGAGTCCGAGCGGCATGCCGCCCAGGTCGCG
Source organism: Micromonospora sp. NPDC127501 (assembly GCF_040302185.1). Classification (NCBI taxonomy): domain Bacteria; kingdom Bacillati; phylum Actinomycetota; class Actinomycetes; order Micromonosporales; family Micromonosporaceae; genus Micromonospora; species Micromonospora sp. NPDC127501. Next base: position 359,461 of record NZ_JBEORJ010000005.1, on the reverse strand, counting down.
CAGACCCAGAAGATGGTCAGCGAGGCCGAGCAGCGTGCCCGGGCCGCGCAGGAGCGGGCCAAGGAGATCGAGCAGCGCGCCGAGGCGCGGCGGGTCGAGTCGGAGCGCAACGCCGCCGAGACTGTCGACAAGGCCAAGGCCCACTCGGAGAAGACCCTCAACGAGGCGAAGGCCGAGTCGCAGCGCCTGCTCACCGAGGCCCGCACCGAGGCGGAGCTGACCACGCAGGCCGCCCGCCGCGAGGTCGAGGACCTCACCCGGCAGAAGGACGCTGTCACGTCGCAGCTGGGTCAGATGCTCTCCGGCCTCGCCGGCATCGTTCCGGGAATGCCGGCGCAGGCCGCTCCGGCTGCCAAGCCGGAAGCAGCAAAGAAGACCGATGGCGGTCAGGAGCGGGTGCCCGCGGAGACCGCCGGCTGACGCGAGGCGTCAGGTCGGGGCATCGACGGCGCGAGGTGACACCGGGTAACCGGTGCCACCTCGCGCCGTATGCGTTTCCTAACCCCTGGTATTCGCTGACCGCAACGGAGTGAAGTAGCTCCCACAAGGCCCGTCCGTATCGCCCCAGCAGGGCCCGTTGCGTGTGAGGATGGGGGCATGTCGCACGGCGAGGAACTGTTCGCTCTCGGCGGGGACGTGACGACGGAGCCCAGCTTCGAGTCCGCTCTGCGGGGGTACGAGAAGAAACAGGTCGACCGTTATGTCGCACGTGCTGAGCACGAGATCGCGACCCTCGCCTCCGAACGGGAACAGGCGTACACACAGATCCACAAGCTCGCCGGCCAGGTCGAGGTTCTCCAGCGCGACCTGACCCAGGTGCGCAAGCAGATGAACGTGGTCGACCGGGCGTCGTTCCGGCATCTCGGCCCGCGGGTCGAGTCGATCCTCACCCTCGCCGAGGAGCAGGCCGAGCAGATCCTCGCCGACGCGAACGGGGAGATCGAGGCCCGTCGTGCCGCGGCCGAGCACATCATTGAGGAGGCCCGCGAGCAGGCCGCGCGGGCTCTGAAGGACTTCGAGATCGCCCTCGCCGCCCGACGCGCGGAGGAGGAGCGGCACAGCGCCGCCCAGCGAGCCGAGGCGGACGCGGCCCTGCGGTCGGCCAAGGACGAGTCGGCGCAGTTGCGCAAGGCCGCGCAGGACGCTCTGGCGAAGGCCCAGCAGGAGGCCACCCAGCTGCGGGATTCCGCCAAGGAGATCCACACCCGGGCCCAGCAGGAGGCCACCAAGCTGCGCGAGACGGCCCGCGAGACGCTGGCCAACGCCCGGCAGGAGGCCAGCGATCTGCGCGATGCCGCCAAGGAGGTGCACGCCAAGGCGCTCCAGGAGGCCAAGCGGCTCACCGACACCGCGACCGAGGCCGGTCGGGCCACCCACGCCAAGGCGCAGCAGGAGGCCAAGCAGATCATCGACGACGCGTCGATGGCCGGTCGGGCGACCCGCGCCAAGGCGCAGCAGGAGGCCGAGCGGCTGACGACGCAGGCCACCGAGGCGGCGAAGCGCAGCCGGGCCGAGACCGAGGCGTACGTGCAGCGGATGCGCACCGAGACCGAGGCGTACGTGCAGCACACCCGGGCGCAGACCCAGCAGGAGCTGGGCGCGTGGCGGGCCGGGGTGGAGCAGGAGGTCAACTCCCGCCGGGAGGCGGCCGACCGGGAGTTGGCGCAGCGACGGTCGGCGGCCGAGCAGGAGTTCGCCAAGCGCCGCGACGAGCTGGACAAGCAACACGCGGCGCGCCAGCAGGAGGTGGAGGCCGGGCTCGCCAGCCGTCAGCAGGAGCTGGAGGACGGGTTCACCACCCGTCGGGACGAGCTGGAAACCGAATACTCCACCCGGAAGAACGAGCTGGAGACCGAGTACACGGCTCGCAAGAACGAGATCGAGCAGGGCGCGGCCAGCGTCCTTCAGGCGGCCGAACAGGACGCGGCGGCGCTGCGCCAGCGGTCCGAGGCGGAGGCCGCCGAGCTGCTCAGCCGGGCCGAGGCCGAGGCCAGCGACAAACGCCGCAAGGCCGACGAGCATGTCGCGGCGTCCCGGCGGCAGTTCGAGGAGTACGCGGCCACCACGCAGCAGCACCTGGCCACCACTCAGCAGCACCTGGCGGCGACCCAGCAGGAGTCGGCGGCTGGCCGTCAGCAGTTGGCCCAGGTGATGTTGGAGATCGCCCAGGCCCAGCAGCAGTTGGCGGATCTGCGGCAGGAGACCTGGAAGGCGCGGCAGGAGTCCGACGAGCTCCAGCGTCAGATGTCCGAGCTGCGGTTGCAGAGTGTCGCCGGTCCGATCGACGGCCCGACCGCGCCGGCCGGAGACGCCGACGCGAGCGCAGCCGTGCCCGGTGGTGGGGACGACGGCGTGAGCGTTGCCGCCGGCCCGGCCTCGGGGTCGGGTACGGGCACCGGGCTGAAGACGGAGCCCGCCGACACCAGGCAGCCGGTGAACGCCGGCGCGGAGGAGTCCGGGCAGTCCACGACGCGGCCGGTGGCCGAGCCGGTGACCACCGTGGATGGTGGGACGGCGAGCGCCGGGGTGGACGGGGAGCCGACCGTGGCCGCCGTTCCGGGCGAGGGTGGCCGGGGTGCCAAGCCCACCAAGATCACCAGCACCGGTGAGAACGGCAAGCGCCCGACAAAGCCGACCACCGACGAGCGCAGCGCCAAGCCCAGCAAGGTCACCATCGAGAAGGAGTGACGGGCACCCGCCCGCCGAAGCTTCGAAATCCTGGGCACTTTCCGTCAGCGGTTGACGGAAAGTGCCCAGGATTCATTTCTGCGTCGAGTGGCGCAGGGGCGGGGTGGGGGTCCAGCCGGCTGCGATGAGAGCGCGGCGGACGGTGTCCGCGACCTCGTCCGGGCGGGCGCGGACCAGCCAGGCCGGGAAGCGCAGAATCCGGTCGCCGCTGGTCCAGACGTCGTTCTGCCGACGCATGTCCGCCGCCCACTGCTTGGCGTCCATGTGGTGCGCGCCGTCGATCTCCACCTGCACCCGCCACTCCCGCCAGTACGCGTCCAGCCAACGGTCCCGGCCGGCCGCGTCGACCCGGTGTTCCTGCAGGTCCGGGACGGGCAGCCGGTGCCGGCGGCACAGCCGCAGGAAGTCGATCTCGGAAAGCGCCTGTGCGCCGCCCGCGATGTCGCTGACGGTCTGCCCGATCAGCCGCCGACGAGGGGCCCGAGGGAGGACGTCGAGCACCGCCTGCAACTCCTCGGGCAGCACCCGGCGTTGCTGGCAACCGGCGGCCAGCACCGACTGCGCCTCGTCCACGCCGGCCGCCCAGCCCGCCGCGTCCACCAGGGCCCGCGCCGTCGTGGTACGCGGCGGCCGGGCACGTTGGAGATGGGCCTCGGGGAGGACCGTCGTGCGGTGGACCAGGACGGCGGGCATGTCGATCGGAAGTCGACGCAGGGTGGCCCGCGCGCCACGGCGGACCGCCGGCACCAGCACGTGCAGCGGCTCGCGTCGCAGTCCCCGTACCCCGGCTTCGGCGGCGGCGGACACCCCGGCCAGCACCGCCCCCGGCCCGGCCGCCAGCACCGCCACCCAGAGCTGTTGGTCGCGGGTGAGACGGCCGTTGCCGGCCAGCAGGATCCCGCGGCAGATCGACCGCCACCGACCGGAGCGAATCCGGCCCCGCACCCGCCCCTCGCTGAGCAACCCGGCGATCTGCGCGGTCGTCAGCACCCCCGCCTGCTCGAACGCGAGCCAGTCGAGTGCGTCGGCGTCATCGGCGGGCAGCATCGGGACAGCTTTCGCCGTTGCGCGCCGCCCCACCACCAGATCTTGGACAGTTTCCGTTAGGCCGTAACGGAAACTGTCCAAGATCTGCACGATTCGGCGGAGCCTCGGCGACGTTCGGGCCGGCCGTGGGGCCGTGTATCCCACAACCGGAGACCTTTCCGGGCCGTTCAATCTGGCCCGAGGCGCCGACGGTGGTTGGGTGGGGCACATGGAGCATCAGATTGACGGTCTCGTGGTCGATGGCGACCATGAGGTGGCTACGCTGCTGGCGCGCTGGGAGATGATCACAAACGGTGCGTTGTCCCGCCGCCAGTCGATCGAGCTGATGAAGGAAGTTGTGACCTCATGAACCTGACCGGCGCGCTCTGGCGCACCTCCACCCGCAGCGGCAACGGAGAGTGTGTCGAGGTGGCGGACAACCTGCCCGGGGTCGTGGGATTGCGGGACAGCAAGGATCCGGCCGGGCCGGTGCTGGTGTTCGCGCCCGCCGCGTGGCGGGCGTTCGTGGCCGTCTCCCGTCGCCCGACGGCCTGAGCCGGGAGGTCAGTGGTGCCGCAGCACGACCCGTCCGGCGACGAGCCGGACGTGACCCCCGGTCCCCCGTCAGCGGAAACACCACCACCAGCGGAGACGCCACCACCAGCGGAAACCCTGCGGCCGGCGGAGACGCCACCCCCGGTGCCGGTCCCCGCCCCGGGGGTCGACCCGGAGGAGCCGCCTGCGGTCCCGTCCGGAAAGTTCGGCACACCGGGCCGACCACTGCGCCGCAGCAGCTTCCTGCTCGGCTTCACCGGTGCGCTGGGCGTGCTGCTGGCGTACACCCTCTATCTGGGGATTCGCAATGCCGGCGGCATCCTCGTGCTGGTGGTGATCGCGCTCTTCCTCGCGGTCGGCCTCAATCCGGCGGTGGTCCGCCTGGGCCGCTGGGGTGTGCCGCACGGCCTGGCGGTGGCGGCGGTGGCCCTCACGGTGGTGCTGCTGCTCTGCGGCGGCATCGTGGCGCTGGTCCCGCCGATCGTCACCCAGTCGGGGCAGTTCATCGATCAGATCCCGAGCCTGCTCGACGAGTTGCGCCGCAATCCGACGGTCAACGACCTGGTGGAGCGGTACGACGTGGTGGAGCGGGTGCAGGGCGCGGCCAACGCGGAGACGGTCGGACGGGCGCTCGGCGGGGTGCTGGGCGGCGCACAACTGATCTTCGGCACGGTGTTCCGGACGCTGACCGTGCTGGTGCTGACCATCTACTTCCTGGCCTACTTCGACAAGCTCCGCTCGCTGGGCTACTCGTTGGTGCCCCGGTCGCGGCGGCAGCGGGTGCAGCTGATCGGTGACGAGATACTGGCCAAGGTTGGCGCCTACATGGTCGGCGCGCTGAGCATCGCGGTGCTGGCCGGCGCGACCACCTTCGTCTTCGCGCTGATCGTCGACCTGCCGTACCCGTTCGCGCTGGCCGTGGTGGTAGCGGTGACCGACCTGATCCCACAGATCGGCGCCACCCTGGGCGCCGTGATCGTGAGTCTGGTCGGCTTCGCCGCCGACCTGCCCACCGGCATCGCCTGTGCGGTCTTCTTCCTCATCTACCAGCAGGTGGAGAACTACCTCATCTATCCGAAGGTGATGCGGCGTTCGGTGGAGGTCAACGAGGTGGCCGCCCTGCTGGCCGCGCTGCTCGGGGTGGCGCTGCTGGGCGTGGTGGGCGCCCTGATCGCCATCCCCACGGTGGCCGCGCTGCAACTGATCCTGCGCGAGGTGGTGCTGCCCCGCCAGGAGCGCCGCTGAGCGTCACCCCGCCGGACCGGCGGCCAGGCCGGCACGAGCGGGTCAGTCGGCCTTGGTGGCGGCCGGGCCGGGGACGGGGGTGTCGGCGAAGGCGGCCACCGTCCGGTCGGCGTACGCGCTGACGTCGCCGGCCTCCATCGGGCCGTCCCAGGTTGTCGGCAGCGGCACCTCGACGGCTGGGTTGACCCGCCGGACGATCTCGTCGAGCACCGTCTCCGCGTCGCCCACCCACAGGTGCTTGGCACCCGGCACCCCGACCACCTCGGCCTGCGGCACGGCGGCGAACCGCTCCCGCGCCTCGGCGGGACGCAGATAGTCGTCGAACTCCGGCACCAGCGCCACCAGCGGCCGACCCGAATTGGCCCAGGTGGCCAGGTCCTCGGGGGCGGAGAAGCGCAGCGGCGGGGAGAGCAGGATCGCCCCGGCGATCGCCGGGTCGCAGCCGTACTTCAGCGCCAGGTCGGTGCCGAACGACCAGCCGACGAGCCAGATGTTGGGCAGCTCGGCGAACTCCGCGTACTCGATGGCGGCGGCCACGTCGTACCGCTCGCCCACCGCGCCGTCGAAGGCTCCCTCGCTGGTGCCGCGCACGCTGCTGGTGCCCCGGGTGTTGAACCGCAGCACCGCCAGGTCGGCCAGCGCGGGCAGCCGCCAGGCCGCCTTGCGGAACACGTGGCTGTCCATCATTCCGCCGTGGGTCGGTAGCGGGTGCAGGCAGACCAGGGTGGCCACCGGCGGCCGGTCGGCCGGCAGGGCCAGCTCACCGACCAGCCGGAGACCGTCGGCGGTGTGCAGCTCGATGTCCTCCCGGCGGCCGGGCAGGATCGACGACGCGCGGATCGCTGTGCTCACCGCCCAAGTCTGTCGCGAAGTCGCCGCCGCCGCCCGCCCAGGCACGAACAGGGTGACCCAGGTCGCTCAGTAACGCGGGGAGCCCCGGCCACGCTGCACCGCCGGGCCGCGCCGGTCCCGGGCCCGCCAGCAGCCGCTGTGCCAGTGCCGCCGGTCGGTCAGGTCACCCAGGCCGTCCGCCGGCCAGGCCACCAGGTGCGCCACCCCGGGCCGGATCTCCTGGTCACAGCCGGGGCAGCGGTACGTCTTGACCGACGCGCCCGCGCCGATGCCGCGTACCTGCCAGGCACCGTCGGTCCACTGCTGCACCGAGGCGACGCCCTGCCGGACCCGATCGGCGTCCAGGTTGGCGTTCTCGTCCCGGCGAGGGCGATTGCGACGGGGGCTCACAGTCACCAAGCGTACGTCCGGCGGGTGCGGCCGCCCGGGGCGGTCACCAGGTCGCGGGCCGGTCCAGGTGCTCGGCGACCTGCGCCCCGCCGAGCACGGTGGTCGCGTCGTCCTCGGTGAACCCCTCGTTCGGGCGGCCCCAATCGGCGGTGAGACGAGCCTGCGGGATGCCCAGCAGCTCCATCTGCCCGCCCTGCGGGTGGCGGTAGGCCGGCCGACCCGCCACCGTCGCGTTGGGTTTCGTGCGTTCACCAGCGGTGTCGCGCGCGTACTGGAGCCGCACCTCCATCGAGCGGAACCCGCTCCCGTCGACGACCAGCGAGACGTCCAGCGTGGCCGGGAAGTTGGTCACGGTGACCTCGCAGCCGGCCGGCCACGCCCCGGACGGCAACACGGTCAGCCGCACCGGGGAGCTGCACCGGTGCGCCACATCCAGCCGGAGGGCGCTCCGGGCCGCTTGCAGCGCCGCGTCGGTGGGTGCCACGGTGCGCAGGCGGGCGAAGAGGCCGGGCGCCGGCTGCCACCGCAGCACCCAGGTCGGTACAGCGCCGCCCATGGAGAACCGATCCAGCTGGCCGTCGTAGGGCGGGTCCGCTGGTTGCGGGATATACCTGGCCCCCTCCAGGTGAACCTCCTCGGCCACGGCTGCGCTGCGGGCGAGGTGGAAACTGACCGGAGCGGAGCCACCCAGATCAAGCTGGGCGCTCTCCAGGCCGGCGGCCGATCGCCAGCTCAGGTAGCGAGCGCGGGCCGGGTCGACGCCGAAGTGCAGCAGACCGGGGTCCTTTCCGACCAGGTCGGGTCGGGCGAGTGCGCCCGGTACCCCGGGGGCCGCCGCCGGCGTGGCCGCCTGGGCTGCCGGTTTCGCCCCCGTCCACGGCACCTGCACGGGCAGCCCACCGCCGCCCGCCACCCCGAGGCCGAGCACCGCCGCCACGCCGAGCGCCGTTCCGCCCACCGCGGCCCGTCGCCGCGTCCGCCGGGCCCGGCCCCGGGCCACCGCCCCGCCGGTCAGCTGGCCGATATCGACCTGGCCCTCGGCGCGCTCCCGCAGGGTTGAGATGATCCGCTGGTCGAGGTCTGTCACGGTCGGCTCCCGTTGGCGGCCGGGGCACCGCAGCGCTCCCGAAGGTTGGCGAGCGCCCGCATCGCGTGGGTGCGGACGGTGACCGGCGAGCAGTCCAGGATCTGCGCGATGGTCGCGTCGTCGAGGTCTTCGTAGTAGCGCAGCACCAGGACCGCCCGCTGGCGGTCGGGCAGGCCGAGGATCAGCCGCCACATCTCGTCCCGGTCCGCCGCTTCGCCGCCGAGGTCGCCGCGGTGCGGCCGGTCCGCGAACGTGTCGACGGCCAGTTCGCGGTTCGACCGGCGGCGCCACCAGGAGATGTTGGCGTTGACCAGCATCCGGCGCACGTACACGTCGGGCCGGTCCGCCCGGGAGATCCTGCGCCACTGCACGTACGCCCGGGACAGCACCTCCTGGGTGAGGTCCTCGGCCCGGTGCTCGTCACCGGTGAGCAGCCGGGCCAGCCGAACGAGGGCCGGGCCGCGGCTGCCGACGTACTCCTCGAAGGTCACACCATGCAGACGCCGCCGGAGCCGCGCAGCGTTGACCCGGTCAGCGGTGCGAGTGGTCGCGGAAGCCGCGGCGGGTCTTGCGGCCCAGGTAGCCGGCGGTGACCAGGTGCTCCAGCAGCGGCGCGGGCGCGAAGCCCGGCTCGCGCAGTTCCAGGTACAGCTCGCGCTGGATGGCCAGGGAGACGTCCAGCCCGACCACGTCGAGCAGCTCGAACGGGCCCATCGGGTAGCCGCAGCCCAACTTCATGGCGTGGTCGATGTCGTCGGCCGTCGAGTAGCTGGCCTCCAGCATCTTCACCGCGTCGTTCAGGTACGGGAAGAGCAGCGCGTTGACGATGAAGCCGGACCGGTCGCCGCAGACCACACCGGTCTTGCCGAGCGCGGCGCAGACGGCGCGGGCGGTGGCGGTGGCCTCCGGGGAGGTGCGGATGGTGCGGACGACCTCGACCAGGGGCATGACCGGCGCCGGGTTGAAGAAGTGCAGCCCCACCACGTCGGCCGGCCGCTGGGTGGCCATCGCCACGTCGATCACCGGCAGCGACGAGGTGGTGGTGGCCAGCACCACGCCCGGCTTGCAGATCTCGTCGAGACTGGCGAAGAGAGCCTTCTTGACGCTCAACTCCTCGACGACCGCCTCGACCACCAGGTCGACGTCGGCGAGATGGTCGAGCGTGGCGGACCAGCTGATCCGGCCCAGGGCGGCGTCCCGGTCGGCCTCGGCGAGCTTGCCGCGCACCACGCCCTTGTTCAGCGAGGTCTTCACCGCCTCGCAGACCTTCGCGGACTTCTCCATGCCGCGGGTCACCGAGACGACCTCGTAGCCGGCCTTCGCGAAGACCTCGATGATCCCGGTGGCCATCGTTCCGGAGCCGACCACGCCGACCTTCGCGATGGCGCGCGCGCCGTCGGCGAGCGCGGCGTCCGTGGCCAGCGGCGTCGCCTCATCCGGTACGACCACCGGGGAGCCGGGCCGCTCGTAGGTGTAGAAGCCCCGGCCCGACTTCCGGCCGAGCAGCCCTGCCGTCACCATCTGCTTGAGCAGCGGCACCGGGGCGTGGCGGCGGTCCCGCCCGCCGCGCCGGTACATGGTGTCCAGGATCTCGTACGCGGTGTCCAGGCCGATCAGGTCCATCAACGCCAGCGGGCCCATCGGCAGGCCGCAGCCGAGCTTCATGGCGGCGTCGATGTCCTCCCGGGTCGCGTAGTGCGACTCGAACATCCCGACCGCGTGGTTGAGATAGCCGAAGAGCAGCGCGTTGGCGATGAAGCCGGCCCGGTCGTTGATGGTGACGTCGACCTTGCCGAGCCGGGCGCAGAGCGCCTCCACGTCGGCGACCACCTCGGGTGCGGTGACGACAGTGCGGACCACCTCGACCAGCTTCATCACCGGGGCCGGGTTGAAGAAGTGGATGCCGATCACCTGGTTGGGTCGGCTGGTGGCGACGGAGATCTCGGTGACGCTCAACGACGAGGTGTTGGTGGCGAGGATCGTCTCCGGTCGGCAGACCCGGTCCAGCTCCGCGAAGATCCGCTGCTTGAGGTCAAGGTGCTCGGGCACCGCCTCGATGACCAGGTCGACGGAGTGCAGCGCGTCCAGCCCGACCGCGAAGTGCACCCGCTCGTGCAGCGCGTCGCGGTCCGCCTCGGCGAGCTTGCCCTTGGCGACCGCCCGGTCGGTGGAGCCCTTCAGGGTGGCCCGGCCGCGTTCCAGCGCCGGCGCGGAGATTTCCACGGCCACCACGTCGATGCCGTTGCGGGCGAAGACCTCGACGATGCCGGCACCCATGGTGCCCAGCCCCACCACACCCACGGTGCTGAACTCGCGCGCCACGACCGGCCTCCCCAGAGACTCCGCACGGCCACTGAACGGCCGCTAAGGTTATGCGCGCGAGTCTGCCACGTGACGGTGAGTTGTCGAGACGCCGTGGCATATTTCACCCACGGCCCAGCGGCACCGCTACCCGGCCGACAGGCTGGTCAGGGCCAACAACTCCGCGACGAACTCCGCCGGGCGTTCCAGGTGCGGGCTGTGCCCGCAACCGGGCAGCACCACCTCGTGGTACGCGCCGCCGGCCGCCGCGTACCGGTCGAGCACCGCCCGGGTCTGGCCGACCATCGGCTGCGGTGGGCAGGCGTCCGCGCCGGGCCAGCCGGGCACGAGATCCAGTGAACCCAGGTACGCCAGGTCGAAGAGCGAGGTGTCCGAGACGATGACGTCGACGTCTCCGCGTACCCAGGTGACCGGCGGTTTTTCGGCGACGGCCACCAGCTCGTCGGCGAGCCGGAACCAGGTCGGCGCGAGCGCGTTGAGCACCCCTCGCTCCCCCGGCGCGGTGCCCGGCCAGTTCTCCGACGGCACCGCCGTGCCCGGGTAGTTGTCGTCGCCGGTGGCGGTGGAGAGCACGGTGTCCAGCAGCAGTTCCTCGTCCTCGACCAGAGCGGCGGGGTCGGCCACATAGGTGGCTCGCAGCACGGCGCGCGGGCTGGCCGGCGCGTCCGTGCTCCGGTCACCGGCCGCGAGGCGGGCGACGAAGTCCGGGTTCGCCGTGCCGGCGCCGGTGCCGGCGAAGTCGGGGGTGGTCGGCGTGCCGGTCAGGTCGCGGGTGCCGCCGAAGCCGTACGGGGAGACCGGTGCGGCGAGCAGCAACGCCCCCACCCGGTGCGGATGGTCGACCAGCAGGCGCATCGCCACCCCGCCGCCGAGGGAGTGCCCGACCACCACCGGGCGCGCGTCGGCGTCGAAGAGCGTCGGGTCGTCCAGCAGGGCGGCCACGTCGTCGGCGAAGTCCCGCAGGCCCCGGGTGGCGTCCACCGGGGCGGTCGCAGAGTCGCCGTACCCCCGCAGGTCGGGGGCGACCACCCGCAGCGTCGGGGGCAGACGGCGGACCAGCGGCTCCCAGAACAGCGCGGACGAGCAGTTGCCGTGGATCAGCAGCACCGGTGTGCCGTCCGGCGGGCCGGCCACCCGTACCGCCTGGGTGATGCCGTTCGCCGTCACGGTCCGCTGCTCGGTCTCCATCCGCGGCATGGTGCCACGGGTGTACCCGCCGGTCCAGGTGTCGGACCGCCACCCAACAAAGCTGCCAGGTGTGGCCGGCCGCCAGATCAGCGACGCGAGCCCGGTGGTGCGGCCAGCGGCAGCGGCAGCGTCGGTCGGACGTCGCGCCGGGACGGGCCGAAGCTGAGCCCCACCGGGTCGGTGAGCGCCACCCCGGGGTCGAACAGGCGCAGTTCGGTACGGCCCAGCCGGATCACGTCACCGTCGGAGAGTCGTTCCACCTCGGTGATCCGTTTGTCGTTGAGCCAGGTGCCGTTGGTGGAGCCCAGGTCCCGCAGGGACGGGCCCTCCGGCGCCAACCACACCTCGGCGTGGCGACGGCTCAGGTGTGGGTCGTTGATGACCACCTGACCGGTCGGCGCTCGGCCGATCACCTGTATTTCGGCTCGCATGCGAAAGCTCGCGCCGCGCATCGGTCCACCCGCGACCGTCAACAGCGGCATCAGTTCCGGATGTTCCTCCATGGACAGTCAGCCCTCCACCCCACACCGTCACTCCGCGCGTCAGCTTGCCATCAGACGGTAGTCGTCAATACCGACCGGCCGGTCAGCCTCTCGTCACCTCCCGGCCACCTGCCGTTCGACGATTCGGGCGGGCCGCATCCTTCACCAACGCCCTGACCTGCACTGATCAACGATCGGCCGGGTTGGTGCGACGCCGGTCCCCCGGCCCCGAATCGGCGACCCTACCGGTGAGTAATCCTCGGGTCTAGACTTCCGCCATGACGGCAGTGCATATCCCGGGCGTTCCGGTCATCGACGCGGGCCAGTTGGTCTCCACCAGCCCGGCGACCGGCGCTGAGGCCGGTCGCCTCCCGATCGCCACCGACGCCGACGTGCGGCAGGCCGTCGACAGCGCCCGCACCGCCGGCGAGTGGTGGGCGGGTCTCGGTTTCACCGGCCGCCGCCAGCGGATGCTGCGGTGGCGTGCCCTGCTCGCCAGGCGCATCGAGCAGTTGGCCGAGTTGGTGCACGTCGAGGGCGGGAAGCCGACCGCCGACGCCATCGTCGAGATCGTCACCGCGATCGAGCACATCGACTGGGCCGCCCGCAATGCCGGCCGCGTGCTCGGTCCACGCCGGGTGCGGTCCCGGCTCATCCTCGCCGAGTTCTCCGGGCACCTCGAATACCAGCCGCACGGGGTGGTCGGCGTGATCGGGCCGTGGAACTATCCGGTCTTCACGCCGATCGGCTCCGCCGCGTACGCCCTCGCCGCCGGCAACGCCGTGGTGCTCAAGCCGAGCGAGTACACGCCCGCCGTCGGCCAGTGGCTGGTGGACAGCTTCGCCGAGGTGGTGCCCGAGCAGCCGGTCTTCACCGCCGTGCACGGGTTGGGCGACGTGGGCGCGGCGCTGTGCCGCTCCGGCGTCGACAAGCTGGCTTTCACCGGCTCCACCGCCACCGCCCGGAAGGTGATGGCCGCCTGCGCCGAGACGCTGACGCCGGTGCTCATCGAGGGCGGCGGCAAGGACGCCATGATCGTGGACAGCGACGCCGACCTGGACGCGGCCGCCGAGGCGTGTGTCTGGGGCGGCATGACCAACGCCGGCCAGACCTGCATCGGCATCGAGCGGGTGTACGCGGTCGACGCCGTCTTCGACGCCTTCGTCGACAAGGTGGTGACCCGCGCCGGTCGGCTGACGGTCGGGCCGGAGGGCACCGACATCGGCCCGATCACCATGCCCAAGCAGATCGACGTGATCCGCCGGCACATCGACGCCGCGATCACGTCCGGCGGGCGCGCCGTGCTCGGCGGCCCGAGCGCCGTGCAGCCGCCGTACGTCCACCCCACCGTGCTGGTGGACGTACCGGAGGAGTCGGCCGCCGTCCGCGAGGAGACCTTCGGCCCCACGCTGACCATCAGCCGGGTCCGCGACGCCGACGAGGCCGTCACCCGCGCCAACGCCCTGTCGTACGGCCTCGGGGGTTCGGTCTTCGGCCGGCGCCGGGCGGTGGCCACCGCCCGGCGACTGCGCTCCGGGATGGCGTCGATCAACTCCACGCTGACCTTCGCCGGCATGTCCACCCTGCCGTTCGGCGGTGTGGGCGACTCCGGCTTCGGGCGGATCCACGGGGAGGACGGCCTGCGTGAGTTCGGTCGGGCCAAGGCGATCACCCGACGTCGTGCCCGGTCGCTGCTGCCGTCGATGACCTTCGAGCGCACCCCGGCCGACGTGGCCCGACTCGTCAAGGCCATCAAGGTCATGTACGGGAGGTAAGTGTCGGATAACCGATCATCAACAAGGATCGGTGTATCCACATGTTTATACGCTGTGGTCACGGCGGTACATTGCGTTAAATGGGCCCCAATCGATTGCGTTACCGCCTTGTCGACAGTGACCAGTCGTGGAGCGCCCGACGGCGTCGGCACCGCTCGGACTGGCTGGCGCGCACCTTTCCCGACATCGGCGACATGCACGTGGTCGATCTCGGTGGTCGGCTCGGCACCTGGCACCGCTCCACCGTCCGACCGGCCCGGGTGACGGTCGTCAACCTGGAGCAGCCGCCCACCGTCGTCCCGGAATGGGCCCACGTCGAGCAGGCCGACGCCTGCGACCTGCCCCCGCACCTGACCAAGGGCAGCTACGACCTGGTCTTCTCGAACTCGGTGCTGGAGCATGTGGGCGGGCACGAACGCCGGATCCGCTTCGCCGCCGCCGCCCGCTCACTGGCCGACCGGCACTGGGTGCAGACGCCCTACCGCTACTTCCCCATCGAGCCACACTGGATCGCGCCCGGCATGCAGTTCCTGCCGGTACGACTGCGCACCGCGTTCGCCCGACGCTGGCCGTTGGGGCACAAGCCGACCCGCAGCCACGACGCCGCCATCCACCAGGTGCTCTGGACCGAGTTGTTGGACCGCTCGCAGATGCGCCACTACTTCCCCGACTCGACCATGCTGGTGGAGCGGGTGTTCGGTCTGCCGAAGTCACTGATCGCGGTGCGCACCGGGTAGGACGCCGCTCAGAAGAGGGTCAGCTCGTCCTTCACGATGCCGCGCAGCTTGTCGTAGTCCACGACCACACACCGGATGCCCCGGTCGGTGGCGAGCACCCGGGCCTGCGGCTTGATCTCCTGGGCGGCGAAGACCCCGACGACGGGGCTGAGCAGCGGGTCACGGTTCATCAGCTCGAGATAACGGGTCAACTGCTCCACCCCGTCGATGTCGCCACGCCGCTTGACCTCGACGGCGACCGAGCCCGAGTTGGCGTCCCGGCACAGCAGGTCGACCGGGCCGATGGCCGTCATGTACTCGCGGCGGACCAGCGTGAACCCCTCACCCAGGGCACCCGGGTTGGCGGCCAGCAACTCCTGCAGGTGCGCCTCCACCCCGTCCTTGCGCAGGCCCGGATCCACACCCAGCTCGTACGAGGTGTCCTGGAAGATCTCCTCCAGGGTGATCCGCAGCTCCTCGCCGGCCTTGTTGACGACCCGCCACACACCGGGGGCCTCCTCCAACCGACACGGCGGGCTCATCCAGTTCAACGGCTTGTACGCCCGGTCGTCGGCATGAATGGACACCGACCCGTCCGCCTTCACCATCAGCAACCGGGTGGCCAGCGGCAGGTGAGCCGAGAGCCGTCCGACATAGTCCACCGAGCACTTCGCAATGACCAACCGCACCCGACGAGGGTAGCCGAGCACCCCCCGGTCGCCAGCGAGCGGCACTGGCGCGTCGATGCGATGCTGAGACCGTGTTCGAAGTCCTCACCGGCACCGGTCTCGCCGCCTCGGCGGGGCTGAACGCCTACATACCCCTGCTCATCCTCGGCCTGCTCGGCCGTTACACCGACCTGATCGACCTGCCCAGCGGCTGGACCTGGCTCGGCAACGGCTGGGTCATCGCCATCATGGCCGTGCTGCTCGCCGTGGAGATGGTGGCGGACAAGGTGCCCGTGGTCGACCACATCAACGACGTGGTGCAGACCGTGGTCCGACCCACCGCCGGTGGCCTGGCCTTCGGCGCCGGCTCCTCGTCGGAGACGGTGACGGTCAGCGACCCCGGGAGCTTCTTCTCGTCCCACCAGTGGGTGCCGGTCGTCACCGGCGTACTGCTGGCATTGGGCGTGCACCTGCTCAAGTCCGCGGCCCGTCCGGTGATCAACGCGACCACCGCCGGAATCGGCGCCCCGGTCGCCAGCACCGCCGAGGACGCCACCAGCGTGGTGGTCTCGCTGGTGGCGATCATCCTGCCGGTGCTGGTGCTCGTCGCCCTGGTCGGCCTGGCGTTCTTCACCTTCTGGTTCTTCCGTCGTCGATCGGAACGACGCCGCGAACGGGAGGCCGCCCGCGCCGCCGGCTTCCGCGTCTGACGCGTGATCGACTCGGGTTCCTGGAGACCGGGCCATCCCCCGCAGCGGGACACCCCGCGTTCCGGAAACCCGAGTCGATCACGCTGGGCGGCGGATCGGCGGCACGCCATACCGGGGTTCCACGGGCCGACAAAAGCCTAGGATCGGGGCAAGAACCTAGAGGAGGTCGGCATGACCGCAGCGTTGGAGATGCCCCGAGTCCAGGAGTGTGTGGTCGCCGCGTGCGCGTACAACCAGTCGGGTGACTGCCACGCCTTCGCGATCACCATCGGCAGCATGGATCACGCCCACTGCCACACCTTCGTCGAATCGCCCGTCCGCGGCGGCGTGGAGAGCCTGATCGCGCAGGTGGGCGCCTGCCAGCGCTCCGACTGCCGGCACAACGAGCAGTTGGAGTGCCATGCCGCGTCGATCAGGGTCGGCCCGGACAACGACATGGCCGACTGCATGACCTACGCCGGCCGCTGACCAGCCAACCACGGCGCTGACCTGCCGGCCGCTGACCCACGCCGGCCGGCGACCTGCCCCAACAGCGTTCAGGGCAGGTCGTTGGCGTGACGGATGACCGTCACCAGGTCGTCGATGATGCCGGTGAGGGCGAAGTCCTTCGGGGTGAAGACCCGGGCGACACCGGCCGCCCGGAGGGTGTCCGCGTCACTGGCCGGGATGATGCCGCCCACCACGACCGGCAGGTCCGGCCGTCCGGCGGCGCGCAGTCCGTCCAGCACGGCGGGCACGGCGGCCAGGTGCGACCCGGAGAGCACGGAGAGCCCGACCAGGTCGACGTCCTCCTCGACGGCGGCGGCGACGATCTGCCCCGCGGTCAACCGGATGCCCTGGTAGACGACCTCGAAGCCGGCGTCGCGGGCGCGTACGGCGATCTGCTCCGCGCCGTTGGAGTGCCCGTCCAGGCCGGGTTTGCCGACCAGCAGGCGCAGCCGGCCGCTGCCCAGCTCCCGCGCGGTGGCGGTGACCCGCTCGCGGACCGCCACGAGGCCCGGCTCTCCACCGCCGCCGGTGGCACCGGCCAGGCCGGTCGGCGCCCGGTACTCGCCGAAGACCTGGCGCAGCGCGCCGGCCCACTCGCCGGTGGTCACCCCGGCCCGCACGCACTCCAGGGTGGCCGGCATCAGGTTGGTGGTGGTCGCGGCGTCCGCGCGCAGCCGGGCCAGCGCCGCGTCGACGACGGCCGCGTCCCGGTCGGCCCGCCACCGGCGTACGCCGTCCACGGCGGCCGCCTCGACCGCGGGATCGACCTGCTCGACGGCGCCCGCGCCGGCGGCGGTCAGCGGCGAGGGTTCGGTCTCGGTGTACCGGTTGACCCCGACCACCACGTCGGCACCGGACTCCATCCGCCGACGGCGCTCGGCCAGCGACGCGACCAACGCGCTCTTGAGGTAGCCGGTCTCCACGGCGGCGACGACGCCGCCCAGCTCCAGCACCTTGTCCAGCTCGACCCGCGCCCCGGTGACGACCTCGTCGACCAGCGCGGTCATCACGTGCGAGCCGGCGAAGAGGTCGGGATATTCGAGCAGATCCGACTCGTACGCCAGGACCTGCTGCATCCGCAGCGACCACTGCTGGTCCCACGGGCGGGGCAGGCCGAGCGCCTCGTTCCAGGCGGGCAGTTGGACCGCGCGGGCCCGGGCGTCACGGGACATCGTCACGCCGAGCATCTCCAGCACGATGCGCTGGATGTTGTTCTCCGGCTGCGCTTCGGTGAGGCCGAGCGAGTTGACCTGCACCCCGTAGCGGAACCGCCGTTGTCTGGCGTCGGTCACCCCGTACCGGTCCCGGGTGATCTCGTCCCAGAGCACGCCGAACGCGCGCATCTTGGCGATCTCCTCGACGAAGCGCACCCCGGCGTTGACGAAGAATGAGATCCGCTGGACCACGTCGCCCATCCGCTCGGCCGGCACCTGGCCGGAGTCACGGACCGCGTCGAGCACGGCGACCGCGGTGGCCAGCGCGAAGCCGACCTCCTGCACGGGCGTGGCGCCGGCCTCCTGGAGGTGGTACGAGCAGATGTTGACCGGGTTCCACCGGGGCATCTCGCGCAGCGTGTACGCCACCACGTCGGCGGTGAGCCGCAGCGACGCCGCCGGCGGAAAGATGTAGGTACCCCGGGACAGGTACTCCTTGATGATGTCGTTCTGGGTGGTGCCGGCGCAGCGGGCCAGGTCGGCGCCCTGCTCCAGCCCGACGGTGCCGTACAGGGCGAGCAGCCACATCGCCGGGGCGTTGATGGTCATCGAGGTGTTCGTGTCGGCGAGCGGGAGGCCGTCGAAGAGCGCCCGCATGTCGCCGAGGTGGGCCACCGGCACGCCGACCCGCCCGACCTCGCCGGAGGCGAGTTCGTGGTCCGGGTCGTACCCGGTCTGGGTGGGCAGGTCGAAGGCGACCGACAGGCCGGTCTGCCCCTTCGCCAGGTTGCGGCGGAAGAGGGCGTTGGTCGCGGCGGCCGACGAGTGGCCGGCGTAGGTGCGCATCACCCACGGGCGGTCCCGCTCGGGCAGTCGCCCCGGGAATGCCGTCTCATCCATGGCCGGAGTCTAAGTTACCGTTCAGTAAAAGGAGCTGTGGAAAACCACACAGGTCCATGTCGGGGACGTCCGGGTGGCAAGCGCCCGCAGTGGCGTGGACCGCCACACCCCGGGCACCACCTCGCCCAGGCCAGGACGCACACTGGACGGCATGGATGACGAGCTGGCCATCTCCGTCCGAGGGCTGCGCAAGGCGTACGGCGACAACGTGGCGGTGGCGGGCGTGGATCTGGACGTCCGCCGCGGCGAGGTGTTCGCGTTGCTCGGCCCGAACGGCGCCGGCAAGACCACCACGGTGGAGATCCTGGAGGGTTACCGCCGCCGCGACGCCGGTGAGGTCACCGTCCTCGGCGTCGACCCGGCCCAACCGGATGCCGACTGGCGTTCCCGGGTGGGCATCGTGCTCCAGGGCACCGGCGAGTTCGACGAGCTGACCGTGGCCGAGGTGATCCGGCACTTCTCCGGCTTCTACCCCGACGCGGACGACCCGGACAAGGTGATCGAGCGGGTCGGGCTGGCCGACAAGGCGAAGGCCCGGACGCACACCCTCTCCGGCGGGCAGAAGCGCCGCCTGGACGTGGCCCTGGGCATCATCGGCCGCCCCGAGCTGCTCTTCCTCGACGAGCCGACCACCGGTTTCGACCCGGAGGCCCGCCGTGAGTTCTGGGAGCTGATCCGCGATCTCGCCGCGGCCGGCACCACCATCGTGCTCACCACCCACTACCTGGACGAGGCCGAGGCCCTCGCCGACCGGGTCGGCGTGATCGCCGGCGGCCGGCTGGTCGAGGTCGCCGCCCCCAACCGGCTCGGCAATCGGCAGGAGGCCCTCGCGACGGTCTCCTGGCGTACCCCGGAAGGGACGCTGGAAAGCGCGCAGAGCGCGACGCCGACGGCCTTCGTGGCCGACCTCGCCGCGCGCTACGGCGGCGAGGTCCCCGGGCTCACGGTGACCCGGCCGACCCTGGAGGACGTCTACCTCACCATGATCGGACACGCGCGATGACGACCACGACGAAGCCGGCGACGCCGGTCACCGCGACCCGCGGCCGGCGGCCGGGTGCCGGCGCGCTCGCCCTGCGCCAGGGCCGACTGGAGATCACCCAGTTCCTGCGCAGCCGGGAGTCGGTGGTCTTCACGATGGGCTTCCCCATCATCATGATCCTGATCTTCGCGTCGATCTTCGACGGCACGATCGGCGGCGGGGTCAAGTTCACCCAGTACTTCATCACCGGCATGATCGCCACCGGCCTGATGACGGTGAGCTTCCAGAACCTCGGCATCTGGATCCCGATCGAGCGGGACCGGGGCGTACTCAAGCGCTACCGGGGCACGCCGATGCCGAAGTGGGTCTGGTTCGCCGGCAAAGTGATCATGGTGGTGGCGATCGGGATCGCCGAGACGGTCCTGCTGCTGGCCGTCGCGGTGGCACTGTTCGACCTCGACCTGCCGGGCACCGCCGCGAAGTGGTTCACCTTCGGCTGGGTCGCCGTGCTCGGGGTGACCGCGTGCACCCTGTGCGGCATCGCGATCTCGTCGCTGGCCCGCACCGCCCGCAGCGGCTCGGCGGTGGTCACTCCGGTGGCCCTGGTGCTCCAGTTCATCTCCGGGGTGTTCTTCGTCTTCACCGACCTGCCCACCTGGATGCAGCAGGTGGCGGCGGTGTTCCCGCTCAAGTGGATGTGCCAGGGGCTGCGGTCGGTGTTCCTGCCGGAGAGCTTCGGGGCCCAGGAGCCGGGCGGCTCGTTCGAACTGGGCCGGGTGGCTGTGGTGCTGGCCCTGTGGTGCGTGATCGGCGTGGTGCTCTGCCTGACCACCTTCCGCTGGACCACCAAGCGCGACGGCTGAGCGGACGACCGGGGCGGTCACCCGCCCCGGTCGGCACAACTCAGTACGTGTAGAAGCCCTTGCCGGTCTTGCGGCCCAGGTCGCCGGCGGTGACCATCCGCTGGAGCAGCTCCGGCGGGAAGAACTTCTCGTCGGCGGTGTCGGTGTAGATGTTCTTCGAGGCGTGCAGCAGCACGTCCACGCCGGTCAGGTCGGTGGTGGCCAGCGGGCCCATCGCGTGCCCGAAGCCCAGCCGGCAGGCGGTGTCCAGGTCCTCCGCGGACACCACCCCGGATTCGACCAGCTTGACCGCCTCCATCACCAGGGCGGAGATCAGCCGGGTGGTGACGAAGCCGGCGATGTCCCGGTTGACCACGACGACCGTCTTACCGATCTCCTCGGCGAAAGCCCGCGCGGTGTCCAGCGTGGCGTCGCTGGTCTTGTAACCGCGCACCAGCTCGCAGAGCTGCATCATCGGCACCGGGGAGAAGAAGTGGGTGCCGACCACGGCCTCGGGCCGCTCGGTCACCGCGGCGATCTGGGTGACCGGGATCGCCGAGGTGTTGGTGGCCAGCACGGCGTCCGACTTGCAGATCTTGTCCAGGGCGCGGAACACCTCGTGCTTGATCTCCAGGCGCTCGAAGACCGCCTCGACCACGATGTCCGCGTCCGCCGCCGCCTCCAGGTCGGTGGTCGGGGTGATCCGAGCCAGCGTCGCCTCGACCTCGGACGCCTCGATTTTGCCCTTCTCGGCGAACTTCTCCAGTGACTTCCGAATACCGCCCAGACCCCGGGTGGTGGCCGCGTCGTCCAGGTCGCGCAGCGTCACCTGCCAGCCCGCCTGCGCCGCCACCTGGGCGATGCCGGAACCCATCAACCCGGCCCCGACGACCGCGAGTCGACCCGCCATCTGCTTCTCCCTCGCTGCGATTGAGTGCCTGCCTGCACCCTAGTCGGCGAGCCTGAACGATGGCTAAGTGGCGGTCGGGCCGGGTCGTGGGGGCCTCAGATCTCCAGTTCCGGCTCCTCCGGCGTGGTCCCCCGCTCGACCGCCACACCGAGCGCACGCAGGTCGGCCACGAAGTCCGGGTAGCCCCGGTCGACGTGGTGCACGTGGGAGACCTCCGTGACCCCCTCCGCGCAGAGTCCGGCGATGATCAACCCTGCTCCGGCCCGGATGTCGGTGGCCCGCACCGGGGCACCGGAGAGCCGGTCCCGGCCCCGGACCACCGCGTGATGCCCGTCGGTCTTGATGTCCGCGCCGAGCCGCATCATCTCGTTGGCGAACATGAACCGACCGTCGAAGATGTTCTCGGTGATCAGGGAGGCACCGTCGCTGACGGCCGCCAGCCCGATCGCCATCGGCAGCAGGTCGGTGGCGAAGCCGGGGTACGGCAGCGTCACCACGTCCACCGCCCGGGGCCGCTCGTCCATCCGTACGCGGAAGCCGTCTCCCCGGGTCTCCACCAGTCCACCGGCGGCCACCACCTTGTCCAGGGCGACCTCCAGGAAGGCCGGGTCCAGCCCGGTCACCGTCACGTCGCCCCGGGTCATCGCCGCGCCGAAGGCCCAGGTGCCGGCGACGATCCGGTCCCCCACCGTGGCGTGGCGCACCGGACGCAGACCGGGCACACCGGTGATCCGCAACGTCGAGGTACCCGCGCCGACGATGCGCGCGCCCATCTGGTTGAGCATCGTGCAGATGTCGACGATCTCCGGCTCCCGGGCCGCGTTGTCGATCATCGTGGTGCCCTGGGCCAGCACGGCCGCCATCACCAGGTTCTCGGTCGCGCCGACGCTGGGGAAATCCAGCACGATGTCCGCGCCACGCAGCCCGTGCGGGGCGGAGGCGATGACGAACCCGTGCTCACCGGAGATCTCCGCGCCCATCCGGGTCAGCCCGGAGACGTGCATGTCCAACCCCCGCGACCCGATCGCGTCGCCGCCGGGATGGGCCACCCGCACGTACCCCCGGCGGGCCAGCAACGGGCCGAGCACGCAGATCGACGCGCGCAACCGTCGCACCAGGTCGTAGTCGGCCTCCGCGCCGGGCTGTTCGGGTACGTCGATCGTCACCGACCGGGACCGGGCCACGCCGCCACGGGCGACCATCGGGTCGACCGGGTCGTCCGCGTCGAACTGGACGTCGCAGCCCAGCCGACGCAGCACCTCGCCCATGATCGCGATGTCGGTGATTCGGGGGACGTTGGTGATCACACTGCGGCCCGGCGCGAGCAGCGCGGCGGCCATCAGCTTCAAGGCCGAGTTCTTGGCACCGACCACGTGCACGGTGCCGGACAGTCGGGCGTCACCGCGTACCCGGATGACGTCGACATCGTTGACCGCCGAGTCGCCGGCGTCGCCGGGGCCCACCACCACCGGCCAGCCGGCGGTGCTGTCCGGCCGCGCCGGGATCGTCAGGTCGGGAATCCGTAGGCTGTGCGTCATGGCCGTCCACCTCACGCGCATCTACACCAAGGCCGGCGACGCCGGCATGACCAGGCTGAGTAACAACGAGCAGGTGCCGAAGACCGATCCACGGATCGCCGCGTACGCGGATGTCGACGAGTGCAACGCGGCGATCGGCGTCGCGCTCGCGCTGGGAAACCTCGACGAGGAGCTTCGCGGCGTGCTGGGGTCGGTGCAGAACGACCTGTTCGACGTCGGCGCCGACCTGTCCACCCCCGTCGAGCCGGAGCCGAAGTACCCGCCGCTGCGGGTGACCGAGGAGTACGTCGAGCGCCTGGAGAGCTGGTGCGACGAGTACAACGCACGCCTGAGCAAGCTCGACTCCTTCATCCTCCCCGGCGGCACCGCAGGTGCGGCGCTGCTGCACGTGGCGCGGACCGTTGCCCGGCGTGCCGAACGGGCAGCGTGGGCGCTGGTCAGCCACGATCCGGAACGAACCAGCACGCTCCCGGCAAAGTATCTCAACCGGCTCTCCGATCTGCTCTTTATCCTGTCAAGAACGGCAAATCCGGCAGGAGACGTGCTATGGGTGCCGGGCGGCAAGCGCTGAACGTCGGCGCTCCGCACCACGTCGAGGTCTGGGTTCCCACTCTGCCCGCCACCACGCGTAGCCAGGGCTGACTCCTCGCGAGCCAGGCCGACCAGCGCCTGGGCCCCGCGGCGAGCCCGGCCGACCGGCGCCCAGATCAACTCGCCCGACGCGCTCGCCCCGCAGGCCGGCTCACTGCGCGCGCCGAGGAGGCGGGACCCAGCCGCACCGGTAACGGCAGATGATCAAAGCCCGCTGGAACGACGCACAGCGGCAACGAGAGGTTTCCGGGGGAGCCCGTCCGGCTCCGGGCGGTCAGGCTTGATCCCTGCGCCGGGCGGGCTCCCCCGGAAACCACAAGAGTGACCAAGGACGCCAAGAGCAACCACAGAAGAGCCGATCAGGCAGCCGGCCAGTCCTGGGAGGCCATACGCGGCGAGACCGCCCCCGGAGGGGCGGCCTCGAGCCAGGAGAGAAAACCGGTCACGGTCGATCGCGCCATGGCGATCTCCACCGGTGCGTGGTGACTGGTACAGCGGAGAATCACCCAGTCGGCCGGCATGGAGAACCGTTCCTGACCTTCGGGCAACCGGCGGCGCTCCACGGCCAGCCCCTTGCGGGAGAGCACCCGCTTGGGTCGGATCGCGAAGCTGAACATCCGGTACCAGCGCAGCTCGTCACCGGCGAACCGGCCGAAGCCGGGCGACCAGCCGCGGCCGTCGAGCATGGTGGAGACCCGGACGCTGAGCCGGATGATGCCACCGCTGCGGGTGACGAGAGCTCGCCGGACGAAGAGGATCAGAAGCGCGCCGAGGATGACGACAACGCCGATTCCGAATCCTTCGACGATCTCCATCCCCGGTGTGGCTCAGCGGCTCTGCGCGGAGACCGGGGTTGCGCTCTCGGCCAGCACGGTGACACCGTCGGCGCTCACCGAGAGGAAGCCGCCGGCCACGTCGTAGGCGACCTGCTCACCGCCGGCGAGCTTGATGCGTACCTGGCCGGGCTCGGCGAGCTGGCCGAGCAGCGGCGCGTGCCCCGGCAGGACACCGAGCTCGCCTTCGGTCGTCCGGGCGACGACCATCTCGGCGTCACCGGACCAGACCTTCTCCTCGACGGCGACGAGCTCGACGTGAAGCTGCTGTGCCACGCTGTCTCCTTGCTGCGGCTACGGATTGCCGAAAGTCTAGCCTGACGATGCGGCGCGCCCAACGCGGGTGGGGACAACGCGGACCCGACTACTTGGTCTTGTTCACGAATTCCGGGTGCTCGAGCAGGAACGGGTCGAGCTGCTCGTTGTGCAGGGCGGTGAAGAAGTCCGGGACCCCCGGCTGGAACTGCTCTCCCAGGTACCTCTTGCCCTCGAAGACGCCACCACCGGGGAGCTTGATCATCTCGATCGTGTTCGGACGGATGTCCTTCAGGGCGAGCCCGAAGTCGACGACGCTGTTGCCTCGACCGTTGAAGATCAACGACTGGCCGGCGGCGCGGAGCACCTTGTCCAGCTTGATCGGGTTGGACACCACGTCGGCGCTGAACGCCTGGCCGACCATGGCCTTGACGAACTGCTGCTGGTGGCGCTGTCGGCCGTAGTCGGAATCCGGAACACCGTTCTTCGGGTACCGCTGCCGGACGTAGTCCAGCGCCTGCCACCCACTCAGGTGCCGGTTGCCCTTCTTGTAGATCGCCTGCGGGCCGACGTAGCCCTCACCACCGGTGTTTCCCGGCCGCGGCTTGCCGTCCGGCTGCTTGTGCTCGGACTTCACGTCGCGCTCGATGTACATGTCGACACCGCCCATGGCGTCGACGATCTTCTGGAAACCGGTGAAGTTGATGATCGCGCCGGCGTCGAAGCGCTTGATGCCGGTGACGTTCTGCACGGTGGTGGCCAGCAACTCGAAGCCCCGTGCCGCGTCGGGGTTGCCCCCCGGCACCTTGCTGCCGAACGACATCGCGGCGTTGATCTTCGTGGTCTCGCCCGGGAAGTCGGCCTTCTTGAACGGCGGGATCGGCACGTAGAGGTCACGAGGCAGCGAGAACAGATAGGCCCGGTCCATCGAGGCCGGCACGTGCAGCACCATGATCGAGTCGGCCAGCGGCGCGGCCGTCGGCGTACGTGGGTCGATGCCGACGAGCAGGATGTTGAGCGGACCCTTGATCTCGCTCTTCTTCGCCTGGGCGCCCGCCGCCTGGTCGCCGAAGAGGTCGGCCTTGCCGACAGCACCCTCGTAGCGGGCCATGAGCACCTCGGTGCCGACCAGCACGGCGCCGCTGAGCACGGTCAGCACGGTGCCGAACACCGTGCAGAGCCTGGCCCACCGCGGCACGCCTCGCCAGATGGACGGCTTGCGGCCACTCTTGCCGGCCTTACCCACGAGCAGCTCCGTTCGTTACGCCCACGACGAGGAAGACGGGCGCACGTCGTCGAAAGGTTGCAAAGATCAACGCTCGTTCAGGTGAGCGCGGAACGAACCGTAGCTCGGGACCCTCCGGAATGACGACCACGAGTAACGGACCGCGACGATGGTAAGACGCGAACATGAACAAAAGACTGCCCCGGCATTGCCGGGGCAGTCTTTTTGCTACGGATCGGATGGGGGCTGGTCAGCCCTTCATCAGCTCCTCAGCCTTGCGCTCCAGGTCCTCGAGACCGCCGCACATGAAGAACGCCTGCTCGGGGAAGTGATCGTACTCACCCTCGCTGATCTTGCGGAACGCCTCGATGGTCTCCTTGATCGGGACCGTCGAGCCCGGCACGCCGGTGAACTGCTCCGCCGCGTAGGTGTTCTGCGAGAGGAAGCGCTCGATCCGCCGGGCGCGGGCCACGGTGATCTTGTCTTCCTCGGAGAGCTCCTCGATACCGAGGATGGCGATGATGTCCTGCAGGTCGCGGTAGCGCTGCAGGATCCGCTTCACCTCGGTGGCAACCTGGAAGTGCTCGTTGCCGACGAACTCCGGGGCGAGGATCCGGGACGAGGACGCCAGCGGGTCCACGGCCGGGTAGATGCCCTTGTCGGAGATCGACCGCTCCAGGTTGGTGGTCGCGTCCAGGTGGGCGAACGTGGTGGCCGGGGCGGGGTCGGTGTAGTCGTCCGCCGGCACGTAGATCGCCTGCATGGACGTGATGGCCTGGCCCCGGACGGAGGTGATCCGCTCCTGGAGCTCGCCCATCTCGTCGGCCAGGGTCGGCTGGTAACCCACGGCGCTCGGCATACGGCCGAGCAGGGTGGACACCTCCGAACCGGCCTGCGTGAAGCGGAAGATGTTGTCGATGAAGAGCAGCACCTCCTGCTTCTTCACGTCCCGGAAGTACTCGGCCATGGTCAGCGCGGAGAGCGCCACCCGCAGCCGGGTGCCCGGCGGCTCGTCCATCTGGCCGTAGACCAGCGCGGTCTTGTCGATGACGCCGGACTCGGTCATCTCGGCGATGAGGTCGTTGCCCTCACGGGTGCGCTCACCCACGCCGGCGAAGACCGAGGTACCACCGAAGTTCCGGGCGACCCGGGTGATCATCTCCTGGATGAGCACCGTCTTGCCCACGCCCGCGCCGCCGAACAGGCCGATCTTGCCGCCCTTGACGTACGGGGCGAGCAGGTCGATGACCTTGATGCCGGTCTCCAGCATCTCGGTCTTCGGCTCAAGGTCCGCGAAGGCCGGGGCCTTGCGGTGGATGCCCCACCGGTCGTCGGCCTCGAACGTCTCGCCCTCGGTGAGGTTGAGCACCTCGCCGATCGCGTTGAACACCTTGCCCTTGACCGCGTCGCCCACCGGCACCGTGATCGGCTCGCCGCGGTCGCGCACCTCGGCGCCACGGACCAGGCCGTCGGTCGGCTGCATCGAGATGGCACGGACCAGGTTGTCACCCAGGTGCTGGGCGACCTCCAGGGTCAGCGTCTTCTCACCGCCGGACAGGTTCACCTTCACGTTCAAGGCGTTGAACAGGGCCGGCATGGCGTCGCGCGGGAACTCGGCGTCGACGACCGGGCCGATGACCCGGACCACGCGACCCGTGGCCGTCTTGGTCTCTACTGGTGCAGTCATCACACTTCACTTCCCGACGCGGCCAGCGCGTTGGCGCCGCCGACGATCTCGCTGATCTCCTGGGTGATCCCGGCCTGGCGAGCCGAGTTCATCTCGCGCGTGTACTTCTCGATCATCTCTTCGGCGTTGTCGGTGGCGCTCTTCATCGCCCGCCGCCGTGCCGCCGACTCACTCGCCGCCGACTCGATCAACGCCGCGTAGATCCGCGTGTTGATGTACCTCGGCAGGAGCGCGTCGAGCAGCGCCTCCGCCTCCGGCTCGAACTCGTACGCCGGCAGCAACCCCTCGGAGCGCGGCCGGTCCTCCACCTGCATCGGACCGATGACCTTGGTGACCGGGTTCTGCGTCATGAGCGAGTGGAACTCGGTGTAGACGATGTGCAACTCGTCGACCCCGAGCACCCCGTCCGCTCCGGCACCGCCGTCGACGTCGTCCGCACCGGCGGTGAACGCCTTGATCAGCGTCTCACCAACGGTACGGGCGTCCTCGAACGACGGCTGCTCGCTGAAGCCGGTCCAGTTGGCCTCGATCGGCCGCTCGCGGAACCGGTAGAACCCGACGCCCTTACGCCCGATGACGTAGAGCACCGGCTCCTTGCCGTCCGCCTTGAGCCGCGCGATCAGCGACTCCGCCATCCTGATCGCGTTGGAGCTGTAACCGCCGGCCAGGCCACGGTCGCTGGTGACCAACAGGACGCCGGCCCGCCGCACCCGCTCACGCGGGGTGAGCAGCGGGTGGTCGATCCGCGCGTTGGACGCCAGCGCCGTGAGCACACCGGTGATGGCCTGGGCGTACGGCAGGGACGCCTGCACCCGGGCCTGGGCCTTGGCGATCCGGCTCGTCGCCACGAGCTCCATCGCCTTGGTGATCTTCTTCATCGACTTCGCCGAGCGGATCCGTTGACGAAGAACGCGTACCTGGGCCGCCATGGGATCAGCTCTCGGCCGGGCGGTCGGTCGCGCCGTCGCGGAAGCGGGTCACCGTCTCGCGGTTCTCGTCTCCCTCAAGCGGCGCGGCCGGCGCGTCGTTGACCTTGCGCTCGTCCTCCTTGCCGAGGAA
Organism: Micromonospora sp. NPDC127501; assembly: GCF_040302185.1. Taxonomy (NCBI): domain Bacteria; kingdom Bacillati; phylum Actinomycetota; class Actinomycetes; order Micromonosporales; family Micromonosporaceae; genus Micromonospora; species Micromonospora sp. NPDC127501. The sequence continues at coordinate 331,292 of NZ_JBEORJ010000005.1, read as the reverse complement.
GACCTGCTTGAACTCGGCGATCGCGCTGTCCAGCGAGCCGATGATCTCATCGTTCCACTGGTTGTCGGCGATGCCGGCCAGCACACCCTGGTGCTTGTGCCGCAGGTACTGGAGGAACTCCGACTCGAAGCGCCGGACCTCGCCCACCGGAATGTCGTCCAGCTTGCCCTCGGTGCCGGCCCAGACCGAGACGACCTGCTCCTGCACCGGGAACGGCGAGTAGTTCGGCTGCTTGAGCAGCTCCACCAGGCGCGAACCGCGGTCCAGCTGGGCCCGGGAGGCCCGGTCCAGGTCGGAGGCGAAGGCGGCGAACGCCTCCAGCTCGCGGTACTGGGCGAGGTTGAGCCGCAGCGAACCGGCGACCTTCTTCATCGGCTTCACCTGCGCGGCGCCACCGACCCGGGAGACCGAGGTACCGACGTTGATCGCCGGACGGACGCCCTGGTTGAACAGGTCGGTCTCCAGGAAGATCTGGCCGTCGGTGATCGAGATGACGTTGGTCGGGATGAAGGCCGAGATGTCGTTGGCCTTCGTCTCGATGATCGGCAGACCGGTCATCGAGCCGCCACCCAGCTCGTCGGAGAGCTTCGCGCAGCGCTCCAGCAGGCGGGAGTGCAGATAGAAGACGTCACCCGGGTACGCCTCACGGCCCGGCGGGCGACGCAGCAGCAGCGACACGGCGCGGTACGCCTCGGCCTGCTTGCTCAGGTCGTCGAAGACGATCAGGACGTGCTTGCCGCCGTACATCCAGTGCTGCCCGATGGACGAGCCGGTGTACGGGGCGAGGTACTTGAAGCCAGCCGGGTCGGAGGCCGGCGAGGCGACGATGGTGGTGTACTCCATCGCGCCCGCCTCCTCGAGCTGCCCCTTGATGGAGGCGATCGTGGAGGCCTTCTGGCCGATGGCGACGTAGATGCAGCGAACCTGCTTCTTCGGGTCGCCGGTGCGCCAGTTGTCCCGCTGGTTCAGGATGGCGTCCAGGGCGACAGTGGTCTTACCTGTCTTCCGGTCACCGATGATCAGCTGCCGCTGACCCCGACCGATCGGGGTCATCGCGTCGATGGCCTTGATGCCGGTCTGCAGCGGCTCGTCGACGGACTGCCGGGACATCACGTTCGGAGCCTGCAGCTCCAGCTCGCGGAAGCCCTCGTTGGCGATGTCGCCGAGCGCGTCGATCGGCTCACCGAGCGCGTTGACCACGCGGCCGAGGAAGGCGTCGCCGACCGGAACGGAGAGAACCCGCTCGGTGCGCTTGACGCGCTGCCCCTCCTCCAGCTTGGCGGAGTCACCGAGAACGACGACACCGATCTCCCGGACGTCGAGGTTCAGGGCCACGCCGAGCGTGCCGTCCTCGAACTCCAGGAGCTCGTTGGTCATGGTCGAGGGCAGGCCCTCGACGTGGGCGATACCGTCACCGGTGTCGGCGACGGTGCCGACCTCCTCGCGGGAGACGTCGGACGAGTAGGAAGAGACGTAGCGCTCCAGGGCGCCGCGGATCTCCTCCGTCGAGATGGTCAGCTCGGCCATCCTCTGCTTCCTTAAAATTCAGGGGCCCGGGATACCTAGTACCGACCGGTCCGAATGGCGTCTGTCAATCCGGGCGCTGAGCGGCGGAGCCACCCCAAAGCTGGGCGGCAAGGCCGCTCAGCTACTGGGCGGCGAAGCCACCGCATTGCTGGGCGGCGGAGCCGCTCAGCGCTTCGCGAGCGCGTTGCGGGTCTCGTTGAGGCGGCGCAGGACGGTGCCGTCGTACAGGTCGGAGCCGACCCGCACGCTCACGCCACCCAGGACGTGGGGGTCGACCGTCTGCTTGACGGAGACCTCTCGACCGTATATCGCGGCGAGGCTCACACCCAGCCGGCGCTCCTCCTCGTCACTCAACGGGGCCGCCACGGTGACGTACGCCACCTGACGGTCCCGCCGTTCGGCGGCGAGTTCCACGAGCCGGGTGAGCGATCCGCTGAAGGAACGCCCCCCGAAGCCGGCAAGCGCCACCTCGATGAGGCGGACGGTGGCCAGGTGGGCCTTGCCGGAGAGCAGCTCGCCGACCAGGACCCCCCGCCGGTCCACCGGGACCGCGGGGTTGGAGAGCACCGCGGAGAGCTCGGGCTGGCCGGCGACGACCTGCCCGAAGCGGAACAGCTCGTCCTCGACCTCGCCGAGATCGCCGGAGGCCTCGGTGCTGGCCAGTGCCGCCTCCACGCCGAGCCGCTCGACGCCGTCGAGCAACTCCGACGGCGCCGACCAACGGCCGGAGACCAGCGCGGCGAGCAGGTCGAGCGCGCCGTCGCCGATCTTGCCGCGCAGCATCCCGCCGAGCAGTTCGGCGCGGTCAGCGCCGGACCGGGCCGGGTCCGAGAGGGCCCGGCGCAGCCGCGGCTCGCGCCGCAGCAGCCCGGCAACGGCGAGCAGGTCGTTGGCGGTGTGTGCCGCCGTGACCGCGTCGGTGCCGCGGACGTACGCGTCGAGGCGCTCGGCCCCGGCCTTGTACGACTCCCGGCTGGCGGCCTGCATCAGCGGGCCCCCGTGCTCTCGAGACCGCTCAGGAACCGGTCGACGGTGCCCTTACGCCGCGCCTCGTCGGCCAGCGACTCGCCAACGATCTTGCTGGCCAGGTCCACCGCGATCGTGCCGACCTCCGCGCGCAGCTCGCGCACGATGGTGGCCCGCTCGGCGGCGAGCGCGTCCTTGCCCGCCTGGATGACCCGGTCGGACTCTTCCCGCGCCTTGGCGAGGATGTCCTGCCGGATGCCCTCGGCGTCGGCCCGCGCGTCGTCACGGATCTTGGCGGCGTCGGTCCGGGCCTCAGCGAGCTGGGCACGGTACTGCTCGAGCAGCTGGTTCGCCTCGGCCTGGGCGGCCTCGGCGCGCTTGATGCCGCCCTCGATCGCGTCGACCCGAGCCTGGAACGTCTGCTCCATGCGCGGGAAGACGAACTTCATCAGCACGAAGCAGAGCACGGCGAAGGCGACCGTGCCGACCACGATCTCCTGCCAGATCGGAATGATCGGGTTGTGGTCTGACTCACCACCCTCGGCGGCGAGGAGGAACAACATGGGTGACCTCCCGGTCGGAAGGGGCGGGATCAGCCGGCCCAGATGAAGCCGAAGGCGATGCCGAACAGCGCGAGCGCCTCGATGACGGCGAAGCCGATCCAGACGTACGGCAGGGTCATGCGCGACGACTCGGGCTGCCGGGCGGTCGACTGGATGTAGGCGGCGAAGACCAGGCCAACGCCGATGCCCGGGCCGATGGCGGCGAGACCGTAGCCGATGGCAGCGGTGCTACCGGTGACCTCGGCGAGAACGCTAGCGTCCATTGGTGTGGTTCCTCCTGGTTATCACGCGTGACTCTCACGCGGGACGACAACGGTTGGTGCGTGGATCAGTGCTCTTCGGCGAGCGCACCCTGGATGTAGCTGGCGCTCAGCACGGTGAAGACGTAGGCCTGCAGGACGATGACCAGCGCCTCGAGGAGGGTCAGCGCCACGGTCATCACCCAGGAGACCACCGAGATCGGCGCCAGCCAGGCGTTGGCGTTGAGCATCGCGAAGCCGCCGAGCGTGAAGACCAGCAGGAGCATGTGGCCGGCGAACATGTTGGCGAAGAGACGAACGGCCAGCGAGAACGGCCGGATGATGAAGGTCGAGAACGCCTCGATCGGGATCAGCAGCGGCAGGATGTACCACGGTGCCGGCGGGATCAGGGCGTGCTTGAAGTATTTGCCGAAGCCGTGGTGCCGGATGCCGATGTAGTTGAACAGCACGTAGCTGATCACCGCGAGGATCGCCGGAAAGGCGATGTGCGAGTTCGGCGAGATCTGGAAGAGCGGAATGATCGCGAACGCGTTCGTCAGCAGCACGAAGCAGAACAGCGTCGTGAAGTACGGAGCGAACCGCACGCCCTGGTGACCGATCATGTCGACCGAGATGTTGTTCCGGACGAAGCCGTAGATCGACTCGGCGAACCACTGCTTCTTGGTCGGCACCAACTTCGGGTTCCGATAGGTCGCCAGGAAGAAGATGATCAGAACGCCGACCGCGATCCAGATCATCAGCGTGAACTTGGTGAACCACGGAGCGTTCTCCACGCCCCAGGGCACGATCGCGGGCAGGTAGAAGTCGTCCACACTGGGTGGGAATGCCGCCTGGCCCGCTGCCAGAACGTTCGCCTGTCCGAACACCGTGTCCCTTCCTAAGTAGGCGTGCCGAGCCGACGGACGACGAGGATGATCCCCCCGGTCACGCCGAGCACGACGCCGATCCCGGTGGCGACGCCACCGGTATCGAGCCACTGGTCGACCAGCCAGCCGATGAAACCCCACACGAGCATTCCTCCGATGAGGTAGCTGAGCGCGGTCCAACCCTGACCGGCGCCGGACGGATAATCGTCCGGTTCACCGGCGGGACGGGGGGTTTGGTCACCAGCCATGACGGGGCGAACGATATCAGCCGGGAAGACGAGGCTGTGCCTCACCCCCCGCACAACCGTCGTTGTGTGGGCTTCTCGTGGGCGCCGTCGTCTGTGGGCACGCTACTCCCCTTCCGCCCGTCGGAAAATGACCGGAGGCCGACACATTGCGGCGCGTCCGCTGGTTGGGACGACCGCCAGGTCAGCCGCGCGGCCGGCGAGCGTGGACCGCTGTCAGCCACCAGAGGTGCACCGCTGTCCACACTGCCACCCCGGCGACGATGCCGAGGCAGAGAGGGATCAACCCGGGCCAACCGGTCGACGCCACCGCCACCAGCACCACACCCAGCAGGCTGAACTTCAGCACGTACAGGCCCACCCCGAGCGGCAGCAGCAACTGCGGGTTGACCTGGTCGGCCCGGGCCAGCACCACGGTGGTGAGGGTGTAGCTGAGCACCGTGACGCCCACGCCGGCCGCCGCGCCGAGTGCCGCCGTCACGCCGCCGGTCACCCCGCCCACCACCGCGGCGACCGCGGCGAGCGCCGCCGACGCGCCCAACAGCACCGGCAGGTGCCGCAGCCGCCACCGCCGGTCGGTGTCCGGCTCGACCACCCCGGGCTCAGCCACGGGGGTACGCCGGGAACGCCGCGACCAGTTCGGACACCTCGGCACCGAGCCGGGTCAGCTCGTCGGCCCCGCCCGGAGCACCGGGATCGGTGCGCACCGCACGGGCGATCAGCGTCGCCACCTGGCGCAGCTCCCCCTCGCGCATCCCCTGCGTGGTGACGCTCGGCGTGCCCACCCGGATGCCGGAGGCCACCATCGGGGGCTGCGGGTCGTACGGGATGGCGTTCTTGTTCAGGGTGATCGACGCGGCGTCGCAGCGGCGCTCGGCCTCGGCGCCGGTCACCCCCAGTTCCCGCAGGTCGATCAGGGCGAGGTGGGTGTCGGTGCCACCGGACACCGGGCGCATCCCCTCGTCGGCCAGCCCGGCGGCGAGCGCCTGGGCGTTGCCGACCACCTGCCGGGCGTACGTCTGGAACTCCGGCTGGGCGGCCTCGCGCAGCGCGACCGCCTTGGCGGCGACCGCGTGCATCAGCGGGCCGCCCTGGGTGAACGGGAAGACCGCCTTGTCGATCCGCTGGGCCAGCGACTCGCGGCACAGGATCATGCCGCCGCGCGGCCCGCGCAGCACCTTGTGGGTGGTGGCGCAGACGACATCGGCGTACGGCACCGGGGACGGGATGGCCCGACCGGCGACCAGGCCGATGAAGTGTGCCGCGTCCACCATCAGGTACGCGCCGACCTCGTCGGCGATCTCCCGGAACCGCGCGAAGTCGATCAGGCGCGGGTACGCGGTGGCCCCACAGATGATCAGCTTGGGTCGGTGCGCCCGCGCCAGGTCCCGTACCTCGTCGTAGTCGATCTGCTCGGTGTCCGGCCGGACGGGGTAGCCGACCGGGTGGAACCACTTGCCGGAGAAGTTCACCCGGCTGCCGTGGGTGAGGTGCCCCCCGTGTGGCAGGTCCATCGCCAGCACCGTGTCCCCCGGCTGCACCAACGCGGTGTACGCGGCCAGGTTGGCGCTCGCCCCGGAGTGCGGCTGAAGGTTGGCGTGCTCGGCCCCGAAGAGCTCCTTGGCCCGGGCGATGCCGATCTCCTCGGCCTTGTCCACCTCGGCGCAGCCGCCGTAGTAGCGCCGGCCCGGGTAACCCTCGGCGTACTTGTTGGTCAGCGTCGAGCCGAGCGCGGCCAGCACCGCCGGCGAGGTCAGGTTCTCGCTGGCGATGAGCTGCAGGCCGCCGCGCAACCGGTCCAGCTCGCCGAGGACCACCCCGGCGATCTCCGGGTCGGTGGCCCTGAGCTGCGCGAAATCCGGCCCCCAGAAGGTGCTCGTCTCGGTCTCCACAGCGAACGAGTCTAGGGGGCCGCAGACTGGGACCTGTGAGATGCCTCGTCACCGGCGCTACCGGCTACATCGGCGGGCGGCTGACGCCGCTGCTGCTCGCCGACGGGCACACTGTGCGCTGCCTCGCCCGCAAGGCGGTGCGGCTGCGCGACGTGCCCTGGGCCTCGGCGGCCGAGATCGTCGAAGGAGACCTGAGTCGACCGGAGACGCTGGCCGCCGCGTTCGCCGACGTGGACGTCGCGTACTTCCTGGTGCACTCGTTGGGCCGGTCCGACTTCGAGGCGGCCGACCGGGCGGCGGCGACCAACTTCGCCGCGGCGGCGCGCGCGGCCGGCGTACGGCGGATCGTCTACCTGGGCGGCCCGGAGCCGGCGTCCGACGCGGAGGTGCCCTCCCCGCACCTGCGCTCCCGTGCCGAGGTGGGCCGGATCCTGCTGGGTAGCGGGGTCCCCACGGCGGTGCTCCGCGCCGCGGTGATCATCGGGTCCGGCTCGGCGTCGTTCGAGATGCTGCGGTACCTGACCGAGCGACTGCCCGTCATGATCACGCCGCGCTGGGTGCGCAACCGGATCCAACCGATCGCCGTTCGCGACGTGCTGCACTACCTGGCCGGCTGCGTCGCCCTGCCGGCGGAGGTCAACCGGGGCTTCGACGTCGGCGGGCCGGACGTGCTGACCTTCCTCGAGATGATGCAGCGCTACGCCCGGGTGGCCGGCCTGCGCCAGCGGATCATCGTGCCGGTCCGCCCGCTCACCCCGTCGCTCTCCTCGCACTGGGTCGGGCTGATCACCCCGGTGCCGAACAAGATCGCCCGTCCGCTGGTGGAGAGCCTGATCCACGAGGCGGTCGCCCACGAACACGACATCGCGCGCTACGTCCCGGACCCGCCCGGTGGGCTGACCGGCTTCGACGAGGCGGTGGCGCTGGCGCTGACCAAGGTGCGCGACGCCCAGGTGGAGACCCGCTGGTCGAACGCGAGCGGCCCGGACGCACCCGCCGAGCCACTGCCCTCCGACCCGGTGTGGTCCGGTGGCACCGCCTACACCGACGTCCGGGAGCGGACGGTGGACGCGCCACCCGCGGCGCTCTGGCGGGTCGTCGAGGGCGTCGGCGGCGAACACGGCTGGTACTCGTTCCCCCTCGCCTGGTCGATCCGCGGCTGGCTGGACCGGCTGGTCGGCGGGGTCGGGCTGCGCCGGGGCCGGCGCGACCCGCACCGCCTCCAGGTCGGTGAGGCGCTGGACTTCTGGCGGGTCGAGGAGATCGTCCCGGGCGAGTTGCTGCGACTGCGCGCCGAGATGCGGCTACCCGGCCGGGCCTGGCTGGAGATGCGGGTACTTCCGGCCGACGACGGCCGCAGCCGCTACCAGCAACGCGCCGTCTTCCTGCCACGCGGCCTGCCGGGGCACGCCTACTGGAAGTCGGTGGCCCCGTTCCACGCTGTGGTCTTCGGCGGGATGGCCCGCAACATAGCCCGCAACGCCGAACAACCCCGCTGACCCCGCTCCCCGCTCCCCGCTCCCCGCTCCCCGCTCCCCGCTCCCCGCTCCCCGCTCCCCGCTCCCCGCTCCCCGCTCCCCGCTCCCGCGATCTTGCACTTTGTGTTGCCGATTTGCGGGCCTTGGCACGTTTTGTCACGGCAGAAAGTGCAAGATCGACGGGCGGGTCGGCGGCGGGGTGGGGCGGGGGTCAGTTGCCGGCCTGGGGTTGGGTCTGGAAGGCGGTCCGTTCGCTCGGCGGGACGAAGTCGCGGACCGGTTGGTCGCGCAGGGCGAAGGCGAGCACCTCGCCGACCGCGTTCACCATCTGCGCCTGCACCGCCTGACCGACAGCGTCCCGGGGATCGTCCGGGTTCGCGGCCATCGAGGCGACCGCGAGCTGCGGCGTGAACGCCACGACCGTCTCCGTCTCGTACCGTTCCGAACTGCCGGTCTTGCCCGCCACCGGACGGCCGAGCTTCGCCCGCAACCCGGGTGCGGTGGCGCCGTCGCAGCGCCCGTACATCGACTGGTCGCCGACCGGGCAGCGGGCCGCGTCGGTGGCCGCCCGCGCCACGTCGGGGTCGAGCACCTGTCGGCAGTCCGGCTTGGCGGCGTCGACCGGCCGGCCGCCCGAGTCGGTGATCGAGACCACCGGCAGCGGTGCACACCAGGTCCCCTCGGCCGCCACCGTGGCGTACGCGCTGGCCAGGTCCAACGGGGTGGTCGCGGCCACGCCCAGGGTGAACGGACCCCAGTCCTTCGCGCCGTAGCGGGCCAGCTTGGCGTCGGACTCGGCCCGCAGCACGATGCCGAGCCGCTCGGCCATCTCCACCACCCGGTCGGCGCCGACCTTCTCCGTGAGCCAGGCGAAGTACGTGTTCACCGAGCGACCGAACGCGCTCCACATGGTGCGGGGGCCGTCCATCGCCGACGGGCTGGCGTTCGCCGGGCACCACCGTCCGTCGCAGCTCGCCTCCCCGGTCACCGGGAAGCGGGTGAGCAACTGGGTCGGCGCCACGAAGTCGGTCGACAGCGGTAGGCCGGCCTCCAGCGCGGCCAGCAGGGTGAAGAGCTTGAACGTCGAGCCGCCCTGGTACCCCTCGATCGCGCCGCCGCCGGCGACCAACTGGTTGACGGTGTTCGGGCGGTTCTTCTGCCCGACCGGGTTGTCCGCCACGCTGTAGGCGCGGTTCACCGACATCGCCAGCACCCGCCCGGTGCCCGGTTGCACCACGGCGGTGGGCACCGCCTCGGCCCTGGTCTTCGGATAGATCTTCAGCACCTGCTCGGTGGTGGCCCGCTGCACTCCCGGGTCCAGCGACGACACGATGGAGAACCCGCCCCGGCGCAGCGCGCGCTGCCGCTCGTCGGCGGTCGCCCCGAACGCGGACTGGCTGCTCCACCAGCGGGTGAACCAGTCGCAGAAGAAGCCCCAGTCGTTGTGCGCGTCGGGTACGCCCGTGCAGTCGTTCGGGGTCTCGCTGGGCCGCAGTTGCAGCGGTTCGGCGCGCGCCGCCGCCGCCGCGTCCGCCGGCACCTGCCCCGACTCCACCAGCCGCTCCAACACGTACGACCGCCGGGCGACCGCGCTGTCGGCGTCTCCGTTGATCGGATCGTCGCTGTCCGGCGAACGCACCAGACCGGCGAGCAGTGCCGCCTGGGCCAGAGTCAGCTCGGCCGGGGAGCGGGAGAAGTACCGCTTGCTGGCCGCCGCGATGCCGTACGCCCCGGCACCGAAGTAGGCGATGTTGAGGTAGCGGGTCATGATCTCGTCCTTGTCGAGTTCCCGCTCCAACGCGAGCGCGTACCGCATCTCCTGGAGCTTGCGGACGGTGGTGAGTTCGGTGGCGGCGTCCCGCTGCGCCTCGGTCAGTCGGGGATCGTTGCTGAGCACGTTGCGCACGTACTGCATGGTCAGCGTGGAGGCGCCCTGCCGGGTGCGGCCGTCGCGCTTGTTGACGGTGAACGCGCGCACCACGCCCCGCAGGTCGACCCCGCTGTGCTGGTAGAACCGGACGTCCTCGGCGGCCACGATCGCCTGGCGCATCACGGGAGCCACCTCGTGCAGCGGCACGTCCACCCGGTCCTCCTGGTAGAAGGAGGTGATCAGGGTGGTGCCGTCGTTGGCGTAGAGGTTGGAGCGCTGCGCGGTGGGCGGCGTCCGCAGTGTGTTCGGCAGCTCCGAGTACGGCGTCGACAGGGCACTGAAGCCGATCCCGAAGACCAGGGCCGCGGGTAGGGCGGCGGCGGCCAGCACCAACCCGGCCAGCACTCCGGCGATCACCACGGTCAGCAGTTTGTCGAGTTGGGCCCGGATCATCAGCTCTCCCCGCAGGAGCCGGTCACGCTAGGACCCGTTCAGAATGACCCGGAACGCCCCTTTAGCCCTGGGTTTTCCCCAAACCCGGAGGAAACTCGCACCACGCTCAGGGCAGCAGCGCGCCGGCCAGCGGGTGGACCGTCTCCTCGATCTCGTCGGCGACCCGGCTGAAGCACTGGTCGCCACGACCCCACGGGTCGTCCAGATCATCGGTGGCCAGCGCCGAGGCGCCCAGCCGCGCGTCGTGAGCCGCCGCCACCAGGGCCACCCCCCGCGCGTACACGGCCTCCGGAGTGGCGTCACCCGGCGGCAGCGCGGCGGCGTCCACCGCGGCCAGCAGCCGGCCGAACTCGCCCAGCACGAACGTGCGGGCCGCCGCGTCCGGACGAAGCGCCACCACGTACTCCTGCTGGTCCGCCGTGGCGGTCAGGACCAGGTCGGCGGCGTCGATGTGGTCCGAGCGCAGCTTGCGCGCGGCGAACCCGGCCACCTCGCCACCACGGCCGGTGACCTGCCGTGCCGCCGGCGGATTCATCTCCTCGCCCGCGTGCCAGCCACCCGTGCCGGCGCTGTGGCTGTGCACCAACTCCTCGGCCTGGGCCGGGTCCTGCGAGCGCCGGGTCAGCCGCTCCCGCACCGCCAGGGCCAGCAGCCGCTCCGCCATCGGCGAGCGGCAGATGTTGCCCATGCAGACGTGCAGAACAGTGAACGGGGGCACTCAGACCGCCCGACCGTCGACGAGATCCGGAACCACGTCACGCAGCTTCTCCAGCGGGATCGCCCCGGCCCGCAGCAGCTGCGGCACCTCACCGGTCAGATCCACGATCGTGCTGGGCACCGGGTCCGGGCAGGGGCCGGCCTCCAGATAGGCCCGCACCGAGTAGCTGAGCTGGTCACGCGCCTCGTCGGCGGTGACCGCCGCCGGCTGGCCGGTCTTGTTGGCCGACGAGACCGCCATCGGACCGGTCTCGCGCAGCACCTCCAACGCCACCGGGTGCAGCGGCATCCGCACCGCCACCGTGCCGGTCTTGTCGCCCAGGTCCCACTGGAGGCTCGGCGAGTGCTCGACCACGATCGTCAGGGCACCCGGCCAGAACGCCTCGACGAGGTCCCGTGCGGCCGTGGGCAGCGAGAAGACCAACCCGTCCAGGGTGTGCCGCGAGCCGATCAGCACCGGCGGCGGCATCTGCCGACCCCGGCCCTTGGCATCGAGCAGCGCCTTCACCGCGTACGGGGTGAACGCGTCCGCGCCGATCCCATACACGGTGTCCGTCGGAAGAACGACCAGCTCGCCGTTCTTGACCGCCTCGATCGCCGCAGCGATGCCGCGGTCCCGATCGGCGGGCGACCGGCAGTCGTAGAGCATCACGAGGAGTCAGTCTGCCACGCCGCCCCGATCGGGGCGTGCTGGCCGTCCGCCCGTCGGGACGCGGTCGCGTAGCGGGGACGCCCGGTGAGGTCCAGATGCTCCGCGACAGCGGTGAAGCCGCCGTCCCTGGCGAGCAGCTCGGGCACCGCCGCGCCGTGGGTGTCGTCGTGCTCGACGCCGAACACGCCCCCCGGGCGCAACAGCACCGCCGCCCGGGCGACGACCGGTCGGATCACCACCAGACCGTCAGCGCCGCCGAAGACCGCCTCCGCCGGGTCGTGCCCGGCCACCTCCGGCGGGACCACCACGTCGTCCGGCACGTACGGCGGGTTGCAGAGCAGCACGTCCACCCGGCCCACCAGCTCGGCCAGCAGGTCCGGCGCTGTCACGTCGGCCTCGACGACCTCGATCGGCCGGTCCCCCGCCGCGGCGCGCTCCGCCGCGTTGCGCCGCAACCAGGCGAGCGCCGCCGGAGACCGCTCCACCGCGATCACCCGTGCTCCCGGCAGCTCCTGGGCCACCGCCAGGGCGATCGCGCCCGAGCCGCTACACAAGTCGACCACCACCGGGTCGGGCCGACCCTGGGCCTGCTCGACACCCCAGCCGGCCAACAGCTCGGTCTCCGGCCTGGGCACGAAGACACCCGGGCCGACCGACAGCTCCAGGTGCCGGAACCCGGCCCGACCGGTCAGGTGCTGCAACGGCTCGCGCGCGACGCGGCGGCGCGTCAACTCGTCCAGCCGCACCAGCTGGTCGTCGCTGAGGTCGTCGGCGAGAGCCAACCGACCCCGGGGAACCCCGAGCACGTACGCCGCCAGCAACTCGGCCTCCACCCGGGCGGAGCCGACCCCGGCGGCGGCGAGCGCGCGGGCCGCTCGGGCCACCGCGGCGGACGGCCGGATGGGGCCTGTCCCTTCGGGGGGGTGTTGCGGCAAAGTACTCACGACATAATCATGAAGCGTCGCGGGCGGCGTGACGAACAGGTGCGCCCAGGCGCGCACGACAGGAGGTTGGCGGGTGGGCTGGCTCGACCGGGTCGATGACCAGGTTGACGCCCTGACGCACGCCCGGGCGTTGCAGGAGGCCAGCCGCTCCGCGGAGGCGTACGTCCTGCTGGAGCGTGTGATCCGCACCACCAACGACCCGGCGGCGCGAGCGGACGCGATGGTGCAGCGCCTCTCCGCGCTGATCAATCTCGGTCGGACCGCGGAGTTCACCCGGGCCATCGAAGAGGCGTCGGCGGCGGTCCGCGACCTCGCCGAGCCCTATCTGCACGGTCACCTCAACGCGCTGGCCGCGCTCGCCGCGCACCACCAGGGCGCACTGGACCGCTGTGTCATGCACCTCGTCCGGGCGGCCCGGGCGCTGGGCGCCGTGGCCGACCCCGACCGGGACACCGCCTGGGGTTGGCACGACCTGGCCATGGCCTACAGCTACCTCAGCTTCCACGGGTACGCCCTGGGGGCCATCGAGCGGGCCCGGCAGCTCGGGCTGACCGCCGGAATCCCGGAGGAGACGTTCGCCGCGCCGGGCATCCGGCTGCGCAACGCCGTGGCCCTGGACCACAACGGCGACAGCGACGGTTGCCTGCGGGTGCTCCGGGACGTGGCCGCCGACCTCGCCCGCTTCGTCCGCGCCGGGCGGGCCGGCCAGCTACGCCCGAGCAGTCTCGCCGCGTACGGCTACGCGGCGGCCCGACAGGCCGCGCTCGGCGACCAGGTGGCGACCGAAGGCCCCGAGCCGGCCCGGTTGATCACCCACGGCGGGGACAGCGCCCGCGCCCGCGACCTGCGTCAGCTCGGGCAGGTGTGCCTCGCCGTCGCCGACGGTCGGCCGATCGAGGCGGTCGCCCGACTGGACACCGTCCAGGTTTCCAACGAGACGCTCGGGGCGGCCGAGCCGGCCCGGCTGCGCAGCATCGCGTTGACCCGCGCCGGGGACCACCTGACGGCGCACCGGGCCGACCGGCTGGCGTTCCGGCTCGCCGCGCAGCGCAACGACCGGCTGCGCGACGTCTACATCGACGGGATCGCCGCCCGCATCGACCACGAGGAGATGCGCCGCGAGGCGGCACGCTTCGAGGGCGAGGCGTTGACCGACCCGCTCACCGGGCTGCCCAACCGCCGCCGGTTGGAGCGCTACATCACGGCTGTGGTCACCCGCGGCGATCGAGTGGTGATCGGCGTCTGCGACCTGGACGGCTTCAAGGCGGTCAACACCCGGCACGGGCACCACTCGGGCGACCTGGTGCTGCAACGCATCGCCGGTGTGATCAACCGGGTGATGCGCCGGGGCGACTTCGTGGCCCGCTACGGCGGTGACGAATTCGTGGTGGTGCTGCCGGACACCGGCATGACCGAGGCCGCCGAGGTGGCCCGCCGGATCGAGACCGCGGTCCGCCTGGAGGACTGGGAGTCGTTGGTCCCCGGCACCCCGGTCGGGGTCAGCATCGGCTTCGCCGAGGTCTCCGGTGGCAGCGGGCTGCGCGACGCGCTCAGCGTCGCGTTCGAGCAGGCCGACCGCGAGATGCTCCGCGCCAAGACCCGCCCCCGCGCGAGCTGATCGCCCGGCGGACACTGGCGTCGATCAAGGAGTCGTGGTGCCTCGCGAAAACCCCGCGGTGTGACAATCCGCCCACCACAAGTCCATGATCGACGGGGGGCTGCGGTCAGCGGCGGGTCAGCTCGGTGTCGCCGGCGAGCCGGGCGGCCCGGTCGGCCTCGGTGAGGGCGTCCAGGACGCCATCCAGCTCGCCGCCGAGCGCCAGATCCAGGTTGTACGCGGTGTAGCCGATCCGGTGATCGGTGATCCGGTTCTGCGGGAAGTTGTAGGTGCGGATCCGCTCCGAGCGGTCCACGGTGCGCACCTGCGCCTTGCGCGCGTCCGAGGCGGCGGCGTCGGCCTGCTCCTGGGCGGCGGCGAGCAGCCGGGCCCGCAGGATCCGCATCGCCTGCTCCCGGTTCTGCAACTGGGACTTCTCGTTCTGGCAGGAGACGACGATGCCGGTCGGCAGGTGGGTGATCCGCACCGCCGAGTCGGTGGTGTTCACCGACTGACCACCCGGACCGGACGAGCGGAACACGTCGATGCGCAGCTCGTTCTGGTCGATGGTGACGTCGACGTCCTCGGCCTCCGGCAGCACCAGCACCCCGGCGGCGCTGGTGTGGATCCGGCCCTGCGACTCGGTCACCGGGACACGCTGCACCCGGTGCACGCCACCCTCCCACTTGAGCCGCGACCAGACGCCGTTGCCGCCGTCCGGCACACCCTTGGTCTTGATCGCCAGGGAGACGTCCTTGACCCCGCCGAGGTCGGAATCCTGCGCGTCGATCACCTCGGTGACCCAGCCGTGCCGCTCGGCGTACCGGGTGTACATCCGCAGCAGGTCACCGGCGAACAGCGCCGACTCCTCGCCACCCTCACCGGCCTTGATCTCGACGATCACGTCCTTGGCGTCGTGCGGGTCGCGCGGAATGAGCAGCTCGGCGAGCCGCTCCTCCAGCACCGGCAGGGACCCGGCGATGGCGTCCGCCTCAGCCGCGAAGGACGGGTCCTCGGCGGCCAGCTCGCGAGCCGCCGCCAGATCGGCGCGGGCCTGCTCCAACTCGTCGGCGGCCTTGTGCAGCGGCACCAGCTCGGCGTACCGGCGGCCGACCCTGCGCGCGGTGGCCTGGTCGGCGTGGATGGCCGGATCGGCCAACCGCTTCTCCAGCTCCGCGTACTCGTCGAGAAGGCCGGCCAGACGCTCGCTGCTCATGCTGCGGATGCTCCTTCGACGGTGCGCGACGACCGGGCCGGGGCCGGGGGGCCAGCGGCCGGGCGGAAATGGAGGAAAATGCGGACGGCGCCCGCGTCCGGCGAAAAACCGGACGCGGGCGCCGAACGAGGAGTTACTTGGCCTTCTTGGCCTGAACCTTGGCGTACTTCTGCTGGAACTTCGCGACCCGGCCGGCGGTGTCGAGAACGCGCTGCTTACCGGTGTAGAACGGGTGGCAGGCGCTGCAGGTCTCGGCGTGGATCGCCCCGCCCTTGGCGGTGCTGCGGGTCGTGAACGTGTTGCCACAGGAGCAGCTGACCTCGGTGGTCACGTACTCCGGGTGGATGTTTGCCTTCATCTCGCCTCGGTCCTCTCGTTGGTGGTCGCCGGGTCGCCGTCATCGCTCGTCGCGCCGTACGCGACGGGCTCGGGCGTGAACCGGAACCGGTGGCCGATTGACCAGTGTGCCATGGGCCTGAGCCGACCCGGTAGTCGGGCCGCACACCTCGTCCGGCATCGTCAACACGTGCCTACCCGTCCGCATTCCCGCCGCCTGGCGGGGCATTCGCGCACCCGGCGGATCGCCGCCAGGTACCCCGGCCGGGGTACGTCCGTCGAGCCGGAGGTGCGTCGATGACCCGCCTGATCGCCACCCGGGGTCTGCCCGCCTCGGGCAAGACGACGTTCGCCCGGACGCTCCAGCCGTCCGTGGTGCGGGTCAACCGGGACGATCTGCGCCGGATGCTGCACGGTGAACGGTTGTTCACCCAGTGGGCCGAGGCGCAGGTGACCGCCGTACAACAGGCTCAGGTCGAGGCGCTGCTGCGGGCCCGAACGGACGTCTGCGTGGACGACACCAACCTGCGCTCACGGACCCTGCGGGGCTGGGCCGAGCTGGCCGCCCGCCACGGCGCGGACTTCGAGGTGCACGACTTCACCGACGTGCCGCTGGACGAGTGCCTGCGCCGCGACGCCGCCCGGCCGGCCGCCGACCAGGTCGGCGCGGACGCGATCCGCCGGCTGCACGAGCGGTACCTGGAGGGTCGGGAGTTGCCGTTGCCGGTGCCGCAGGCCCGCACCGGACGCCCCGCCGTGGTGCACCCGCCGTCGACCGAGCCGCCGGAGATCGTCCTGGTGGACATCGACGGCACCGTCGCGCTGGCCGTCTCCCGCAGCCCGTACGACATGACCCGGGTGGGCCAGGACGAGCCGAACACGGCGGTGATCGCGGCGGTCCGGGCGATGCACGCGGCCGGGTACGGGGTGGTCTTCTGCTCCGGGCGGGACGCCTCCGCCCGCGCGGCCACCGAGGCGTGGCTGGCCCGGCACGTACGAGTGCCCTATCTGGGCCTGCACCTGCGGGCCGTCGGCGACTCCCGGAAGGACTCGATCGTCAAGCGGGAGATCTACGACCGGGAGATCCGGGACCGTTACCGGGTGGCGGGCGTCTTCGACGACCGTGTCCAGGTGGTCCAGATGTGGCGATCCCTCGGCCTCACCGTCTTCCAGGTGGCCGACGGCGACTTCTGAGGTGTCCGGACGGGCCCCGCGCGTGGGGCCCGTCCGGACAGTTCACCCGGTGACGGTGATGGTGGCCTCGGCACGGACGCCGTTGACCTCGACCGTCAGGCGTATCGGCCCGCCGGGCCGCAGTGCCGTCAGGGCGCCGGTGGCCGGGTCGAATCGGGCGGTGTGCCAGGGGCGCACCCCGGCCGCCGAGCCGACGTGCACTCCCGGCGAGGCCGACCAGTCGGCGCTGACCGGCGCGGCCACCGGGACCGTACGCCCGCCGGGTTGGGTCAGCGTGGCGGTGACCGCCGCGGGGGTGCCGACCGCGACGCTGGCCGGGGCGGCCACCGTGAGGCGGTCGGCGTGCGCGTGGAACTCCGCGTCCACCCAGCGCGGGCCCTCGGCGAGTGGGTTCCGGCGGGCCCGGTCGGCCTCGGCCGGGGTCACCGGGTCCACGCCGAACTCCGTCCAGCCGGTGAAGCCGCCCTGGTCGGCAGGGGTGGACGGCGTCTTGCCAGCGTTGCCGTTGATCACGTAAGGCACCCCGTCCACCCGGTCGGCGTGGAAGGTGCCGACGTGCCCGCCCACGAAGAGCGCGCCCTTGCCGGTGCGGTGCTGGAAGTCGGCCAGCCACTGCTCCAGCAGCGCCGCCTCCTTGCGGTCGCCGAGCTGGCTGGCCTGCGCCGGGCTGGGGTCGCGCGGCGGGTGGTGGTGCAGGACGACGACCGAACCCACGCGCCGGTCGGTGGCCGCCGCGTCCAGCGTCTCGCGGAGCATCCGTACCTGGTCGAAGCCACCGCCGCGCAGCGTCCCAGTGGACGAGTTCAGCGTGACGAACCGGGTGCCGTTGTGGTCGAACACCCGGGAGGTGGCACCGAACGCGGCCGCGAAGTTGCTGATCGGGGCGCCCATGATCTCGTGGTTGCCGGGCACGTAGTACCAGGGCAGCGCGTCGCCCAACTCCTCGTCGAGGATCCGCCGGGCCAGCGCGAAGTCGGCCGGGTAGGCGGTGTCCACGAAGTCACCGTTGATCAGGAGGAAGTCCGGTCGGGCCGCCCGCACCTCGCGCAACGTCCGCCGGGCCTGGGCGACCAGGTCGCTGTCCGGGTCGGCGGCGACGAACTGGGCGTCGGAGAGCACCGCGAACCGCCACGGCGCACCGTCCACAGTGCCGTCGCGGACCACCACCCGATCGGTACGCGGGGCCACCTGCGGCACGTCGACCGTCGGGGGCACCTTCGCCACCAGGTCGTCGATGATCACCTCGCTGGTGTACTGCGCCGCGGCGTTCGTCTCGGCCACGTAGAAGCGGCGTACCCGCACCGGGTACTGCACGCCGGCCGGCACCGCGAACTCCACGTACCGCCAGCCGGTCCAGGTGATCAGTGGGCCGCGCAGCACGTGCTGGGTGTCCTGGGCGTCGTGCAGGTGCAGGCTGGGCCACTCCCCCGTGCCGTTGCCGTGGATCCACATCCCGAAGGCCTGCGGCTGACCGGGCACCTCGATCCAGGCGGGCGGGTCGGCGTACGCGGCGCGCGTACCGGTGGACTGGCTGAAGTCGTACGACATGCGCAGGCCGGTGCCGGTGTGCCCGGGCGCCGGCGCGACCGAACCGCTGGCGCGGGCCTGGCTGAACCGCCAGGACGCGGCGTCGTCGAAACCGGCGACCGGCACGTCGGTCAGCCCGACGGTGACCGGCAGGACGGCGCTCGTGCGTCCGACGTGAACGGTCACCAGTCCCGAGCCGGTGTCCCGCACCGCGGCGACGGACAGGTTGCCGTCACCGGTGGGGGTGATCCGCAGCAGGTCCCGGTCGTAGTCGAGGGTGAGGTCGGCCGGCTCGATCGGTGCGGTGTTGCCTTCGGCGTCGTACCCGACCACGCCGACCAGGGCGTTACCGTCCCGGCCGGTCAGCCCGACCCGCGGCGCGGTGGTGCCGATCCGCGCCAGCGGGCCGAGCACCGTGAGGTTCAGCGAGCCGCTGGCCCGCCCCCGTGCGGCGGTGACCGTGCTGGCCCCTGGTGCGCCGGCGTGGAAGACACCGTCACGATCGACCCGACCACGTACCGCCGGTGTCGCCCGCCAGGTGGGCGCGCCGGCCGCCGGGCCGTACGTCTCGTCGTAGCCGGATGCGGTGAGAGTGCGGGTCAGCCCGGGGAAGACCCGGTCGGGCCGACCACCGCGCACCGGTGAGACGCCCGGGGCGGCGGTGGGGTCGCTGGCCGTCTCGACCCAGTAGCCGGTGAGTCGCCCGCTCCCCTTCGGGGCATAGATGGCCAGGCCGTTGGGCACGGCCCGCTCGCTGCCGTCGGAGGGGCCGTTCTCCAGCTGCACGGCGGGTGCGCCCGGCTCCCGGGCCAGCAGCGTGGACGATCCGCCACCATCCAGGTTGAGCGCGTGGTGGGCGCCCAGCTCGGCCATCATCCGACCCATCTCGGTCTGCGTCACGCCGCGGCTGTCGACCTGACGACCGTCCACCGTCAGCATGATCATCTTTTGACCGTCGGCGCTGAACCCGACGGCGGTGCGGGGGGCGAGGGTCGGGTCGGCGATGCTCTGCACGACGCCGTCGCGGACCAGGACGTTGCCGCCCCCGACCGCCGCGTGCAGGGTGCTGCCGTCGGAGGGCTTCGGCCGCCAGGCCACCGCCACCGGGTCACCGGGGCGCAGGCCGGCCAGCGCGTCCGCGCCGAGGTCGCGGCCGAGCAGCACGGTGCTACCTGCGACGATCGGTCCGCTACCGGCCACGCTTCCCACCGAGGCCACCCGACCGCCGGTCACGGTGACCTCGACCACCCGGGCCGCGCCCTCCACGGCACGCTGCCGGGAGTACGTCCCCCACAGCTCGGTGAAGGCGCCGACGCCGTCGGCCTGCACCATGTTGTTGAACTGGGTCAGCGGGACCGGCCCGCTGGGCAGGGTGGCGCTGCCGTCGAAGTTCACCTCGATCACCCGTCCGAGCCCGTTCGTGGTGACCGCCACCGCGTTGCGGTGACCGCTGACCCCTGACTGGATCAGCTCGCCGTTCCGGATGCCGACACCCTGGGCCGCGCCGGAGTTGTTGATGTCGAAGAAGTCGCCGTTGACAGCGGCGACCGCGTGCGACTGGTCCACCGCCTTTCGCAGCGGCTCGGCTCGGCTGACCGCGCCGGAGTTGACGTAGTCGACGGTGGAGCCGCCGGCCAGGTCGGTGGTGAGCGCATCGGCGCGCAGCCAGCCCTCGGCGTCGTACCGGTCGAAGGACGTCAGCTGCACGCCCGGCGCGACCGGCCGGGTGGCCTTCGTGGTCTCCAGCCCGCCGGCCGGCTCCAGACCACCAGCGTCGGCGGTCGGGGCGGTCGCGACTGTCGGGGCGGCGGCCAGGCTGACCGAGCCGGCCGGGCGGGAGGACGCGGGCGGCGCGTCCTCGGCGATGGTGGGTGAGGCCAGGGACGATGAGGCCACGGTGGGCGGGTCGATGGTGGGCGCGGCGGTGGCCGGCGGCGACAGGGCCAGGGCGAGCAGCGGCGTCAGCAGCAGGACGCCGGTACGGCGGGCGGATCGTCTGCGGGTACGCATGGACCACAGTCAACCCGGCAATGAATAGAAGTTTCAATACCTGTCGACTGAACCGAAGGAAAATTCCACTACCTCGCGGCCGTGGGCGTCATCTCCCGACCGCTGCGGCTCCCGCCGACCGCGGGTGTCGGACCCGGGGACATGACGAAGGGGCACGGCCGCGATGGCCGTGCCCCTTCGTCGTCACCCGGGGATGGTTACTCCCCCGGCGTCGACTTCGCGATCTGCATCAGGAACTCGATGTTCGTGCGGGACTGCTTGAGCCGGTCCAGCAGGAGATCCATCGCGGCCTGCGAGTCCAGCGAGTGCAGCACCTTCCGGAGCTTGTGGATGATGGCCAGCTCTTCCGGTGCGAGCAGGACCTCTTCCTTACGCGTACCGGACGGGTTGATGTCGATGGCCGGGAAGGTCCGCTTGTCGGCGATCTTCCGGTCCAGCTTCAACTCGGCGTTGCCGGTGCCCTTGAACTCCTCGAAGATGACCGTGTCCGCCATGGACCCGGTCTCCACCAGCGCCGTGGCGATGATGGTCAGCGACCCGCCGTTCTCGATGTTGCGGGCCGCGCCGAGGAAGCGCTTCGGCGGGTAGAGCGCGGTGGAGTCGATACCACCCGACATGATCCGACCGCTGGCCGGCGCCGCCAGGTTGTACGACCGACCGAGCCGGGTCACCGAGTCGAGCAGCACGACGACGTCGTGTCCAAGCTCGACGAGGCGCTTGGCCCGCTCGATGGCCAACTCCGCCACCGTGGTGTGGTCCTGCGGCGGACGGTCGAACGTGGCCGCGATGACCTCGCCCTTGATCGACCGCTGCATGTCGGTGACCTCTTCAGGCCGCTCGTCCACCAGCACCACCATCAGGTGGCACTCCGGGTTGTTGCGGGTGATCGCGTTCGCGATCGCCTGCAGCACCATCGTCTTACCCGCCTTGGGCGGAGACTGGATGAGTGCCCGCTGGCCCTTGCCGATCGGCATGACCAGGTCGATGACCCGGGTGGTCAGGATGTGCGGCTCGGTCTCCAGCCGCAGGCGCTCCTGCGGGTAGAGCGGGGTGAGCTTGTAGAACTCCGGACGACGCCGGGCCTCCTCCGGCTCCATCCCGTTGATCGTGTCCAGCCGCATCAGCGGGTTGTACTTGTCGCGCCGCTGGTCGCCGCTGTTGCCGCCCTCGCGGGCCGCCCGCACCGCACCGGTGATCGCGTCACCGCGGCGCAGGCCGTACTTCTTGATCTGGGACATCGAGACGTACACGTCGTTCGGGCCGGCAAGATAGCCGGTCGTCCGCACGAAGGCGTAGTTGTCGAGCACGTCGATGATGCCGGCCACCGGGACGAGTACGTCGTCCTCGTTGACCTGCGGCTCACGCCCGCCAGTGTCGGCACCGGTCTCGGTGCGCTCGCCGCGCCCGCGGCGACGGTCCCGGAAACGGCTGCGCCGGCCGCGCCGGCCGCCGCCCTCGTCGTCGTCGTCGCTGTCCCGCTCGGCACGCTGACCACGGTCGTTGCGGTCGTTGCGGTCACCGCGGTCGGGTCGGTCGTTGCGCTCGGCCCGCTCGCCCCGATCGGAACGCTCGCCCCGGTCGTTGCGTTCGGCACGCTCGCCACGATCGGCACGCTCGGTCCGGTCGTTGCGCTCGCCCCGGTCGGCACGTTCGCCACGATCGGCACGCTCGCCACGATCGGCACGCTCGCCCCGATCGGCACGCTCGCCCCGATCGGCACGCTCGCCCCGGTCGGCACGCTCGGTCCGCTCGCCCCGATCGGCACGCTCGGCGCGCTCGGCGCGCTCCGGACGCTCGGCCCGGTCGCGGCGGTTCTCGCCACGGTCGGCACGCTCGCCGGCTTCCGCCTCGTCGGTGCGCGCCTCGGTCGCACGCGTCTCAGTAGCCCGCGCCTCGGTCGCCCGCGCCTCAGCGGGGCGAGCCTCGGTGGTACGGGCCTCCGCCGTTGCGGTCCGGCTCCGCCGGGTGCGGCTACGGCCCTCGGTCTCGGCGGCCGGCTCGGCCGGCGCCTGCTCGGCACCGCGTCCTTCGGCTGCCGGCCGGTCGGCGGTCTCCCGCACCTCGGCGCGCACCCCCTCACGGGTCGGGGCGGCCGCGGCCGCGACCTCGGCCCGTGGTCGAGGGGTCCCGGCGGCGTTGCCGCCCTGCCGCTCGGAAATCGCGGCGATCAGCTCGCCCTTGCGCATGCGAGCCGTGCCGGAGATGCCGAGCGACGCAGCCAGGCTCTGCAGCTCTGGCAGCAGCATCGCCGACAGACCGGTGCCGCTACGCCGACGACGGGCGGGAGCGGCGGCGGTGGCATCGCCAGCGACGTTGGAAACATCCGACGTCACGTCGGTGGTGTCGCTCAATGGATTCCTTCCCTCGATAAGGCCGGGACTGCCCGGAGTCGGAGCTCAGGTGGCCGGGCGGCCTCGGTGCACCCGCCTCGCAAGGACGCGTCGCGGGAGTCTGTGACACAGCAGCCGGTCGGTATCCCGACTCACCAACGTCGGTGAGCAGGTCTCGCCGTCTGCGGCGACCTGTGGAAACTGCGGTGCGGCGTGGGCCTTTGGCAGGGGTAGACGGGCTGACCGCCGAGAGCTTCGGGGGTGCGCCGCCCCGCAGGAGATCGCGTGCTTCGCGGCTGTGCTAGGTCTAGAGCGTAATCAACTCTTCCGACCTGCGGCAACAGGGTCCCGCTCGGCGTGTCCAAGTCTACCCCGAGCGACCCGCGCGCCGCTGACGTCTATCGGTAACTGCCAGATCTCCCAGTCTGTTCCCACTGGGAAGCCCGCTGGAGGCTGGCTGAGCGCCAGCACAGTCGGCCCCGCCCCACTGACCACAGCCGCCACATCAGCCGCTCGCAACGCGCTGACCAGGGCAGACGTGCCCGGCATCCCGGTTGCACGGTAATCCTGGTGGAGTCGGTCGACGGTGGCCGGCAGCAGCAGGGTCGGGTCCGTGGTGAGCGCGTGCACCAGCAGTGCGGCCCGCCCGGCGGTCAACGCGGCGTCACCGTGCGGCACGGTTGCCGGCAGAGCCGCCCGCGCGGTGGCGGTCAAACCGCGTTCCGCCGGAACGAAAACAGTGGGCCGCACCGCGGCGGCGACCGGCAGGGAGACCGCCCGGGCGCCGCCCGGCTCGGACCAGGCCACTGTGAAACCGCCGAGCAGGCACGGCGCCACATTGTCGGGGTGGCCCTCGATCTCGGCGGCCAGCCGCAGCGCGCCGGCGTCGTCGAGGCGGTGCTCCCCATCGACGACCAGGGCGCGGGCCAACAGCACCCCGGCGACGATCGCGGCGGACGAGGAGCCCAGCCCACGGGCCTGGGGGATCCGGTTGACGCACTCCACGCTCAGCCCCGTGGGGTGGGCCCCGAGCACGTCGAACGCGGCGCGCATGGCTCGCACCACCAGGTGCCGGTCGTCGTCGGGCAGCTCACCGGCGCCCTGCCCGGTCACTGTCACCCGGACACCACCCGAGGCGACCTCGGCGGCCACGTCGTCGTAGAGCCCGAGGGCGAGACCCAGCGCGTCGAAGCCCGGGCCCAGGTTGGCGCTGGTCGCCGGGACGCGGACCCGGACCGGCTCGGCGGTGAAGTTCGTCGGCACGCGCTCATGCTAGGGCTCGGGACCGACGAACCGGTCCCGCGCCCGCTGCCTGGGACCGCGGAGTTCAGCCGGCCGGGTCCGGCACCGGCTCGACGGCCGGATCGGTGAGCGACAGCCGGCGGGTGGCGATGCGCCAGCCGACCGCGTACACGAGGGTGATCAGACCGCAGCCGGCGAGCACCACCCGTTCGTCGACCGAGTCCACCACCAGGGCCACCGCCAGTTGACTCACCGAGATCGCCAGCGTCGCCAGCATCATGTCGGTGGCGAAGACGCGGCCCCGCAGCCGGTCCGGAACTTCGCCCTGAAGGGCGAAGTTCGACATCACCCAGTTGCTGCCACCCGCGAAGTGCGCCACGAAGACCAGCAGCAGCACCAGCGGGAACCATCGCACCACCGAGGTGCCCAGGTAGGACAGGCCGTAGAGCGACATGGACAGCGCGAGCCCGGGCAGCAGCCAGGCCCGGTTGGTCAACACCCGGCGCATCAGGATCGGCCCCACCAACGCTCCCGCGCCGCGTACCGCGAAGAGCAGTCCGGCGCCGAGCGGGCCGACACCGTACACGCCGGCCAGCAGCGGAAACACGGTCAGCACGCCGTTGCCCAGGCCCACCGCGGACTTGACCGTGACCAGCGCGAGCACCCGGGGGCGGTGACCGATGTAGCCGAGCGCCTCGCGGACCGCCGACCAGGTCCGCTGGGCTGGTTGGTCGGCGTCCCGGGGCGCCTGCAACGGCCGGCGGATCCGGGTGGCGAGGGCCGCGGCCGCCGCCAGGCCCGCCGCCGCCACCCAGAAGCAGACGTACGGGCCGGCAGCGGTGCTGAGCACCCCGCCGAGCGAGGCACCGACCACGGTCATGGTGCCCCAGGCCGAGCCGGCGACGGCGTTGCCCGCGGCGAGTTCGTGCGGCTCCAGCACGTTGGGCAGGGCGGCCTGGGCGGCCGGCGAGTAGAACGCCTTGGCGACCGCCACCACGCCGATCGCGACCAGCGCCAGCCAGGCCGTTCCGGCGTTGCGCACGCCGAGCAGCAGCAGCACGCCCGCCAGCGCGGCCACGTTCGCGGCGATCATGATCTTCCGGCGGTCGAAACGGTCGGCGATCGTGCCGGTGTACGGCAGCAGCAACGCCACGATGCCGGTGTCCACCGCCAACACCAGCGCGCCCCAGACGCCGCTGCCGGTCAGGTGCGGCAGCAGCACCAGCAGCGGCACCATGACGAACCAGTCGGCGCCGAAGACCACCAGTTCGGCGAGGAACAGGTTGCGGAAGCTCCGATTGCCGGTCAGAACCGAGAGGGTGGACGCCACGGAGCGCGACCCTACCTGGTCGTCGTCGAAGCCATACCTGCTCCCAGCAGCGCCGAGACCGTGACGAAGGTGTAGCCGCGCGACCGTAGCCCGTTGATCATGTCGGTCAGCCCCCGCAGTGCGACCAGCCGTCGGCGCGCCCCCACGTCGTGGCCGAGCACGATCGTTCCCGGTCGGACCGCGGCCACGATCCGTTGAGCGTGACCGGCTGGGTCGTCGGGGAACTCGCGCTCCACCATCTGCAACGACCAGAGCACCAGCCGATAGTCCAGCCGGGCCGCCGCGTGCAGCACCGCCCCGCCCAGGTGGCCGTACGGCGGGCGGAGGAGCGCCGGCGGCACCCCGGTCAGGTCGGCGATCGCGTCGTGACTGCGGTGCAGGTCGTCGTACGCCTCGGCGGCGTTCAGTTCGGCCAGGTCCCGGTGCTCCCAGCTGTGGTTTCCCACCTCGTGCCCGACGAGCCGGTCCCGGACGACGTCGGCGTGCCGGCGGACCTGCGCCCCGACCATGAAGAAGGTGGCCGGGACCCGGTGCTGGGCCAGGGTGTCGAGCACCATGGGAGTCCACTGTGGTGCCGGGCCGTCGTCGAAGGTGAGGGCTACCAGGCGCTGGTTGGTCCGCCCCGACCAGACGACCTCCAGCGCGCCGGAGCCGACACCCTGCTGACCGTTACCGAGGGTGGTGCTGGCGGGGCCGCCAGCGATCGGCATCCGGCGATGCTTGGCCCGCCACGCCTCCGACGTCCCGGCACCGATGGCCACACCGCCCGCCACCATCAGGCCACGGCGCAGCAGGTCGCGTCGCCCCCACCCGCGCGCGCCCTCGGCCATCCGCCCGCCCCCGCTTCACCCACACCCCCACCTGCCTACGAGGAGTATGCAAGAAGTCACACAAAGTATGGGCCGTCGCGTCGGAGTGTTATCGGTCGAATCAACCTGGAACGCCCCCGGCGAAAATCCGCCGGGGGCGTTCCGAAACCGGGCCGCGACCTACTCGGTCGGCTCCGCCGGAGGCAGTGGCGAGGTACGGCTACGCGGCAGCCGCAGCACCTCGAACTGGTCCGTGCCCTCCACCAACGCGGCCGACGGCGCGGGTCGCCCGGCCGGCTGCACACCCTCGGCCGCGACCGGGGCGGGCGCGCCGCTCGGCACCGCGACCTGGTTCGGCGCTGGC
The DNA here is from genome assembly GCF_040302185.1 of Micromonospora sp. NPDC127501. Taxonomy (NCBI): domain Bacteria; kingdom Bacillati; phylum Actinomycetota; class Actinomycetes; order Micromonosporales; family Micromonosporaceae; genus Micromonospora; species Micromonospora sp. NPDC127501. The sequence continues at coordinate 304,904 of NZ_JBEORJ010000005.1, read as the reverse complement.
ACCTCGTCGGTCTCCGTCGTGGTCGCCTCCGACCGTCCGGTGCGCCGCCGTGCGCGCCGAGCCCGCAGCGACTCCTTGGTGTGCTCCACCATCGTGTACAGCGTCGGCACCAGGATCAGCGTGAGCAGCGTCGAGCTGAGCAGACCACCGATCACCACCACCGCCAGCGGCTGAGAGATGAAGCCGCCCTCACCGGTCAACCCGAACGCCATCGGCAGCAGCGCGAAGATGGTCGCCACCGCCGTCATCAGGATCGGACGCAGCCGGCGACGGCCACCTTCGACCACCGCCTCCCGAACCCCCATGCCCTGCGCCCGGTACTGGTTGATCAGGTCGAGCAACACGATCGCGTTGGTCACCACGATGCCGACCAGCATCAGCACACCGATCAGCGCCGGCACACCGAGCGGCGTCCCGGTGATCAACAGCAGACCGATCGCACCGGTCGCCGCGAACGGGATGGAGATCAGCAGGATCAGCGCCTGAGTGAGGCTGCGGAACGTGGCCACCATGATCAGGAAGACGATGGCGATCGCGGCCAGCACCGCCAGCCCCAGGTCCGCGAAGGCATCCGCCTGATCCGCGCTGACACCACCGATGGTGAAGCTCGCACCCGGCACGTTGATGCCGTCCAGCCGCTTCTGCAACTCCTGGCTGGTCGCGCCCAGGTTCGAGCCGGTCGCCGCGCCGGTCACCGACACGCTGCGCTCGCCGTCGATCCGGGTGACCTGCTGCGGGCCTTCGCCCTGGGTGACCTGCGCGATGTCGCCCAGCTTCACCGGACCGACCGGCAGTGCCCGCAGCGCCTGCACGGTCATCGGCGGCTGCGTGCCCAACCGCAGCACCACGTTCTGCTGCTGGCCGTCGAGCGCGACCTGGCCCAGCGGTGCTCCCCGGAACGCCTGCGACACGAGCTGCCCCACGGCAGCCTCGGTGAGCCCGACCCGACCGGCGGCGACCCGGTCGACCACCACGTCGACCCGCGGCACCCGCGCGGCAAGGCTGGTGGAGACGTCCTCGACGTCCGGGACCCCGGCCATCGCGGCCCGCGCCTCCTCGGCGGCCCGGGTCAGCGCCTCCGGGTCGCTGGCCTGGACGATCACCTCCAGCTGGCTGGTCGACGCCTCCTGCCCGCCACCGAAGCTGATCTCACCCACACCGGCGCCGAGCTTGTCGAACTCCTTGCGCAGCACCTCGCGCATCTGCTTCGCGTCGGTGTCACCGTCGAGCGCCAGCGACCAGCTGGCGACGTTGTTGCCGCCGCCGCCCGCCCACGGGTTGTCCCCACCGCCCGCGGTCACCTGGTACGTCTCGACGCCGTCGGTACGGGACAGCACCGACTCGACCTGCTTGGCCGCCGCGTCGGTGGCCGCCAGGCCACTGCCGGCCGGCAGCTCCTGGCTCATGTTGAGGGTGTCCTGGCCGGAGTCGTCCAGGAAGTTGGTCTCCAACTTCTGCGCCAGACCGAAGGTGCCGAAGAGCACCAGCAGGCCGAGCCCGACGGTGATCCAACGGGTCGACCGCTTGCGAGTGGCGAACCCGATCACCGGCAGGTACGCCCGCTGCAACGGGCTGCGCAGCTCCTTCTCCTCCGCGGCGTGCCGTACCGCCTCGTCGTCGGCGGTGCCGCCGCGCGGCTTGAGGAACCAGTACGCGAGGACCGGGATCACGGTCAGCGACACCAGCAGCGAGGCGAGCAGGGCCACCGTCACGGTGATCGCGAACGGCGCGAAGAGCTGACCCACGAACCCGCCGACCAGCGCGATCGGCGCGAACACCGCCACCGTGGTGAGGGTGGACGCGGTCACCGCACCGGCGACCTCCCGGACGCCGGTGATGATGGCGTGCCGTTTCTCCTCGCCGTACTCCAGGTGTCGTTTGATGTTCTCGAGGACCACGATCGAGTCGTCGACCACCCGACCGACCGCGATGGTCAACGCGCCGAGGGTGAGCAGGTTGAGCGAGTAGTCACCGATCCACAGGGCGATCAGCGCCACCAGCACGGAGAGCGGGATGGAGACCGCGGTGACCACCGTCGAGCGCACCGACAGCAGGAAGACCAGGATGACGATGACCGCCATCACCAGGCCCAGGAGACCCTCAGTGGTCAGCGACTCGATCGACTTCTCGACGAACGGCGCCTGGTCGAAGACCACAGTCAGCTCCGCGCCGGAGGCGTCCTTCAGGTCGTCGAGCCGGTCCCGGATCTCGTGCGAGATCTCCACGGCGTTGCCGTCCGGCGCCGCGGTGACCGCGATACCGAGGCTGTCCTTGCCGTTGGTCCGGGTGATCGCCGTGGCCGGGGCGAGCTGCTGCTCGACCGTCGCCACGTCACCGAGGCGAACGGGTGCCGCGGCCGGGGCGACCACGATGCCGCGCAGCTCCTCAAGGGTGGAGATCGGGGTGCCGACCTGCACCGGGAGGGCCAGCGCGCCGTCGGTCACCGCGCCGGCCGGAACCGCCACGCCGTTGGTCTTCAGCGCCGCGCCGATCGCCGTCGGCTGGATCTTCGCGGCGGCCAACTTCGCCGGGTCCGGGGTGACCACCACGACGTCGTCGCGGGTGCCGGTCACCTCGACAGTGCGTACCCCCTCGATGCCCTCCAGCTCCGGCACCACTGTCGCGCGCAGCTTCTCGGCGAGCGCCCGCTCGTCCGCTGTGCCGGCCGCTGCCAGCACCACCGCCGGAAGATCGTCGGTACTACCCGCGATGACCTGCGGGTCGACGTCCTCCGGCAGTTGGGCGTCGATCCGGCTCAACGCGGTCTGCATCTTGTTGACCACGTCGTCGAGGTCGGTGCCGAACTCGTACGTCACCTGGACGGTGGCCGCCCCCTCGCGCGAGGTGGAGGTGACCTGGTCCAGCCCCGGGATGCCCTGGAGGGCGTTCTCGATCGGCTCGGTCACCTGCGACTCGACGATCTCGGGGCCGGCGCCGGGGTAGGGGGCCACGATGAACGCGGCCGGGAACTCGAGCGACGGCAGCAGTTGCTGCTTCAGCGACGGCACGGCGAACACTCCGAACACCGTGGTCACCACCGCGATGAGAGCAATCAGCCCTCGGTTGGCGAGGCTGAATCTGGCAAGCAGCGACATCGGCCTGGCTCACTCCTGAACGAGAATGCGGGCGGGGATACCCGAAAGTGTGCCGGACTCGCATACCCCGACCCCCGCCGCCCCCGGGCCGCACCGCCGTTCAGCTACCCGCCGTCGATCACCGCCCCGGACGGCGGCGCGCTCAGGCCAGGTCGAGGGCGCGCGCCGCGGCCAGCGGGTCGTTCGCGATGGTCACCGGCGCCGGCGCGGTGGAGATCGCCCATTCCGGGTCCTTCAGCCCGTGGCCGGTCACCGTGCAGACCACCGTGGAACCGGGCGGCACCGCGCCCGCCGCGGCCTGCTGCAACAGGCCGGCCACGCTGGCCGCGCTGCCCAGCTCGACGAAGACCCCCACCTCACGGGCGAGCAGACGGTACGCGGAGAGGATCTCCCGGTCGGTCACCGACGCGATCAGGCCACCGGAGGCGTCCCGCGCATCCAACGCCTTGGTCCAGCTCGCCGGGTTGCCGATCCGGATCGCGGTGGCGATGGTCGACGGCTCCGGCACCACCTGACCGGTCACGATCGGGGCCGCCCCGGCGGCCTGGAAGCCGTACATCTTGGGGGTGCGGGTGGTGGCGCCGGCGGCCAGCTCCTCCGCGTATCCCATCCAGTACGCGGAGATGTTGCCGGCGTTGCCGACCGGCAGGCAGTGGATGTCGGGCGCGTCACCGAGCGCCTCGACGATCTCGAAGGCGGCGGTCTTCTGGCCGTGCAACCGGTCGATGTTGACCGAGTTGACCAACGCGACCGGGTAGTCCTGGGCGAGCTTGGCGGCCGTCGCGAGGCAGTCGTCGAAGTTGCCGTTCACCTGGAGCAGCTTCGCGCCGTGCACCAGCGCCTGGGCCAGCTTGCCCAGCGCGATCTTGCCCTGCGGCACCAGCACGGCGCAGGTCAACCCGGCCCGGGCCGCGTACGCCGCGGCGGAGGCGCTGGTGTTGCCGGTGGAGGCGCAGATGATGGCCTTGTTGCCGGCCTCGACCGCCTTGGACACCGCGAGGGTCATCCCCCGGTCCTTGAAGGAGCCGGTCGGGTTGGCGCCCTCCACCTTGAGGTGCACGTCGCAACCGAGCCGGGCGGACAGCACCGGCGCGGGCAACAGCGGGGTGTTGCCCTCGTGCAGCGTGACGACCGGCGTGGCCGCGGTGACCGGCAGCCGATCCCGGTACGCCTCGATCAGACCCCGCCACATGTCGCTCTCCTCGCCTCTACCGCCGCGCCCAGCCGATTGTCAGGGCCACCTTGGACCAGCCTGCTGGAGTGGTCAATGGCCCACCCCCGCCTACCCACCTGGCGGGACGCGCGAGCCGTCCCGTCGATGATGCAACGACTCAGGCGTCGCCCTCGACCCGCAGCACACTGGTCACCGACCGGACAATGTCCAGACCGCGCAACTCACCGACGGTCGCGGCGAGCGCGGCGTCCGGTGCCACATGCGTGACGATGACAAGTTCGGCGTCGCCGTCGCGGCCCGCCGGCCCGCCCGCCGAACCCTGCCGCACGGTCGCGATCGACACGTCGTGCCGGGCGAACACGCTCGCCACCGAGGCCAGCACACCCGGGCGGTCGGCCACGTCGAGGCTCACGTGGTAGCGGGTCAACGCCTCACCCATCGGCCGGACCGCGAGGTCCGCGTACGCGCTCTCGCTGGCCGCGCGCACCCCGGCGAGCCGGTTGCGGGACACCGCGACCACGTCACCGAGCACCGCGCTGGCGGTGGGCGCGCCACCGGCGCCCCGACCGTAGAACATCAACTGCCCGGCCGCGTCCGCCTCCACGAAGACCGCGTTGAACGCGTCCCCGACGCTGGCGAGCGGATGGCTGCGCGGGATCATCGCCGGGTGCACCCGGACGCTGACCGTCTCCCGGCCGGTGGAGTCGACACCCCGGGCCGCGATGCAGAGCAGTTTGATCGTGCAGCCCATCGCCTGGGCGCTGGCCATGTCCGCGGCGGTCACCTCGGTGATGCCCTCGCGGTGCACGTCGGCGGCGCCGACCCGGGTGTGGAACGCCAGCGAGGCGAGGATCGCCGCCTTCGCCGCCGCGTCGAAGCCCTCCACGTCGGCGGTCGGATCGGCCTCCGCGTACCCCAGTGCGGTGGCCTCTTCGAGGGCCTCGGCGAAGCCGGCGCCGGTCGCGTCCATCGCGGAGAGGATGAAGTTGGTGGTGCCGTTGACAATGCCGGTGACCCGGTTGATCCGATCGCCGTGCAGCGACTCCCGTAGCGGACGCAGCAACGGGATGGCCCCGGCCACTGACGCCTCGTAGTAGAGGTCGCCGCCGCCCTCGGCCGCCGCCTCGTGCAGGGCCACGCCGTCCTCGGCGAGCAGGGCCTTGTTGGCGGTGACCACGCTCTTGCCGGCGCGCAGCGCCTCGACCAGCCAACTCCGGGCCGGCTCGATGCCACCGACCACCTCGATCACCACGTCCACGTCGTCGCGCTTGATCAGGCCGAGCGCGTCGGTGGTGAACAGGTCCTCGTCGACCGGCAGGTCACCCCGGTCGCGGCCGAGCCGACGGACGGCGATGCCGGCGATCTCCAGCGGAGCGCCGATCCGCGCCGTCAGGTCGGCCGACTGCTCATGCAGCAGCCGGACCACCTCCTGGCCGACAGTGCCACAGCCGAGCAGCGCCAAGCGCACAGGTGACGTCATCCAACATCCAATGCGAGCAGGTCCTCTTCGGTTTCCCGCCGGACGATCAGACGCGCCTGGCCGTCGCGCACCGCGACCACCGGTGGCCGGGGCACATGGTTGTAGTTGCTGGCCATGCTTCGGCAGTACGCACCGGTGCCGGGCACTGCGACAAGATCTCCGGGCTGCACGTCGGCGGGCAGGAATTCATCCTTCACCACGATGTCCCCGGACTCACAGTGCTTTCCCACCACGCGGGCGAGCAACGGCTGAGCGGTCGAGGCCCGGGAGGCCAGCGTCGCCGAGTAGGACGCGTCGTAGAGGGCGGTGCGGATGTTGTCGCTCATCCCGCCGTCGACGCTGACGTACGTCCGGAGACCGTCGAGGTCCTTGACCGTGCCGACCTCGTAGAGGGTGAACACGGCCGGTCCGACGATGGCCCGGCCCGGCTCGATCGACAGGTGCGGCACGGCCAGGTTCTCCGCCGCGCACTCCGAATCGACGATCTTGCGAAGCCGCTTGGCCAGATCCTGCGGGGTCGCCGGGTCGTCCTGGGTGGTGTACGCGATGCCGAAGCCGCCGCCCAGGTCCAGTTCGGGCAGCTCCACCCCCCGCGCGTCGCGGATCTGCGCCTGAAGGGCGAGCACCCGCCGGGCCGAGACCTCGAAGCCGCTGGCGTCGAAGATCTGCGAGCCGATGTGCGAGTGCAGCCCGCGCAGCTCCAGCACGCCCTCGTCGAGGATCTTGAACGCGGCGTTCGCGGCGGCACCGCCGGCCAGCGAGAAGCCGAACTTCTGGTCCTCGTGGGCGGTGGCGATGAACTCGTGGGTGTGCGCCTCGACGCCCACCGTGACCCGGACCAGCACCCGCGGCCGGACCCCGCGCTCGCGGGCCAGCGCGGTGAGCCGGTCGATCTCGGTGAACGAGTCGACGATGATCCGGCCGACCCCGGCGTCCAGCGCCCGGCCCAGCTCGGCGACCGACTTGTTGTTGCCGTGGAAGCCGATCCGCTCCGGCGGCATTCCGGCCGACAGCGCGGTGGCCAGCTCGCCACCGGTGCAGACGTCCAGGTGCAGCCCCTCCTCGGCGATCATCCGGACCACCGCCCGGCAGAGGAACGCCTTGCCCGCGTAGAACACGTCCTCCGTGGGAAAGGCCGCCCGGAAGTCGCGGCAGCGCGAGCGCAGGTCGGCCTCGTCCAGGACGTACACCGGGGTGCCGAACTCGGCCGCGATGTCGCGGACGCTCAGGCCCGCGACGGCGACCGCGCCGTCGGCGCCGCGCGTCACCGACCGCGGCCACAGCGCCGGCACGAGGGCGTTGACGTCGGCCGGGGTACGCAGCCAGGCCGGCCCCTGGTTGCTGATGTCCGCGTGCAGCGCACCGGCCTCGTGAGCCCTCATGTCACATCCTCTCGGGTGCGGAGACGCCGAGCAGGTACAGGCCGTTGGCGATCACGGTGCGGGTGGCGTTGTTGAGCCAGAGCCGAGCGCGGTGCAGGTCGGTGATCTCCTCGTCGCCCAGCGGCAGCACCCGGCAGTTGTCGTAGAAACGGTGGTAGGAGGCGGCGACGCTCTCCTCCAGGTAGCGGGCCACCCGGTGCGGCTCCCGCAGCTCGGCGGCCGTCGCCACCACCGCGGGGAACTGGGCGAGCGCCTTGAGCAGCTCGTTCTCCTTCTCGTGGTCGAGCAGCTCGGGGCGGAACGCGTCGGCGTCGCCCGGAACCAGCCCCACCTCGGCGGCGTTGCGGGCCACGCCCGCCGTCCGGGCTGCCACGTACTGCACGTAGTAGACCGGGTTGTCACGGGTCGCCCTGGTCCACAGCTCGATGTCGATGTCGATCGGGGAGTCGCTGGAGTAGCGGGCCAACGCGTACCGGGAGGCGTCCACGCCGATGGCGTCGACCAGGTCCTCCAGGGTGATCACGGTGCCGGCCCGCTTGCTCATCCGCATCGGCGCGCCGTCGCGCAGCAGGTTGACCAGCTGCCCGATGAGGATCTCCAGGTTGCGCTCCGGGTCGTCGCCGAAGCAGGCGGACATCGCCTTCATCCGGCCGATGTAGCCGTGGTGGTCGGCACCCAGCATGATCACGACCCGCTCGAAGCCGCGCTCGCGCTTGTCCAGGTAGTAGGCGCAGTCCGCGGCGAAGTACGTCCACTCGCCGTTGGACTTGCGCAGCACCCGGTCCTTGTCGTCGCCGAAGTCGGTGGTGCGCAGCCAGGTGGCGCCCTCGGACTCGTACAGGTGCCCCTGCTGGCGCAGCCGGTTCAACGCCAGGTCGAGTTCACCCCGGTCGTGCAGGTCCTTCTCGTTGAAGTAGGTGTCGAACTCCACCCCGAAGTCGCGCAGCGAGGTGCGGATCTCGTCGAACATCAACGCGACGCCCTCGACCCGGAAGATCTCCTGGGCGGCGTCGTCGTCGAGCGAGCGCACCTCCGGCCGGCGGGCCTGCACCTCGGTGGCGATCTCGGCGATGTACGCCCCGCCGTAGCCGTCCTCCGGCGCCGGCTCACCCTTCGCGGCGGCGAGCAGCGACCGGGCGAACCGGTCGATCTGCGAACCGGCGTCGTTGAAGTAGTACTCCGTGCCGACGTCGGCGCCGGTGGCCCGCAGCAGCCGGCTCAGCGCGTCACCGACGGCCGCCCAGCGGACCCCGCCGATGTGCACCGGCCCGGTCGGGTTGGCCGAGACGAACTCCAGGTTGATCTTCTCGCCGGCGAGCCGGTCGCTGCGGCCGTACTCCGCACCGGTCTCCACGATCACCCGGGCGAGCTGACCGGCCGCAGCGGCGTCGAGCCGGATGTTCAGGAAGCCCGGCCCGGCGATTTCCACCGATTTGACCCCCGGTGCCCGGCCCAGCTCGTCGGCCAGGGCCGTCGCCAGCTCCCGGGGCGGGACGCCCACCTTCTTGCTCAACTGCAGCGCGAGCGTCGAGGCGTAGTCGCCGTGCTCGGGGTTGCGCGGTCGCTCCACCACCGTGCTCGCCGGCAGTGCGGCGCGGTCCAGCCCACGCTGCTCGAAGACGGCGTGGGCGGCGGCAAGGACGACCGAGGCTAGTTCTGCAGGAGTCACCCAACCATGTTATCGGGGGTAGACTCGGGCACTCGGCGGCTCCCCTGCGCGTCATCCGGCCCGCCACTCCCCTGACCGACCGACTTGACGAGGCACGATGAGCATCAGCACCCCGGGTGGCCCTGAGCGCCGCCCGACCGTGGTCAGCACCGGCAAGAAGCCGGCCGCGGGCCGGCCGGCGTCCGGCGCCAAGGCCGGTTCCGGCAAGCCGACGGGCTCCCCCCGGGCGGGGGGCAAGGGCCCGCGCAAGCCGGTCACCCCGGTCAAGGTGAGCCAGGGCCGCGCGTGGGGGCCGATCGCGCTCTTCGTCGCGGTTGGCGTGCTCGCGGCCGGCATCATCGGTTACGGCGCCTGGGCGTCCTTCCAGGGCTCCAAGCCGTGGGACAAGCGGGCCAACGCCATCGAGGGCATCGCCAACATCCGCAAGTCCGACCCGGACAGCCTGAAGTACGAGTCGCACAAGTCGGGCCCGCTGACCTGGAACTACTCGCCGCCGGTGGGTGGGGTGCACAACGCCGCCTGGCAGAACTGCATGGGCGACGTGTACGACGCCCCGATCGCCAACGAGCACGCGGTGCACAGCCTGGAGCACGGCGCGGTGTGGATCACCTACCGCCCGGACCTGCCCAAGGACCAGGTCGACAAGCTCGCCAGCAAGGTGCGCGGTGTCGAGAAGACCCTGATGAGCCCGTACGAGGGCCTGGACAAGCCGATCTCGCTGCAGGCCTGGGGCTACCAGCTCAAGGTCGACAACGCTGACGACTCGCGGATCGACGAGTTCATCAAGGACCTGCGGGTGAACGCCTCCGTCGAGGGCCCGACGGCGCTCTGCAACACCGGCATCACCGCCACCGGCACCACGCCGCGTGAACTCCAGCAACAGCAGCAGCCCACCCAGTAAGGACGGCAATGACCGCTCCGGCAACCACCGACAGCGAGTACGACGAGATCCCGGCCGCCCCGGACGAGGGCGGCCGGGCCCCGGCGTCGCGCTACGGCGTGCTGGCGCTCGCCATCATGCTGGTGGTGGGGCTCCTCCTCGGGTACGCGGGCGGTCTGCTCACCCCACGGATCACCCGACCCGGTGACGCCTCGGTCGAGGCGGGCTTCGCCCGGGACATGACGACCCACCACGCGCAGGCGGTGGAGATGAGCCTGATCGCGTACCGGTCGGCGACCCTCCCCGAGGTGCGGCAGATCGCCGTCGACATCGCCACCGGGCAGCAGGGCGAGATCGGCGCGATGCAGACCTGGCTGCGCGAATGGGGCCTCAGCCCGACCGGGTCGAAGCCGCCGATGTCGTGGATGTCCGACGGGGCCACCGTCAAGGACGGTCTGATGCCGGGCATGGCCACGCCGCAACAGATGACCGCCCTGCGCAACGCTCAGGGCATCGAGGTCGACCGGCAGTTCCTGACCTTGATGTACGACCACCACCTGGGCGGCATCCACATGATCGACGCGGCGCTCGGCGCGACCGACAACGCCGAGGTGCTGCGGGTGGCCAACACCATGAAGGCCACCCAGCAGACCGAACTGAACAACCTCCGGCAGCTCCAGGCGCAGGCCAAGGGCTGACCGACCGGACGGCGCACCGGCCCGCGTCCCCGCCGCTCTGTGGCGGCGACGCGGGCCGCACCATGTCGACACAGGGCGCACCGCCGCTCGACCCGCGCCACCTCGAGTCGATCAAGGCCGTCAGGACCGTCGCGTATGACCTCAACACCCCTCTCGTCCCTTGTGGGCGTTTTGCGTGGCACAGGCGATTACGTTGCTTAGAGAGTTTTCTCCCCACATATCGTGACCAGTTGCGATTCGGGCTCGTTGCCCAAGACGTGGGGGTTGCACTCAGAGACGCACGGCGTTCGGTCACCAGTTGGTGCCGACGCCACACCATCGGTGGTGACGGGGCGGTGGCAGCCGTCCGTCGCGGACAGCGGCAGGGCGAGCCGGGAATGCTCAGCCGCGAACAGGAACTCGAGTTGATCGACACGCTGCGGGGCGTTCATCCCGACGAGTTCGGCCTGGACGAGGAGCTGTGGACGCGGCAGAGCCTCACCACGCTCATCCAGCGGCGCTTCGAGCTGCCGCTGGACGCTGGCGCGGTCGGGGCGTACCTGCGGGCCTGGGGGTTGGGTCCGCGGGAGCCGCGCGAGCGGGCCTGTGGGCTCTGCGTCAGCGCGGTCGAGCGTTGGGTCCGCAGCGAGTACCCGGGGATCACCCGGGCCGCCCAGGAGCACCTCGCGGAGGTCTACTGGATCGGCCGGGTCCGGCTGCGCGGCACGATGCCGGCCGCCGACGTGATCTCCGCTGTCTCGTCCCGCGGTCGGGTGCGCTTCATGATCACTACGCCGACGGTGGACCCGCCGCTCCCCCGCGACTTCGTGCTGCGGCTCAGTGGCGAGGAGCAGCGCACGGTCCACCTGATCGTGGACGGCTCCTGGCCGCGCAACGAGTGGCCGCGGCGGCTCCCTCGGCGAATCGTCCTGCACCCGCTGCCCAGTTGCGGGCGGGCGATCGCGGCCGCCTGATCGCTTCGGGCGGTCCGGCGGCCTGACCACCAGGCAGTCGGTGGGTCGGTGACACGATTGGGGCGCCTATACCGATTCGGCGTTCCTGGAGGAGGTTTGCTAGTCTTCTCCAGTCGCTGAGCCCCCGTAGCTCAGGGGATAGAGCACCGCCCTCCGGAGGCGGGGGCGCAGGTTCGAATCCTGCCGGGGGCACCACTGCCGAGCAACGCAGAAAGGCCTCTGATCAGGAAACCTGGTCAGAGGCCTTCTTCGTGTTCCGACCGTCCCGGCAAGTTGGACCCGATCACTGCGAGGTGTCAGGCCGGCACGGTCCCGTTCAGGTACGCGTTGATGATGTCGATCTCCGCCAGGTTGAAGGTGTCCGGCTGGGCTGCGGCCTGGTTGGAGTTGATGATCCGCTTGAACAGGTTGTAGTGGGCCACTGTCCGGAACCCGATGACGCGGTTGGGGGGTCGGCAACCTGCCGTCATCCCGCTGCTTCGGCGTAGCGGCGGGCGAGCCCCGCGAAGGCGGCCTTGAGCCCGGTCGGCCCGATCACCTCGATGTCCGCGTCGAACCTGCCGAGCGCGGCTGCGAGGCCGACCCAGGACCAGGAGCCCTGAACGAGCTTGCAGCGGTCGGGGCCGAGTTCCTCGACAAGCCCGTCGCGGGTGTACGCGGCGACGACGGCGGCGGGAAGGTCGAGGACGACCTCGCCCACGCAGGGCCACGCCGAGGTGTCGGTGGAACCTCGGAAGCGGGTCGTGACGTACGTGGCCACGTCTCCCATGGGTAGTTGTCGTGGGCTGAAGCGTGGTCCGGTCGGGGTACGCGGGCTGACCCGGTCGCAACGGAAGGTTCGCCAGTCGCCTCGGTCGAGGTCCCAGGCCACGAGATACCAGCGCCCCTTCCAGGTGACGAGGTGGTGGGGCTCCACGCGGCGGGGCGGCACATCGGTGGCGTCGCTCGTCGAGGCGTAGTCGAAGCGCAGAACCTCGTGGGCGTGGACGGCCGCGCCGATGGCTGTCAGCACGGTGCCGTCGACCGGGGAGTCCGGCCGGGTGGTGGGTTGTCCGACGGCGGTGACCTGGAGAGCATCGATGCGGTGCCGCAGTCGGCTGGGCATGACCTGCCGCATGGTGTTCAGCGCCCGCGCTGCGCCCTCCTGGACGTCCGCCCCGGAGAGGGCTGCCACCTGGAGTGCGACGGCGATGGCGACCGCCTGCTCGTCGTCGAACAGCAGCGGTGGCAGTTGGGCGCCGGCGTCGAGCCGGTACCCGCCGTCCGGCCCCTTGAAGGCTTTGATCGGGTAGCCGAGCTCGCGCAGCCGGTCGACATCGCGCCGCACCGTACGCGGGCTCACGTTCAGCCTCTCGGCCAGGAGGCCCCCCGGCCAGTCACGTCGGGCCTGGAGGAGCGAGAGCAGCGACAGCAGTCTCGCGGAGGTCGTGGCCATGCATCCGAGTCTGCCGCAGGTAGCGGCCAGAACCTGACCGCTACCCCTGCCATCGTCGGCGTTGTTGCACCCGGGCATCAGCCACGGGTCACGTCACACGAGGAGCAGCAATGAGCATCAACACCGTCGCGCACATCAACCTTCGGGGCACCGCGCGGGCCGCCCTCGAGTTCTACCGGTCCGTCTTCGGTGGGGATCTCGTCGCGGTGACCTACGCCGACGCCCACAGCGTGCAGAACCCGGACGAGGCCGACCAGATCATGTGGGGTCAGGTCACGTCCGCCGAGGGCTTCCAGATCATGGCGTACGACGTGCCGTCGGCACGGCCGTGGAGCCAGGGCGAGAGCCCGTTCTTCGTCTCGGTCCGGGGCAGCGACGCCGACGAGATCACCGGCTACTGGAAGAAGCTCAGCGAGGGCTCGACCGTCCTGGTCGACCTCGCGCCCGCCGGCTGGGCTCCCCTCTACGGCATGCTCACCGACCGGTTCGGCGTCACCTGGGTGCTCGACGTCGCCGTCGAGTACGACGCCGGCTGACCAGCAGGAGCAGCCCACCGCCGATCGCGAGGGATCGGCGGTGGGCCGCGGTGCCGGTCAGTGCGCCTCGGCCGGCACCAACCTCAGGTACGCCTCGGGTGTCGTACCCGCGTCCGGGCCGGCGGCGTCCGCGCGGCGCTCGCGGCGTTTGAGCCACTGGTCGATCACGAGGTTTCCGACGAGCCCGACAGCGCCCCACACGGCGATGACCAGCAGGTTCTGTCCGACGCCGACGCCGTCGAAGTACCGCAGCGACCGGGCGACGTCGACCGCCGCGGGCAACGGCAGCACGTCCTGGAGAGGGCGGAACACCTCGGGGACCAGGTACACCGACATGCCACCGCCGGAGGCGGGCACGCCGGCCATCATGAGCACCACCATCATCGGGATGATGCCCGCCAGGCCGACGGTGCGGGTGAGCACTCCGGTGGCCAGGGAGACCGAGAAGATGGTCAGGGCGCCGTAGCCGATCGTCTGGAAGACGTTGCCGCTGATCGCGCCGATGAGGACGTCGAAGAGGAACCACAGCCAGACGGACATGCCGATCGCCCAGCCGCCCAGCAGCGGCAGGAACTGACGCAGGCGGCGCACGTGCGGGGCGCCGCCGCGCAGGACGGCCAGGAACAGGAAGCCGGCCATGATCCAGGACATGCCGACGTACATGCTGTTGCTGCCGCCGGTGTCGGTCTCGCTCAGAGGTTGCACGTCGGTCAGCGTGAGCGGGAGGCCCTGGGCCGCGGTGATCGGCTGGAAGATCGCGCGGATCGCGGACTGCTGGCTGGCGTTGGCGGCCGACGCCGAGTACAGCGTCGCCGGAGTGTCCGCTGCCGACGGCAGGACGAAGGCGGCGACCACGTCGCGGGAGCGGATCTGCTCGGTGGCCTCATCCACCGTGTCGGCGACGGTGACGTCGAGGATGCCGTCGAGCTGTGCGTTGAGACCGGCAGCGGTCTGCTGGGCCTGCCCAGGGGCGGCGGCGACCACCACGACCGGGATGTCGTGCGGTTGCGGTTTGTGCATGGAGAACCCCATGGCGCCGACGACGACCACGAGGATGGCCAGCGGGAAGCCGGCCGCGGCCACGTACCGGAATCGCTTGGAGCGCGGCGGCCCGCCGGCCAGGGCGGGGGCGTTCGCGTCGGGGTCGGCGATCGGCGGGACGCCGGGGATCATCTTCCCGCTCGCGCTGCGCTCCTTGAGCAGGCAGAGCGCGAGGGCGGCCACGATCCACCCGGCCAGGACGATCAGGTGGGTGCCCAGGCCGTTGCCGTCGAAGTACAGGACCGAGCGCAGCGCCTCACCGGCCGCCGGGAGCGGCAGCACACCGTGCAGGAACTGGAAGAACCCGGGCATGTTGTGCACGGACAGGGCCAGGTTCGACGCGGGCATGCCGAACACGACCCAGAGCAGCATGCCGGGCAGCACCGCGAGGGGCCCGACCAGCTTGGAGAGCAGCAGTTGAGCCAGGCCGACGGCTGCGGTGGCGAGCATGCCGACGCCGAGGAAGGTGAGGTAGTGGCCCTCGACGGCACCCACGACGGGCCCGAGGATGAGCCAAATGATCGAGCTGGTGACCGCGGACCAGCCGGCCAGCACGGGCAGGAACCGTCGCAGCCGCAGCAGGTGGGGGACGCCCATCACCATGATGCTCAGTGGCACGTACCCGGCCAGCATCATTCCCATCGCGGCGAACAGGACCGCGATGCCGGCCGAGTCACCGGCGGGTAGCGGTGCGACGTCCTCGGTGGTGGTCTGCCAGCTGTTCTGGAAGGCCACGGGCGCGAGCAACTGCTGGACGGTGGCGTTCTGTGAGGCTCCGGCCGCCGAGGCGGTGAGGATGGTGGCGTTGGCGCTGCCGTCGGTGGGCAGGACGAGCGCGCCGGTGGCTTCCTGGTCGTGCAGCAGGTCGACCGCGTCGTCGCGGGTGGCCACCAGGGTGGCCTCGGTGCTGTCGCCCGAGGTGAGCCCGTCGACCACGGCCTGCGCCGTGGCGCCGCTGCCCACGACCGCGACCGGCATGTCCCGGGGGTGCGGTGAGTGCATGGTCGACATGTAGGTCGCGAACATCATCGTGACCATGAGGAACGGCATCACGAACAGGGCGACCATTCGGATGATCTGTTCCTTGCGGTCCGCGCCGGGCGGGCGGCCGTCCACCACGTCGGCAGCCTCGATCACGGCTTCGGTGTCCATGCACGCTCCAGACCAAGTTTGTACGCCAGTTGACTTACAAACTGTAGGCGGCGGATGCCGGGACCGGGAATCCGGCTAGGTTGACCTGAGTCACATCCGGGCGAGGACACGAGGGGGCCGGTCATGAGGCGGTCCGAGGCGGCACGCACCGCGCTGCTGGACGCGGCCGAGCGGCTGTTCGCCGAGTCGGGAGTCGCCGAGGTCTCCGACCGCAGAGTGGCCGAGGCGGCTGGCAACACCAACCACTCGGCGGTGCGCTACTACTTCGGCGGGCGCGAGGGCCTGCTGAGGGCGCTGATGGCCCGCCATGTGCACGACGTGGCGGAACAACGCGAGGGGATGCCTCCACCCGAGGACTCCGTCCTCGGCGACATCCGCGGTCTCGTGGAACCGAGCATGCGGGTCCTCGACCAGCTACCGCGCCCGAGCTGGCGGGCCCGGTTCCTCGATCACGTGCTGCACAACCCCACCACTTTGCCGATCATGCGGGAAGCCCAGGACACCACGCCACAGGCAGTAGAGCTGCGGGAGTCACTGGCCGGGCGGCTACGGCACCTCGACCCGGAGGTGGTCGCCGGCCGGGCGCTCCTGATCACCCGCATCGTCAGCACCACGACGGCCGAGGTCGAGGCGCGCGCCGAACGCAACGGCGAAGACCCCCGATGGCCCGAGGTCGGTGACTTCCTCGTCGACGCCATCACCGGAATGCTCAGCGCCCCCATCAGCCGGCCGCGCCGAGCGGAGGGCTGACCGCCGGTCGCCGCCCAGAGCTCACCTGCCGACGTACGCCGCCAGGTGCTCGCCGGTGAGGGTGGAACGGGCGGCGACGAGATCGGCAGGCGTGCCCTCGAAGACGATCCGGCCACCGTCGTGGCCGGCGCCGGGGCCGATGTCGATGATCCAGTCGGCGTGCGCCATGACCGCTTGGTGGTGCTCGATGACGATCACTGACTTGCCGGCGTTGACCAGGCGGTCGAGCAGGCCCAGCAGTTGCTCGACGTCGGCCAGGTGCAGGCCGGTGGTCGGCTCGTCGAGGACGTAGACGCCGCCCTTCTCAGCCATGTGGGTGGCCAGCTTGAGCCGTTGCCGCTCCCCGCCGGAGAGAGTCGTGAGCGGCTGCCCCAGGCTCAGGTAGCCGAGCCCGACGTCGGCGAGCCGGTCGAGGATGGCGTGCGCTGCCGGCGTACGCGCCTCGCCGGCGCCGAAGAACTTCTCGGCCTCCGTCACCGACATCGCGAGCACCTCGCTGATGTCGCGGCCGCCGAAGCGGTATTCCAGCACCGATGCCTGGAACCGCCTGCCCTCGCAGTCCTCGCATTCGGCGGCGACGCCCGCCATCATCCCCAGGTCGGTGTAGATGACGCCAGCGCCGTTGCAGCTCGGGCAGGCGCCCTCGGAGTTGGCGCTGAACAGCGCCGGCTTCACCCCGTTGGCCTTCGCGAACGCCTTGCGGATCGGGTCGAGCAGACCGGTGTACGTGGCCGGGTTGCTGCGCCGTGAGCCGCGGATCGCGCCCTGGTCGATCGAGACCACGCCCGCGCCGGCCGGAATCGACCCGTGCACGAGCGAACTCTTGCCGGAGCCGGCGACTCCGGTCACGACGACGAGCACCCCGAGGGGTACGTCGACGTTCACGTCCTGGAGGTTGTTGGCCGTGGCGCCCCGGATCTCCAGCTTGCCGGTGGGCGTCCGCACCGTCTCCTTGAGGGCCGCCCGGTCGTCGAGGTGGCGGCCGGTGATGGTGCCGCTGGCCCGCAGGCCTTCCACGGTGCCCTCGTAGCAGACGGTCCCGCCCTCCGTGCCGGCGCCGGGCCCGAGGTCGACGACGTGGTCGGCGATGGCGATGGCCTCCGGCTTGTGTTCCACGACCAGCACGGTGTTGCCCTTGTCGCGCAGCTGAAGCAGCAGCTCGTTCATCCGTTGGATGTCGTGCGGGTGCAGCCCGATCGTCGGCTCGTCGAAGACGTAGGTGACGTCGGTGAGCGAGGAGCCGAGGTGGCGGATCATCTTGGTGCGCTGCGCCTCACCACCGGAGAGGGTGCCCGACGGTCGATCGAGCGACAGGTAGCCCAGCCCGATCTCCTCGAACGAGTCGAGGAGGTGTTGCAGGCCGGCCAGCAGCGGGGCCACCGACGGCTCTTCGATCCCACGCACCCAGGCGGCCAGATCGCTGATCTGCATCGCGCACGCGTCGGCGATGTTCTTGCCCTTGATCTTCGACGACCGGGCCTCCTTGCTGAGCCGGGTGCCGGCACACTCGGGGCAGGTCGTGAAGGTCACCGCGCGCTCCACGAAGGCGCGGATGTGCGGCTGCAACGCGTCGATGTCCTTGGCGAGGAAGGACTTCTGGATCGACGGGATCAGGCCCGCGTACGTCAGGTTGATCCCGTCAACTTTGATCTTGGTCGGCTCCCGGTGGAGCAGGTCGTGCAGCTCCCGCTTGTTGAACTTGGCGATCGGCTTGTCCGGGTCGAAGTAGCCGCAGCCCCGGAAGATCCGGCCGTACCAGCCCTCCATGCTGTAACCCGGGATGGTGATCGCGCCCTCGTTGAGCGAGAGGTTGTCGTCGTAGAGCGCCGACAGGTCGATGTCGGTCACCGCACCCATGCCCTCGCACCGCGGGCACATGCCGCCGAGACGGTTGAAGGTCGCCTTCTCGGTCTTCGTCTTGCCGGCGCCGCGATCGACGGTGATCGCCCCGGTCGCCTTCACCGAGGGGACATTGAAGGAGTACGCGTTGGGCGAGCCGATGTGCGGCTGCCCGAGCCGGCTGAACAGGATGCGCAGCATCGCGTTGGCGTCGGTGGCGGTGCCGACGGTGGAGCGGGAGTTGGCACCCATCCGCTCCTGGTCCACGATGATCGCCGTGGTCAGGCCATCCAGCAGGTCGACCTCGGGCCGCGCCAACGTCGGCATGAAGCCCTGCACGAAGGCGCTGTAGGTCTCGTTGATCATCCGCTGCGACTCGGCCGCGATGGTGCCGAACACCAGCGAACTCTTGCCGGAGCCGGAGACACCGGTGAACACCGTCAACCGCCGCTTCGGGATCTCGACGCTGACGTCCTTGAGGTTGTTCACCCGCGCGCCCTGCACCCGGATCAGGTCGTGGCTGTCGGCGACGTGCGGTGCGGACGGCTGGCTGGCCGTGCTCATCGTGACTCCATCTCTCGGGCGCGCAGGACTCAGCGCACTTCCTGGATGCGGACCATGTTGCCCGCCGGGTCCCGGAAGGCACAGTCGCGCACGCCGTACGGCTGCTCGGTCGGCTCCTGGACGACCTCGGCGTCGCTCGCCTCCAACGTGGCGAAGGTGGCGTCGAGGTCGGTGGTGGCGAGGTTGACGCCGAAGTAGCTGCCCTTGGCCATCAGCTCAAGGATGGTCTGCCGCTCGTCGTCGGTGATGCCGGGGTTGGCGGCCGGCGGGTGCAGAACGATGGCCGTGCTGGGCTGGCCGGGCGGCCCGACCGTGATCCACCGCATCCCCTCGTACCCGACGTCGAGGCGGACCTCGAAGCCGAGGATGTCGCGGTAGAAGACCAGCGAGGCATCAGGGTCGGTGTGCGGAAGAAAACTCGAGTGAATGGTGATGTTCATGCTGGTCACGCTAGTTGCGGCTCGGTGACCCGCGCTTCTTGATTCCTGACCGGTCTGGTCACCTGCTTCGCCACGCACGACGGCATCCCCGCCGTCGCCTGCGCCGCCTGCCGCCGGTAGACGCTGGGCGGCACGCCGACCAGCTCGGTGAAGCGGGTGCTGAAGGTGCCCAACGACGAACAACCGACCGCGAAACAGACGTCGGTGACGCTCAGATCGCCACGGCGCAACAGGGCCATGGCCCGCTCGATCCGTCGGGTCATCAGGTAGCTGTACGGAGACTCGCCGTAGGCGAGCCGGAACTCGCGGCTGAGGTGCCCGGCCGACATGTGCGCGCCACGCGCGAGCGCCTCGACGTCCAACGGAGACGCGTACTCCCGGTCGATCCGGTCGCGGACCCGGCGCAGCCGCGCCAGGTCGGCCAGTCGCTGGGTCGCGTCGGCTTTGCTGCTCACCTGCGAAATCGTGCCACAACCCACCGACAATCGGCCGCCCGCCGGGCGCGAGCAGGTCGAGCCGGGACCGAGCACGGGCCGAGCCGGGGACCGAGCACGAGCCGAGCCGGGGGCCGACGCGCCGGTCAGCCGGCCTCGCGGCGGGCGCGGGCCCGGCGCTTCCCCTCGTGCATGGCCTGCACCCGGGCCACCGGGATGGTCCGGCCCTCGGCGACCAGGTCGGCGGGGAGCGACTGCGGGGCCGGCATCAGCGCGGCCCACGGGTCGTCATCGGCGAGCAGTGCGGGCGCGGTCCGGATGGTGAAGTCGGCGGGGGCCACCTCGGTCAGGTCGGCCCAGTCGACCGGGAACGAGACCGGCATCCCCGGGCGCAGCCGGGGGCTGTACGCGGCGGCCACGGTCGCCCCGCCCGCCCGGGTGGCGTCCACGAAGACCCGGCCACCCCGGTCCTCCTTGATGTACGCCGTGGTGGCCAGCGCCGGATCGAGCCGCTCGGCGCGGACGGCGAGCGCCCGGGTGGCGGCGGCCAACTCCTCGGCCGTAGGTTCGTCCGTCACCGGGACGAAGACGTGCACGCCCTTGGCGCCGCTGGTCTTGACGGCACCGGCCAGGCCGGCATCGGCAAGCGCCTGACGGACCAGCAGGGCGGCGTCCACCGCCGCACGGAATCCGTCGCCGTCCGGCGGGTCCAGGTCGAGGATCAGGTGGGTCGGGCGGTGCAGATCCGCCACGGTGGCCAGCGTCGGGTGGTACTCCACCGCCCGCTGGTTGGCGAACCAGAGCAGGGTGCGGCGGTCGTCGCAGAGGGCGTACGAGATCTCCCGGTGCGACGCCTCCGCCCAGACCGGCGCCCGCCGGACCCAGTCCGGCGTGTAGCGGGGCAGGTTCTTCTGCATGAACGGCGGCTGGCCGGGGCGGACCCTGATCACCGACAGCGGCCGACCCCGCAGCTGCGGGAGGAGCCGGTCCCGGACTGCGTCGAGGTAGTCGACCAGGTCACGCTTCGTCGCGTCATCTCGGTCGGACAGCGGCTGGTCCAGGTTGGTCAGGGCCACGCCGTCCCGGGTCTCGTCAGCCTCGCTCACCCGACCACCCTCCCGGCCTCGCTGCCGTTGGTCAACCGGACGCGGCGCTTCGGTACGGATCTGTTCCGGCACCCACCCCGGCCGGGCCGACGGATCGGTGGCCGACGACGGCCGGGCCGCGTGTCGGGGCACTGTGGTCAGCGCCACCAGCCACGCGGCGACCACCAGAGCGGCGGCCACGGCGAACGCGGTCCGGTAGCCGCCGGCGAGCGCGGCGGTCTCGGCCCAGCCGGCGGCCCGCAGCCCGTCGCTGCGGGTGGCGGCCAGTGTGGCCAGGGCAGCCAGGCCGACCGCGCCGCCCACCTGTTGGGTGGTGTTGGCCAGGCCGGAGGCGAGCCCGGCGTCGGTGTCGGTCGCGCCGGCCATGGCCACTGTGGTGACCGCCGGCAGGGTCAGACCGCCGGCCACCCCGAAGATCACCATCGCGGGGAGTACGTCCGCGACGTAGGCGCCGTCGGCGGGCAGCCGGGCGAGCAGGAGGAAGCCGACGGTCGCCAGGCCGAGCCCGACCAGCAGAACCATCCGGGCGCCGAAGCGGGCGATCAGCCGACCGGCCAGGCCGAGCGAGACCACGGCGATCACGACCGGGGTGGGCAGGAAGGCCCAGCCGGTCGCGGCGGCGTCCAGCCCCAGCACCAGTTGCAGCTCCACGGCGAGCAGGAACTGGAACCCGAAGTACGCGCAGACCATGAGGAACTGCACGGCGTTCGCCGCCACCAGACCCGGGACGCGCAGCACCCGGGACGGCACCAGCGGGGCTGCCGCCACGCGTTGGCGCAGCGCGAACCCGCCGAGCAGCAGCGCCGCGAGGGCCACCGCGCCGAGCGTCCGAGGGCTGGTCCAGCCGTGCTCCCCTGTTCCGACGATGCCCAACACGGCGGCCATCAGACCGGCGGTGGCGAGCAGCGCGCCGGGCAGGTCCAGGCCGGCGCGCAGGCCGATCCCTCGTTCGGCCGGGAGCCGACGGACGGCAGCGATGAGGATGGCCGCCCCGATCGGCACGTTGACCAGGAAGATCGTGCGCCACCCGGCGGCCTGGGTGAGCACCCCTCCGGCGACCGTGCCGACCGACGCACCGGCCGCGCCGGTGAAGCTGAAGACGGCGATGGCGCGGGCCCGCTCGGCCGCTTCGGGGTAGAGCCGGACGATCATGCCGAGGCTGACCGCCATGGCCAGCGCGCCGCCGACGCCCTGCCCGAACCGCGCGCCCACCAGCACTGCCGGCCCGGTGGCGACCGCGCAGGCCAGCGAGGCCGCTGTGAACAGCGCGACGCCGGCCAGGAAGACACTGCGCCGGCCCAGCAGGTCACCGAGCCGGCCGGCGAGCAGCAGCAGCCCGCCGAACGCGACCAGGTAGGCGTTCACCACCCAGGCCAGGCCGGCGGCGCTGAAGCCCAGGTCGCGTTGGATGGCGGGCAGCGCCACCGCGACGACGGTGCCATCCAGGATGATCATCAGACTGCCGGCGCAGAGCACCAGCAACGCCGGCCAACGGGATGGGGCGACACGCTCCACGGAACCCTCCTTGGTGCACGGTTTGTTACCGAGGTCATCGTCTGTGACCATGAACCGGAGCGGAAGGAGGCACTTTGATGTCCCAGAGGAACAGCGATGTGTCCGCGCTGGTCGAGGCCGAGCTGACCTGCGCGGCTGAGAACGTGCCGTTCACCCCGGGTCAGGCCCGGGCGTGCACCGTCCGCGAGGTGCTCGACCGGGTCGGCGGCAAGTGGAGCATCGGCATCCTGGTGGCCGCGTCGCACGGGCCGGTGCGCTTCACCGAGCTGGAGCGGCACATCGAGGGCATCAGCCGCCGGATGCTCACGCTGACGCTGCGCAACCTGGAGCGGGACGGCCTGCTGCACCGCACGGTCTACCCGACCGTCCCGCCCAAGGTCGAATACACGGCCACCCCGATGGCGCTGGAGCTCTACGAGTCGCTGGTCGCGCTGACCAGCTGGGCAGAGCGGCACCGCCGGGCCATCGCCGAGGCGCGGACCAGGTACGACGCCCAGCACGCCGGATAAGCCCGGCGCGGGTGTGGTGAACGCCACCGCTTCCATCTGACCGATCGGTCAGGGTCTGACCGATCGGTCAGGCATGCTGGTTTGCGGGAGGTGGACCGGGCATGGTCAGAGCGGTACCCGACACGCACGGCGAGATCCTCGCCGCGGCGGCGCGGCAGTTCACGGTGACCGGCTACCGGGGCACCTCTCTGCAGGACATCGCCCGGGAGGTCGGCTGCTCCAAGGCCACGGTGCTCTACCACTTCGCCAACAAGGAAGCCCTGCTCGCCGAGCTGATGGCTCCCGCGATCGAGGTGCTCCGCAGCCTCGACGACCAGCTCACCGGCCTGACCGGAGCGGCCGCCCAGGAGGTCGCCGCACAGGGCTTCGTCGACCTCGCGGTCCGGTTCCGCCAGGAGATCGCGGTACTGCGCGGCGAGTTCCCGGAGCTGCTGTGCCAGCCGGCCTTCGCGCACATCCAGGAGATCTCCGACCGGCTACGCGACGCCTTGGCCGGGCACTCCGACCGGCCGGGCGCCCGGATCGCCGCGCTGGTGCTGCTCGCCGGCATCTCCGAGGCGTGCGGCGAGTTCGCCGACATCCCCGACGACGAGCTGCGCGCCGCCCTGCTCGCCCTCGCCCGGCGGGCCGTCGAGCCCGTCGACGCACCCCTGCCCCATCCACCCACGACCGAGGACAAGGACTCCTGATGGCCACCCTGCTCTACCGGCTCGGCCGGGGCGCGTTGCGCCGGCGACGGCTCGTCGTCGCGCTCTGGCTCGTCGTACTCGTCGTCGCCGGCCTGGCCGCGGCGACCCTGCGCGGCCCGACGGCGAGCAACTTCACCATGCCCGGCACCGAGAGCCAGCGCGCGCTCGACCTGCTGGCCGACCAGTTCCCCGCGGCCAGCGGCGCCACCGGCAGCATCGCGGTCAAGGCGCCCGCCGACGGCCAACTGGCCACCCCTGAGGGCCAGGCCGTGGTGCAGGAGCTGGTGCAGGAGGCCTCGACACTGCCCGGCGTGGTCGGCGCGGTCAACCCGTTCCAGGTCGGCGCGGTCTCGCCCAACGGTCGCTACGCGCTGGTCCAGGTCCAGTTCGCCACCGGCGGCGACGAGGTGACCGACGAGCAGCGCACCGCGTACGAGGAGGTCGGCGCTTCCGTCGAGGCGAAGGGTTGGCAGGTCGCCCCGGGTGGCGAGGTGCTCGGTGGCGAGCCGGAGATCGGCTCGACCGAAGCGCTCGGCGTACTGGTCGCCGCTATCGTCCTGATCATCACCTTCGGTTCACTGGTCGCCGCCGGCATGACCATGCTCAACGCGCTGATCGGCGTGGGTGTCGGCATGGCCGGTCTGTTCGCGCTGAGCGGTGTCATCGAGTTGACCAGCACCGCGCCCATCCTGGCGCTGATGCTCGGCCTCGCCGTCGGCATCGACTACTCGTTGTTCATCACCTCCCGGCACCGACAGAACCTGCTCGAAGGCCTGTCCCCGGAGGAGGCGGTCGGCCGGGCGGTGGGCACCGCCGGTTCCGCCGTGGTCTTCGCGGGCGCCACTGTGGTCATCGCCCTCGCCGGCCTGGCCGTGGTGAACATTCCGTTCCTCACCGTGATGGGTCTCGCCGCCGCCGGCACTGTCACCATCGCCGTGCTCGTGGCGATCACCCTCCAGCCCGCACTGCTCGGCTTCGCCGGCAACCGGGTGCTCCCGCGCCGCCTGCGTTCCACGGTCGCCGCCGCCGCGCCAGGTGAGCCGGTGGGCGAAGAGACGCTGCCGGTCGAGGACCGCTCCGGGTTCGGCTTCCGCTGGGCGCGGTTCGTCACCCGCTTCCGGGTGCCGGTCATCCTGGTCTCGCTGGTCGGCCTGGGGCTGCTCGCGCTGCCCACGCCGGACATGCGGCTGGCCCTGCCGGACGCCAGCACGGCGACGGTGGGCTCCCCCGCCCGGGTGGCGAGCGACCTCACCACCGAGGGCTTCGGTCCCGGCTTCACCGGCCGGCTCGCGGTGGTCGTGGCGGGCGACGACGCGCAGGCGACCGCGGCCGCAGTGCCGCAGGTGACCGCGATGATCCAGCGCACCGAGAACGTCCTCGCGGTGGCGCCACCGCAGCTGAGCCCGGACGGTCGGACCGCCCTGCTCGGAGTGGTGCCGAAGACCGGCCCGACCGACGAGGCCACCGAGACCCTGGTGCACGACGTCCGCGACGCGGTCGGCGGGGTCAAGGGCGCCGAGGTGCTGCTCACCGGCGCCACGGCGATCGGAATCGACGTCTCGGAGAAGCTCTCCGACGCGCTGCCGATCTACCTGCTGCTGGTCGTCGGGCTCTCGGTGCTGCTGCTGATGCTGGTGTTCCGCTCGCTGCTGGTGCCGCTCAAGGCGGCGCTGGGCTTCCTGCTCACCGTGGCCGCCACGTTCGGCATCACGGTGGCGATCTTCCAGCAGGGCCACCTCGCCGACCTGGTCGGCCTGGACACCCCGGCCCCGCTGGTCAGCTTCCTGCCCATCCTGCTGATCGGCATCCTGTTCGGCCTGGCCATGGACTACGAGGTGTTCCTGGTCTCCCGGATGCGGGAGGACTTCGTGCACGGCGAGACCGCGCGTGAGGCCACGATCAGCGGCATGGGCCACGGTGCCCGGGTGGTCACCGCCGCCGCGCTGATCATGATGTCCGTCTTCGGCGGCTTCGTGTTCCTCGACGACCCGATCATCAAGTCGATGGGCTTCGCGCTCGCCATCGGCGTGGCAATCGACGCGTTCGTGGTTCGGATGACCATCGTCCCGGCGGTGATGTCACTCCTCGGCGACCGGGCCTGGTGGCTGCCCCGCTGGCTCAACCGCGCCCTGCCCAACGTGGACATCGAAGGCGAGGGCCTGCGCGAACACCTGGAGGACCGGACCCCCACGAGGGTCTGACGCCCACCCCGTCGATCAAGGAGTTGTGGTGTCTGCCGTGCCCCGGTCCGGGGCGTTGGTCCGGCACCACAACTCCATGATCGACGCGAACGGGTCGGATCAGACCCCGGCCGGGTACGTTTCCATCTCGCCGGGGGCCGCTGGCACCGGTAGCGGGTGCAGGGCCGTGGTGTCGTCGCACCAGATGAAGGCGTCATAGCGGTCACCGAGCCGGGTCGGCACGTAGTTGCCCCAGGACTCGAACGACGGGTCGTAGACGACCCCGATCGCCCGGTGATCCACGGTCTCGGTGACCCAGCCCGGCTGGTCGTCACCGCCGAAGATCAGCACTGCCCGCTCCGGCATCAGCTCGTGCAACCGCCGCTCGATCGAGCCCTCCCGAGCCGGGGGCACCACCATCGCCTCGGGCGGCGAACCCCAGCGGGGTGCGGCGATCACCGTGCCCCGGTAGCTGCCGAACCCGACCAGGGCCACCGCGTCCTCGCCGTGCCGCTCCCGGGCCAACTGACCAATGTTGATCATCCCGTCGGCGGCCATGTCGGTGGCCCGCGCATCCCCGACGTGCGTGTTGTGCGCCCAGACGATGCCCCGGGCGTCGGGGCCGTAACGGTCCAGCAGCCGGTCCAGGGTGTCCTGCATGTGGGTGTCGCGGATGTTCCACGAGTCCGGCCCGCCGGCCACCATCGCCCGGTAGTACCGTTCGGCGCCGGCCACCACCTCCGCGTTCTGCCAGGCCGAGAAGCGGTCCGGGCCGTCGGAGAGGGCGTGTTCGCGGGTCCGGGCGAGCAACCGGACGACCTCCTCCTCGCACCGGGCGGAGACGAACCGGCTGGCCGCGCCGTACTCCTCGACCCTCTTGCCGTACGGCTCGAAACACCGGTACGCGTCCTGCGCCGCCTCCAGCGACTTCGGGTCCTCCTCCCCCAGGTAGTCGAAGATCGCCTGCATCGACTCCCAGAGGCTGTACACGTCGAGGCCGTGGAACCCGGCCCGTTGCTCCTCCGGCCGCTCCACGTTCCAGGCCCGCAACCAACTGGCGAACCGGGCCACCTCGGCATTGGCCCACATCCAGGTCGGCCATCGCTCAAACTGGTCGAGTGCGACCTGCGGTTCGAGCGCGCCGCCCGGCGCGGCCGTCACCGACCGGTGCACCCGGTCGCAGTCGGGCCAGTCACCCTCCACCGCGACGAAGGAGAAACCGCACTCCGCGATCAACCGGCGGGTGAGCTGCTCGCGCAACCGGTAGTAGTCGTAACTGCCGTGGGTGGACTCACCGATCATCACCACCCTGGCGTTGCGAACGCGCTCCAGCAACGGGTCGAAATCGCTCGGCGCGCCGAGCCGCTGAACCAGCATGCCAGCGGCTACCCGGCCGCCGCTGCGGCAAACCGGGCGCGCATCGCGGGCCGACACGCCGGCCGGCGGGCCGTCGTGGGCCCGACCAAGCCGGTGTACGACCACCGCGAGCGGGTAGCCGGCCGACATGACCGTCACCGGGGTTCAGTTGCAGGAGTACCTCGCCGGGCTCGACTACCCGGTCTCCCGGGAGGACCTGATCCGCTGGGGTCAGGAGAACGGGGCCAGCACGGCGATGTTGCAGATGCTCCAGGCCCTACCACCCGAGCAGTTCAACTCCCCCGACGAGCTGAACGCCGCCCTCTCCACTACCACCTGACCGGCTGAACCCGCCCAGCCCCGGACCCGGCCCGGTGAGCCCCGCCCCGGCCTGCCCCGCCCCGGCCCGGTGATCAAGAAGTTTGCGTCATGCCTGTCGGTGTGCCGTGACGCAAACCTCTTGATCAACCTGGGCTGGCGGGTGGGGCTGGACGGGTGGGCGGTGGGGTGGGGTTGGGGGTCAGGGGATCTGGATGGTGCGGGATTCGGTGCGGGCGGTTTCGGCGGCGGCGAGGATGGTGACGACCTCGCGGCCGAAGCGGACGTCGCAGCGGTGGTCCCGGGTGCCGGCCTGAACCTGCTCGACGAGCTGGTCGATGGCGACGCCGAACGCGGTGGCGGCGTCGTTCTCCCCGAACGGGACGTTCTCGATGCCGTTCTCGCCGTAGAAGACGAACTCCCGGGCCATCGACTCGGTCGGGGCGTCCAGGGACAGCGAGGCGCTGCTCGTGGCACCGCCCTCGTGGGTGAGCAGCAGATGCACCATCCCGCTCGGGCCGTCCATCGCCGCCACCTGCGTCACCCGGCCCAGCACCGGCAGGAGGATCGAGAGCGCGTGCGGGGCGATGTCCCAGAGCGCACCGTGCTCCCGACGCCACAACGAGCCGCCGTACGGGCTGCCGTCCTGGAAGATCGAGGCGAACGCGGTGGTCCGGCCGTGCTGCCAGCCCCCGGCGGCGGCGGTGGCGGCGAGGAACGCGGTCACGTTCGGCTGGAACCGCTGGGTGAAGAAGACGACCGAGGCGACCCCGGACTCCTCGGCGGCGGCCACGACCCGGTCGGCGTCGGCCACGCTGAGCGCCAGCGGCTTGTCCAGCAGCAGGTGCCGACCGGCGCGGGCTGCCCGGACCGCGATGTCGGCCTGGATGTCCGGCGGCAGCGCGACGGCGATCGCCTCGCACTGCTCGATCAGCGCGTCGACGTCGGCGTAGGCGGGCACCCCGTACCGCTCGGCCAGCGCGGAGGCCCGCTCCGGGTTGCGGCCCCACACTCCGACCAGCTCCGCATCGGGATGTGCGTGCAGCGCCTTCCCGTGCGTCTCGATCGCCCAGTGACCGGTGCCGAACAAGCCGAACCGCAGCACGTGTACCTCCGCTGTTTCCCCGCACCGCGGCAACGCCACGGACGTGATCCACGCTAGTCGCCCGGGCGGCCATGACGGCGGCGGGTTCGACCAATCGAAGCAGCTCACCTTCATTTCCGGGTCGGTGGCCGAGCTACCCGCCCGGCTGTCGGTGCAGCGGTCCGCCAGTGGTCTGCCGGCACCGCCTGCGCCGCTCTCGGCAGCGTCAGGTCCGATCGCCGCCAGACACACCAGGTGCGGGCGAGGCAGTCTCGACGGCATGCAGAGCACGAATTCAGCGATCACCAGCGGTGTCGCGACGTTTGAGCACTGGTACGACTTCACCGAGGGCGGCCCGGTGCACCGCGCGCTGCTGCCGTTTCCGTCGACGGGGCCCGCCCCGTTCGAGGTCGCTCGCTGGTCGGTTGCCCCGAACACCTCCAACGACCTCGACGTCCATCGGTCTCGCGAGGTGTGGATCATCGTGTCCGGGACCGGAACCGTGACGTTCGCCGACCAGACAGGCGTCCTGCGGGCCGGCGACGTCGCGGCGTTCGACAGCAGGGTGCCGCACCAGATTCGGAACGACGGACCGGACCCGCTCGTCGCCATCTCCGTCTACTGGCTGCAAGCAGACGACTGACGCCCACCCGAGAAGCGCGGGCACCGGGACTGCGGGCACCTCGACGGGCACGCGTCACACGCGGAGAGGCAGGGCACCCCTTTACTACGACGGTTAGTAGGCTGTGCCGGTGACCGAGGCAACGACCGGGTGGTGCCGGTGACCAGCGTGAGCGCCGACTCTCCGGTGGACGGGATCGTCGCGACCGTGCCGATCGTGCTGTCGCTGCTCGTGGCGGTGTGGGCGCTGGTGGCGGCGGTACGCCACCGGCCGCCGGACCGGGTGCAGTTCGTCGGTCTGGCCGTACTCGAAGTGGCGTTGCTGGTGTTGAGCGTGCTGGCGCTCGTCGCGGTCGGCGGCGGCGATCGGCCCGGCGAGCCCGGCGCCTTCTTCGGCTACCTGGTCACGCTGGTGTGCCTGCCGCCACTGGCCTGGGTGCTGGCCCGGATGGAACCGACCCGCTGGGGCTCGGCGATCGTGTGCGCGGTCTGCCTGGTGACCCCGGTGGTGGTGGTCCGGTTGCAGCAGACCTGGGAGGTGCTCGGTGGTTGAGACAGGATCGGCTCGGCAGCGTACGAACTCCGGCCCGGGTCGGCTGTTGATCGCGGTCTACCTGCTCTTCGCGATCGCGGCGACGAGTCGGGCGGGTCTGCAACTCGCCACCAAGTTCGACGAGGCGCCGGTGGCGTACCTGCTCTCCGGGGTGGCCGCGCTCATCTACATCGTGGCGGCGGTGGGGTTGGCCCGCGCCGGGCACACCGGCCGTCGGGTCGCGCTGGCGTGCTGCTCGGTGGAGCTGGTCGGTGTGGTCGCGGTCGGCATCCTGAGCCTGGTCGACAAGGACCTCTTCCCGGACGAGACGGTCTGGTCGCAGTTCGGCAGCGGGTACGGGTACATCCCACTGGTGCTGCCGGTGCTCGGCCTGATCTGGCTCTGGCGCACCCGCCGCGCACCCGCCTGATCCGCCGCACCCGCTGACCCGCCGCGCACCCCGGCCGACCGGGCGCGGACCCGGCGACGAGGGCGCCGGCTCACTGCCGGAGCGCCCTCGTCGGGAGTACGGGTCAGTCCCGTGGGCCGCCCGCGACGTAGATGACCTGACCGGAGACGAAGCCCGCGCCCTCGCTCGCCAGGAACGAGATGGTGTGCGCGACGTCCTCCGGCCGACCCGGTCGACGGACCGGGATCTCGGCGGCGGCGTGCTTCTGGAAGTCGTCGAAGTCGACCTTCATGCGGGCCGCGGTGGCAGCGGTCATGTCGGTGACGATGAAGCCGGGCGCGACAGCGTTCACGGTCACCCCGAACGGACCCAGCTCGATGGCGAGCGTCTTGGTGAAGCCCTGTAGACCGGCCTTGGCGGCGGCGTAGTTCGCCTGGCCCCGGTTGCCCAGCGCGGAGGTGCTGGAGAGGTTGACGATCCGCCCCCACTTCCGGTCCACCATGTGCTTCTGGGCGGCCTGGCTGAACAGGAACGCGCCGCGCAGGTGCACCCCCATCACCGTGTCCCAGTCGGCGTTGGTCATCTTGAACAGCAGGTTGTCGCGGAGTACACCGGCGTTGTTGACCAGCACGGTGGGTGCGCCCAACTCGGCGGCGACCCGGCTCACCGCCGCCTCGACCTGGTCCCGGTCGGACACGTCGGCGCCCACCCCGAGCGCCCGGCCACCGGCACCGGCGATGGCGTCCACCGTCTCCTTGGTGGCCGCCTCCTCGATGTCGACCACGGCGACGGCCATTCCGTCGGCGGCCAGCCGTCGGGCGGTGGCCGCGCCGATGCCGCGTGCGGCTCCGGTGACGATGGCGACGCGGGACTCCTCCGACATGATTACCTCCCGGTAACTTGGGGTCGATCGGAGGAGCTTAACCTCAACAGGCCGACCCTCGGCATAGGCGAATCCACCGGTATCCGTAGCCGGAGACCTTCACGGCGCCGAGCTTGCCCAACTCTCCGTAGCCACGGTCGGCGAGCACGTCGATCGGCAGGTCGGCCTCCGGCTCAAGGCTGCTGAGGTCCACCTCGACGTCGTCGGTGCTGAGGTTGTGCACGAAGACCATCGTCCCGGTCGGCCCGTCGGCCCGGTGCGTCAGCACGCCGGGCGGCACCGGCACGTCGATGTGGCTGGTCGAGCCGGAGCCGATCTCGGGTGCCTCCCGCAACGTACGGATCATGCGCTCGAACCAGGCGAGCAGGGACTTCGGGTCGCTCCGCTGGGCGGTGACGTTGACGTTCTGGTAGCCGAACTCACCCTTCTCGATCACCGGGCGGACCAGCTTCTCCGGGTCCGCCGTGGAGAAGCCGGCATTCGGCTGGTACGACCACTGCATCGGGGTGCGGATCGCGTCCCGGCCCCGCAGCGACAGGTCCTCGCCCATCCCGATCTCTTCGCCGTAGCGCAGCACCGGCGTGCCGCGCATCGAGAACTGGAGGGCGTACGCCAGCTCGATGCGCCGTCGGTCGTTGCCGAGCATCGGAGCGAGCCGGCGGCGGATGCCCCGGTCGTAGATGCGCATGTTCTCGTCCGGGCCGAACTCCGCGTACACCTGGTTGCGCTGTTCGGTCGTCAGCCGGGACAGGTCGATCTCGTCGTGGTTGCGCAGGAAGGTGGCCCACTGCCCACCGACCGGCAGCTTCGGGGTGTCGTGCAACGCGTCGATCAACTGCTCCGGGTCCTTGCGGACCAGGGAGAGCATGAGTCGACCGTTGAGCATGAAGTCGAAGAGCATGTGGATCCGGTTGCCGGAACCGCTGGCGTCGCCGAAGAACGTCGGCAGCTGGTCCGGCTCGACGTTCGCCTCGGCCAGCAGGACGGCGTCGCCGCGGCGCCACTGGACGTGCTGGCGCATCTCGGTGAGGAACTCGAAGTCCTTGGGGGAGTTCGGGTTGCCCGGTTCGGTCAGCTCGATGATGAACGGCACCGCGTCCATCCGGAAGCCGGAGACACCGAGCTGGAGCCAGAACGACATGATCTTCTTGATCTCGTCGCGGACCTGCGGATTGGCGAAGTTGAGGTCCGGCTGGAACTTGTAGAACCGGTGGTAGAACCACGCCTTGGCGGTCCGGTCGTAGCTCCAGGTCTCGTCCTGCTCGCCGGGGAAGACCATGCCCTGGTGCCGGTCGTCCGGTTCGGTGTCGGACCAGACGAACCAGTCCCGGTAGGGCGAGTCCGGCGACGAGCGGGCGGATTGGAACCACGGGTGCTCGTCGGAGGTGTGGTTGACCACCAGGTCGATGATCACGCGGATGCCCCGGTTCTGCGCCTGGTGCAGCAGCTCGGCGAAGTCGCCCAGGGTGCCGAAGCGCGGGTCCACGTTGTAGAAGTCGGTGGCGTCGTAGCCGTCGTCGCGGTTGGGCGACGGGTGGATGGGGTGCAGCCACAGGCAGGTCACCCCAAGACGGGCCAGGTAGTCCAGCCTCCCGATCAGCCCACGGATGTCACCGACCCCGTCGCCGTCGGAGTCGGCGTACGTGTCGATGTCGAGGCAGTAGACGACGGCTTCGGAATACCAACGGTCACCCATGCCGAAGGAACATCTCCGTTCGATCACCGCGGCAAACCCGTCCGTCGGGCGGCGGGCGGCGGGCGGCGTTGGTTACCGTGCCGGTCATGGAGAACGACCTCGTACCGCCGAGCGAACTGTTGGACTGGTCCCGGGGCTCGTGGCTGCACCCGCCGGTACGCGTCGAGGAGGGCCCGGCCGGCGAGCTGGTCGTCGAGCCGGCCGCAGACAGCGACTTCTGGCGGCGCACCAGCTACGGCTTCGTGCACGACAACGGCCCGGCCCTGCTGGCACCGCTGCCGGTGGGCACCGCCATGGAGGTGAGCTTCCGGCTCGACTTCTCGGCGCAGTTCGACCAGGCCGGTGCGTTCGTCCGCGTCGACGAACGGACCTGGACCAAGGCCGGTGTGGAGATCAGCGACGGCGAGGTGCAGCTCGGCGCGGTGGTGACCCGGGAGTTCTCCGACTGGTCGGTGGGGCCGGTGCCGCAGTGGGCGGGCCGGGAGGTGACCGTCCGGGTCAGCCGGGCCGGCGACGCGCTGACCGTCCGCGCCCGGGTCGACGACGAGCCGTGGCAACTGGTTCGCCTCGCCCCGCTGGACCCGACGGCCGAGGCCGTCGCCGGCCCGTTCTGCTGCGCGCCGTCCCGCGCCGGCCTGACTGTGGTGTTCACCGGCTGGCGGCAGGGGCCGGCGGACACCGCACTGCACCCGGAGCACTGAGCGCAGGTGTAGTCCGGGCCCGGCTGGGTATGACCCTCCGATCCCCGACAGCCGACCGGAAGGACGACCATGGCCTACGCCCAGAGTGGCGACCCGTCCGAGTTCACCGGGTTGACCGGGTGGGTGGCCACGGTGATCGAGGCGATGGGCCCGGTCGGCGTGGCGCTGCTGGTGGCGCTGGAGAGCATCGTTCCGCCGATCCCCAGCGAGATCGTGCTGGCGATGGCTGGCTTCCTGGCCCACGAGGGTCAGTTCAACGTCTTCCTGGTGGTGCTGGCCGCGACGGTCGGCTCGCTGGTCGGCGCGTTGGTGCTCTACTGGCTGGGCGCGGCGCTCGGCGAGGAGCGGCTCAAGCGCTGGCTGGACCACATCCCGCTGGTGGATCGCGACGATCTGGAGAAGGCCGACCGGTGGTTCGAGCGGCACGGCCGGTGGGCGGTGCTGATCGGCCGGGTGGTGCCGGTGGTCCGCAGCCTGGTCTCCGTGCCGGCCGGGGCCAACCGGATGCCGCTGGGCGAGTTCATCCTGCTCACCACCATCGGCAGCGGGTTGTGGAACGGTCTCATCGTGGGGGCCGGTTACGCACTCGGGAGCCGTTGGCAGAACGTCGAGCGCTACAGCGACTGGTTCAACTACGCGATCGTCGCGGTCTTCGTCGTGATGGTGGTCACTTGGGCGATCCGCAAGATTCGTCGCCGCCGGGAGCGCGACGACCGGCGGTCGGTGACCGCCGGTCGCTGATCCGCGCTACCGCCTACCGCCGGCGTTCGGAACGGGCGCCGGCGAGCATGGTCAGGGCAGGGTGTCCAGGTGCGGGCCCACCGTGTTGGCGAAGCCGTTGCCGTTGCTGACGTCCCAGTTCACCGACCAGGTCATCGCACCCCGGATGCCGGGGTAGGTGCGCGGCGGGCGGAAGCTGCCGCAGTTGGTGCCCCGGGCCAGGCAGTCCAGGGCGGCGTTCACCACGCTGGGCGCGACGATGCCGCCGCCGGCCGCCCCAGCTCCGGCGGGCAGGCCGAGGCCGACCTGGTCGGGGCGCAGCCCGGCCTCCAACTGGATGCAGGCCAACGCGACGATGAAGTTCACGGTGCCCTGGCCGTACGCGGCGTTCTGGTCGCAGCCCAGCATCGCGCCGGAGTTGTAGTACTGGGTGTTGACGACGGTGAGGATGTCCTTGATGTCGAGCGCCAGTTTGAAGTAGCCGCCGGCCGGGTTCTGCATGTCGATGGTCTGCGGCGCCATCGCGATGATCAGCCCCGACCCGACAGTGGCCCGCAGCGCGCGCAGCGCCTGCGCCATGTACGTGGGGTTGAGCCCGTTCTCCAGGTCGATGTCGATCCCGTCGAAGCCGTACCGGGCGATCAGCGCGGCTGCCGTCTCGGCGAACGCGGTGGCCGAGGCGGCGTTGTTCACGGTGACCCGGCCGGTCTCGCCACCGACGGAGAGGATGACCCGCTTGCCTCGGCTGTGCAGGGTGCGCACGTCGGCGGTGAAGTCCGCGTCGGTGTAGCCGCCGAGCGCGGCGGCCAGCCCGGGGTCGACGCCGAAGGTGAGCGCGCCGGGGGTCGCGGTGGCCTCGGCGAAGGCGACCGCCACCAGGTCGTACTCGGCGGGGACGTCGCGTAGCCGCAGTTCGACGGCCGGGTTGTCGAAGTTGTGCCAGTACCCGGTGAGCAGGTGTTTCGGCAGCCCACCGGTGGGCGGGTCGGTCGGCGGAGGGGTGGTCGGCGGGGGCGTCGTCGGCGGGGGCGTGGTGGGCGGCGGCGTGGTGGGCGGGGTGCCGCCGCCGCAGGACGCCCCGTTGAGCTGGCAGCCGCCCGGTGAGCCGGAGCCGCTGGCCAGGAAGCCGAAGGAGACCGACGCGCCCGGGGCGATCGTGCCGTTCCAGGACCGGTTGGTGAAGGTGTGCCGCTGGCCGGATGAGCTGAGCAACGCGTCCCAGTAGCTGCCGAGGGTGGTGCCGGACGGCAGGTCGAAGGCGAGGCTCCAGCCGTTGATGGTCGAGCTGCCGCCGTTGGTGATGGTGTACTTCCCCTCCCAACCGGAGCCCCAGTCGGCGGTCTTGACGAAGCTGGCGGTGGCCCCGGCGGCGTACGCGGGCAGCGCCACCCAGGCCGCGCCGAGTGTCGCCGCCAGGGCGGCGACGAGGGACAGGACAAGGGATCTGGCAGGCTTCATGCGACCCTCCACGCCCGGCAACGGGCATCCACGGACGTCAACGTCGTCGCTAATTATTAAGACAGTTAACTGTTAATGTCCAGGGGTTGCCCGGATGAGCGGGCCTCCCGCCGCGTGGGCGGCGCGACGGGAGGCCGAAGAGGGTCCGGCTCAGCGGCGGAAGGTGAACCAGTTGACGTTGACGAAGTCGTTCGGCTGGCCGCTGGTGAAGGTCAGGTACACGGAGTGCCGGCCGGTCACCGCGCCGACGTTGCCGGGCACCGAGCGCCAGCTCTGCCAGCCGCCGGTGTTGCCGATCGCGAAGCTGCCGATCGGTGCCGCGGTCGGGCTGTCCACCCGCACCTCGACGAGGCCACTCACACCGCCACCCGCGCCGGAGGCGACCCGGGCCACGAAGTCCCGGGGCCCGCCGGAGCCGAACTCGACATTGTCGTAGCGCGCCCAGTCGCCGTTGCGCAGCGCGGCGATGTTCTGCCCGCCCTCCGAGCACGCCTCGACGAACACCCCGTTCTGCCCGTTGAACGACTCGGCCTCGATCTGCGCGTACGCGTCTCTCGTGCCGCCGGGCGGCGGGGTGGTCGGCGGCGGCGTGGTCCCGCCACCTCGGCGGTAGACGGCCACGTAGTCGACCAGCATCGGTCGACCCGGGACGGTGGCCGCGGTCGGCGTGCCGCTGCCGGCCACCCCGTTCGGGAAGGCACCGCCGATCGCCACGTTGAGCAGCAGGAAGTAGCCGGCGTGCGAGGTCATCTGCGACCAGGCGGACGCGCCGACCTGACTCTGCGTGACGGTGTGGTAGAGCTGCCCGTCGACGTACCAGCGCAGTTGTTGCGGGCTGATCGAGGCGTCCCACTCGAACCGGTACGTGTGGAACGCCGACTGGCAGCTGGCGCCCGGGCACGCCCGGGACGCGCCAAGGCCGTTCGACTCGTTGCAGGGCCCGCCCGGGGCGACGCCGCAGTGCAGCACGCCCCAGACGGAGTTGATGCCGTTGACGTTCTCCATCACGTCGAACTCGCCGATGCCCGGCCAGTTCTGGTAGTTGCCCCGGTAGGGCGCGCCAAGGGCCCAGAACGCCGGCCAGTAGCCGGCCGCCGCCGCACCGGTGACGTTCGGCATCTGGATCCGACCCTCGATCGCCAGGACGCCGCCGGCCGGGGCCTTGAAGTCGCTGCGCACGGTTTCGATCCGGGCGGAGGTCCAGCCTCCCCCACCGTCGCGCAGCGGCGTGATCCGCAGGTTGCCCCCGCCGTCGTGGCTCACGTTGGCGGTGCTGGCGGTGTAGTTCTGGATCTCACCGGTGCCCCAGTTGGCCGGGCCGCCCGGATAGTTGTGCCCCGTGTCGATGATCCAGTTGGCGGCCGACGGCAGGGTGCCGGCCGCGCCGGTGAAGTCGTCGCTCCAGACCGTGCTCCAGCCGGCGGGCGGCGGCGGAACGGCGGCCTGCGCGGTCATCGTGACGCCGGCCAGGGCGATGGTGGTGGAGACGAGCAGGACGGACGCCAGCAGGCGGCGTCGGACGGGTGCGGCGGCGGTGACCGCCAGGGGAGGTGGCATGGACGTGCCTCTCTGCGGGGACGGATCGAGAGAGCGCTCTCTCAGAGTTGTACGTCCCGTCAACACAGTTGTCAACGTCGATCTCCGTCGGCCGTTGGAG
Source organism: Micromonospora sp. NPDC127501 (assembly GCF_040302185.1). Classification (NCBI taxonomy): domain Bacteria; kingdom Bacillati; phylum Actinomycetota; class Actinomycetes; order Micromonosporales; family Micromonosporaceae; genus Micromonospora; species Micromonospora sp. NPDC127501. The sequence continues at coordinate 267,948 of NZ_JBEORJ010000005.1, read as the reverse complement.
TCGCCTGCGGTCGCCGAAGCACCGCCTGCTCAAGGGCCGACCACACGCTCGTGGTCACCAGGTAGATCACCGCGGCGAGCGGCAGCACCAGCGCCACCAGCACGGTCGTGAACGGCAGCAGGGGCAGCAGCCGGCCGAGCGTGGCCGCCCCCGGCCCCTCGGTCGGCGTACCGGCCACCGTGCCCACCGCCGCCGACGCCCGGCGGGCCCGCCGCGACGACCACCAGGCCACCACCAGCAACACCAGCAGCAGTACGCCGAACAGCGGTCCGGCCGCACCGGCCAGCCCGTCGCTGAGATGGTGACCCAGTGGCACGCCGGCCAACCGCTCGTCCAGCAACCCGGTGCCGCCCTCACTGGTGCTGAACAACCGGTACAGCACCAGCAGGAACGGCGCCTGGATGAGCAGCGGCAGGCAGCCGGCGATCGGGTTCGCGCCGGCCTCGCGGTACAACGTGAACACCTCGCGCTGAAGCGTCGCCGGGTCGTCCGCGTACCGCTGCTGGAGGTCACGCACCTGTGGGGCGAGCGCCGCGCGGCGCCGCTCGCCGCGGACCTGCGCGACCGTCAGCGGCGAGATCAGCAGGCGGACGGCGATGGTGAAGAGCACGATGGCGGCGGCGGTCGCTCCGCCGCCGGCCAGTGGTTCGAGCAGCTCGGTGAGCCAGGACAGTGCGCTGCCGGCAGCGGCGACAGTGTCGTGCAGTGGTGCGAAGGCAAGCATGGGAAACCCCTCGGTCCGATTCCGGTGAGGCCCTCCCCCGGGCGGTGTCCGCTCAGCGAGGTGGGCCGGTGACGGCGGGATCGGCCGCGTGGCGGCGAGGCGCTACGCGGCCGAGGGGTGCCCCGGGGCGCGGGGACGAGGACGACCGGCCGCATCCGGGTCGATCTGGCGAGGCATTCGGCGACTTCGGGAGCGGGCCCGCAGGCCGGCCCACCGCGGCCCGGCACCGGGCGCGCCCGCCCGGTCGTGCACCCGGGCCGCCAGCACCACCGCGAGCAGCACCAGTGCGGTCAACGCGGCACCCGCCAGCAGGTCGACCGGTCGGCCCGCGAGCACTGTGAGCTGGGCGTACGCGGACATCCACGCGACCCCGACATAGCCCAGCAGCACCGGCACGGGCTCAGCATAGGACCCGCTGTCACGTCATCCAGCCGAATCCGGCGGCCCGCCCCGAGTACGACGCGCCGCCGCCACGTTTCCCGGCATCGCCACGTTGGGTAACCAACGGCGGACCAACGCGGACGGACCGCGAACGGTAGGAACGGACGGGTGATGTCGATGACCGGTCAGGTGGCAGAGGCGCCCAGCGACATGGCTGCGGCGACCGGGTTGCTCACCGTGGGTGTCGAGGAGGAGTTCCTGCTCGTCGACCCGCACACCGGGGCCGCGGTTCCGGCCGTGGACCTGGTCATGGAGCAGGTGCCGGCCGAACTTCGCGGGCAGGTGGAGCGGGAGTTCCAGACCAGTCAGATCGAGATCGGCAGCCCGCCCGGCCTGGAGCTCTCGTCGATCCGGCACTCCCTCGGCGTCCTGCGTCGGGCGCTCTCCGACGCCGCCGAGCGGGCCGGCGTACGCCTGCTCGCCATCGGCACCGGCCCGGTGGACGGCCCGGTGCCGCCGGTGGTGGACAAGCCCCGCTTCGACCGGATGATCGAGCGCTTCCGGCTGCTCGTCCCCGGCCCCGGCAACAACGGCATGCACGTACACGTCGGGGTGCCCGACCCGGACACCGGCGTGCAGGTGCTCAACCATGTACGGCCGTGGCTGCCGATGCTGCACGCGGTGACCACCAACTCGCCGTTCTCCCGGGGCGAGGACACCGGCTACGCCAGTTGGCGCTCGGTGGAGTGGGAGCGCTGGCCGTCGGTGGCGCCGACGCCGTTCCTGGAGTCGCACGAGCACTACCAGCGGCTGATCCGCCAGTTGATCTCCAGCGGGGTGATGCTCGACGAGGGAATGCTCTACTGGTACGCCCGCCTGTCGGCGAAGTACCCGACGGTGGAGCTGCGGATCGGCGACGTCTGCCCCTCGGTGGACGACGCGGTGCTGGTCGCCGCACTGGTCCGGGCACTGGTGGCCACCGCGATGGCGGATGTCGAGGCCGGCCGGCCGGCGTTGCAGACCGACCACCACCTGCTGGTCGGCGCGCACTGGCGGGCCGCCCATGACGGGCTGGAAGGCGAGGCCGTCGACGTCACCAACGGCGAGCTGCGCCCGGCGTGGGAGCTGTTGGACCGGTTCGTGGAGCGGATGCGGCCGGCGCTGGAGCAGCACGGCGACTGGGCCGAGGTGACCGACCTGCTGGGTGGGTTGCGCCGGCACGGCAGCGGCGCGGCACGGCAGCGCGCGGTGTTCGAGCGCACCGGTCGACTCACCGACGTGGTGCAGGACGTCGCACGGCAGACCCGCGGCTGATCACCGCGTGACAGGATGAACCCGTGGCGCAACGGCTGATCGTCATCGGCGGGGACGCCGCCGGAATGTCGGCGGCGTCCCAGGCCCGACGCCGCCGTGACCGTGGCGACCTGGAGATCGTGGTCTTCGAGCGGGGCCACTTCACCTCCTACTCGGCGTGCGGCATCCCGTACTGGATCAGCGGCCTGGTGCCCGGCCCCGAGGCGTTGATCGCCCGGGACCCGGAGACGTTCCGCACCGAGTACGCGATGGACGTCCGGATGCGCCACGAGGTCACTGCCATCGACCTGGAACGCCGCGAGGTGGTGGCGCGGGACCTGAAGGGCGGCGGCGAGGTCCGCGAACGCTTCGACGACCTGATGTACGCCACTGGCGCGGTGCCGGTGAAACCGTCGTGGGCGATCACCGACGCGGGCGGCGTGTTCGGCATGCAGACCCTCGACGACGGTGCGGCGCTACGCGACTGGCTGGACGCCGACCCGCAGCCGCGCCGGGCCGTGGTCGTCGGCGGCGGGTACATCGGCGTCGAGATCGCCGAGGCCCTCATCCAACGCGGCCTCTCGGTGACCCTGGTGGAAGCCGGCGAGCAGCCCATGTCGACGGTCGACAGCGACATGGGCGAGCTGGTCGCCGAGGCGATGCGCGGCCTCGGCATCACGATCCGCGGCAGCCTGCCGGTGAGCGGCCTGGAGGAGCGGGACGGCCGGGTGTCCGCCGTGGTCACCGCAGAGGGGCCGATTCCGACCGACGTCGTGGTCATGGGTCTGGGCGTACGCCCCAACACCGCGCTCGCGGAGGCGGCCGGGCTGCCCCTCGGGCCGACCGGCGCGATCCGGGTGGACCGGCGGATGCGGGTGCCCGGGCACCCCGGGGTCTGGGCGGCCGGTGACTGCGTGGAGACCCTGCACCGGGTCAGCGGGATGCCGGTGCACGTGCCGCTCGGCACGCACGCCAACAAGCAGGGCCGGGTCGCCGGGATCAACATCGGTGGCGGGTACGCCACCTTCACCGGCGTGATCGGCACGGCGGTGACCAAGGTCTGCGACCTGGAGGTGGGTCGGACGGGTCTGCGCGAGCGCGACGCCACGGCCGCCGGCTTCGAGTTCGTCTCGGTGATCGCCGAGTCGACCAACCGGGCCGGGTACTACCCGGGTGCCCGGCCGATGACTGTCAAGCTGATCGCCGAGCGCCCCAGCGGCCGGTTGCTCGGCGCGCAGATCGTCGGATGGTCCGAGGCGGCCAAACGGATCGACTCGCTGGCCGTGGCGCTGTGGAACGGCATGACGGTGGACGATATGACGCAGCTGGACCTGGGCTACGCTCCGCCGTACGCGCCGGTGTGGGATCCGGTGCTCATCGCTGCCCGAAAAGCGGTCGACGCGCTCGCCGCCCTCGACCGTTGACCCGCGCCCGCCGTGGAGGACCACCCCGTGACCCAGACCCCGACCCGGCCGACCGTGCGTCGGCGTCCCACGATGGTCGACGTGGCCCGGCGGGCCGATGTCAGCCTGAAGACGGTCTCCCGGGTCGTCAACGACGAGCCGGTGGGGCAGGAGTTGGTCGGCCGGGTGCTGGCCGCCATCGCCGAGCTGGGCTTCCGGCGCAACGACATCGCTCGTAACCTGCGCTCGCGGCAGCTCAACGCCACCGTCGGGCTGCTGATCGAGGAGATCGCCAACCCGTTCTACGCGACCATCGCCAGCGTCGCCGCCGAGATCGCCGCCGACCACGGCACCATGCTGATCACCGCGTCGTCGGAGGAGGACCCGGAGCGGGAACGCGCCCTGCTCCAGGACTTCACCCAGCGCCGGGTCGACGGCCTGCTGGTGGTGCCGGCGGGGCTCGACCACTCGTTCCTGCGTCGCGAGGTCGAGCTGGGCATGCCTGTGGTGTTCCTGGACCGGCCGCCGCAGGGGCTGCAAGCCGACGCCGTGCTGTTGGACAACCGGGGTGGCAGCCACGCCGGGGTGAGCGCGCTGCTCGACGAGGGGCACCGGCGGGTGGGGCTGCTGCTCGGCGCGCCGAGCGTGCCCACGATGCGGGAGCGGCTGGCCGGGGCACGGGCGGCGCTGGACGCCGCCGGGGTCGAGCCGGACGAGTCGTTGATCCGTGAGCGGCTCATCGCGCCCGAGGAGGCCGGCCGAGCGGTCGCCGCGCTGCTCGACCTTCCGGAGCCGCCCACCGCGTTCTTCTGCGCCAACAACCGGCTCACCGTCGGCGCACTTCAGGAGCTGCACCGGAGGGGCAGTGACGCCGCGCTGGTCGGCTTCGACGACTTCGAGCTGGCCCACCTGATGCCCCGACCGCTGACCGTCGTCGCGTACGACACCCGGGAGCTGGCGAGGGTCGCCACCGAGCGACTGTTCCAACGAGTGGCCGGCGACGACACCCCACCCTCCACCACGGTCCTACCCACCAGACTGCTGAAGCGCGGCCTGTCCTGACCGTGCCCCGCGCCCTCGCCCCCGCCCCCGCCCCTCGCCCCCGCCCCGCGCCCCCACCCTCGCCCTCGCCCTCGCGATCTTGCACTTTCGGTTGTCCACTTGCGGCAGATGACCCATTTTGTCGGGACAGAAAGTGCAAGATCGCGGGTGCGGGTGGGGTGGGGTGGGGTGGGGTTAGCTTGCGGGGTGCAGGAGTGCCTCGACCTCGTCGCGGGTCGGTGGGTTGGCGCCTCGGCGGGCGCAGGTCAGCGCGGCCACCGTGGCGGCCTGGCGGAGGACCTCCGCCCACTGCTGCGGGGTGACCGCGGCGAGCCGGTCGGCCGGGCGGTCGCCCAGCGCGTCGAGGCCGGCCAGCGCGGCCAGCAGGCCACCGGTGAACGAGTCGCCGGCACCGACGGTGTCGACCACTGTGGTGCGGACCGCCGGCTCCTCGTGCAGCGAGCCGTCGGGCGCGAGCAGCCAGGCGCCGTCGCCGCCCCGGGTCACCACGGCGCAGGACACACCGGCCGTACGCCATTCGGTCATCACGTCGGCCACCGAACGGTCCGGGTAGAGCCAGGCCAGGTCCTCGTCGCTGGCCTTGACCAGGTGCGCGAGGCGAATCTGCCGGCGTACCCGCTCCTGCTCCGCCGCCCGGTCGGTGACGATGCTCGGGCGCAGGTTGAGGTCGATGGAGACGGTGAGCCCGTCGCGCTGGCGTTCCCGGGCGAGCAGGCCCTCCAGCGCCTCCGCGCCGGGTGCCAACGCGAGCGCGAGAGACCCGGTGTGCAGCGCGATCGCCGGTGACCCGGCCAGCTCGGGCAACTCCTGCGGCGTCCACTGCCAGTCGGCCGCACCGGCCAGCCGGAACTCGTAGCTGGCCTGCCCGGCGGCGTTCAGGGTGGCCACCGCCACCGACGTGGGCTCCTCGGCGCGTACCGTCCACTCCAGGTCCACCCGGTTGGCGCTCAGATGCTCGACGAGTTGCCGGCCGTACTCGTCGCTGGCGAGCCGGGCGAGCAGCCGTACCGGCTGGTCGAGCCGGGCCAGCGTGACCGCGACGTTCGCCGGGGAGCCACCGGGCACGGCCCGCTGCCCCTCGGCGGTGACGACCAGGTCGATCAGCGCCTCACCCGCGACGACGATCACGCGGTCACCTCCCCCGGTGCGAGCGGGCCGGGGCCGCCGAGCCCGTTGGCCGCGCGGGACAGCAGTACCGCCTGGTAGGCGTGGTAGACGTCCGGTCGGCCGTGCCAGACCGTGTCGGCGGGCAGGTTCTGCGCGTCCAACTCGTGCCGCCATCCGGTCTGGTCGATGAGATTTCGGCGGGCGTACGCCCAGAAGACCCGGTACCAGTCGAGGTAGACAGCGTCCCCGCTGCGGCGGTGCAGGGTGATCGCCGCGCCGATGGCCTCGGCGAGAACCCAGTGCATCCGGGAGCGCACCACCGGCCGGTCGTCCCAGTCGATGGTGTAGACGAAGCCGTCCGCGCCGTCGACCGCCCAGCCGCGACGCACGGCGGCGGCGAACAGGGCGCGGGCGTCGGCGAGCAGCCAGCGGGGTGGCTGCGGCAGCACCGCCTCCAACTCCAGCAGCAGCCGGGCCCACTCCAGCCAGTGCCCGATCGTGGAGCCGTACGGCCGGAACGGGTCGGCGGGCTGGTCCCGGTTGTAGTCGGGCAGCGGCGTCCAGTCGGTGGTGAAGTGCTCGGGCAGCCGCCAGTCGTGTCGGGCCGCCTCACCGTGCACGAGGTGGGTGGCGATCCGCAGGGCCCGGTCGGCCCAGCTCGCGTCGCCGGTGGCGGCGGCAGCCGCGAGGAAGGCCTCGACCATGTGCATGCTGCTGTTGGCGCCCCGGTAGTCCTCGGTGACCGTCCAGTCCCGGTTCCACGATTCGCGGACCGCGCCGGCGTCGTCGTCCCAGAACCGGTCCCGCACGACGGCCAGCACGTCGGCGAGCAGCCGGTCCGCGCCGGGCCGTCCGGCGCGCGCGGCGCTGGAGGCGGCGAGCAGCACGAACGCGTGGTCGTAGCCGGCCTTGCGGTCGTTGACGGGCGCTCCCTGCTGGTCCACCGCGCCGAACCAGCCGCCGAACCGGTCGTCGCGCAGCAGCGTGCTGAGCGCGGCGATCCCGTGGTCGACCAGGGCGGCGGCGTCCGGATCGCCGTTGCGGTGGGCGAGGGCGGCCACGTGGGTCATCCGGCAGGTGATCCAGGTGTGGATCGGTTCGCCGCGATCCGGGGTGCGGTCGTCGGTGAGCCACCAGAAGCCGCCCTCGGGCCGGACCGAGCGGCGGGCGGTGTCGAGCAGCGTCCGGGTCTGGTCGACGAGGAACTCGTCCAGATCGGGCAGGTCTGGTGACCCCGTCGGAGCGGGGGTCGTTGCGGCGTCGGATCGGGGCACGTCGGTCATTTCAGCTGGTCACCGTCGGGTAGGAAAGGGACATACGGCCAGGATCGGCGGACGGACCGGGTCCGCGCCGCAAAACCGCCAACGGTACGCCACGAGTCGACTGGCCAGGGTCGGCACGCGGCGGGAGGCTTTTACTCCCATTTGCCCGTTGACATCGTTGTCACCGCTCAACCCTGCTCCGGCAGCCGGCCGACTGTCAATTCCGGCTGCGTCACACCGCCTCGGGGCAGCTTCGGTCAGTAGTAGTCGTCGATCGGCTGGCGTGCCTCGTCGAACAGCGCCGGCCCCTCGTAGCGGACCGGGGGCAGCGGCGGGGTGGCCGGCTTGACCTCCTCGAACTGCTCGGTGGACAGCGCGTACACCACCCGCCCGAGGCCGGACCGGTCGATCGCCGTCGCGCACATCGCGCAGGGCTGACAACTGGTGAACATGGTGGTGCCGGCGGCCACCTCGGGGGAGAGTTCCCGAGCCGCCCAGCGGGCCAGCTTCAACTCCGGATGGGCGCTGATGTCCGCGTCGGAGACCACCGTGTTGTGGTCCTCGATCAGGACGACGCCGGCCGCGTCGACCAGCAACGAGCCGAACGGCCGTTCGCCGGAAGCCCCCGCCCGCCTGGCGATCTCCACGGCGTGGCGAAGAAACTTCTCGTCGTCGGGGGTCATCGGTCCTCCTGGTTTGCGTGATGTGCGGCCACGGCCGCGAGGGTCCGCCAGGCGCGTTCGGGCTGGCGGATCTCGGTCAGGTCGCCGTTGAACGGGTCCAGCACCACCGTCTCCGCGCCGAGCGCACGAAGCTGGTCGAGGTCGGCGACGATCTGATCGATGGTGCCGACACCGGCGAGCCGGTCCGGGTCGGTGACCGGTTCCCAGGTCTCCTGGAGCGCGATCCGCGGCACCAACGCGGGCACCGGGCGACCCAACTCGTCAGCGATGTCCGTCAGCCGTCCGACCGCCTCGGCCAGCCGTGCCGGCGTGACCCGCAGCGGGTGCCAGGCGTCACCGAGCAGTACCGCGCGCCGCATGCCGGCCTCGCTGTTGCCACCGACCCAGATCGGGATAGCGGCCGTGTCGTAGTCGTCGGTGTCCTGCCAGGCCTCGCGCATGGTGTGCAGGTACTCGTCGGTCAGCGCGCCGCGCTGCCGGAACGGCACGCCGAGCGCCTCGAACTCCTGCCGGGCCCAGCCGACGCCGACACCGAGAACGAGCCGGCCGCCGCTGAGCCGGTTGAGGTTCGCCGCCATCCGGGCGGTGAGCAGCGGGTGCCGGTACGGGACGATGAGCACCGTGGTGCCCAGCCGAACCCGGCTGGTCACCCCGGCCAGCCAGGACAGCGTGGTGAACGGCTCGTAGAACGGCCCCGGATACTGCTCGGCCACGTCCGGGGTCACAGCGATGTGATCGGAGACCATCAACAGGTCGAAGCCGAGACCCTCCACCGTCTGCGCCCACCGACGTAGCACGTCGGGGTCGGTGCCCGGGGCGAAGTTCGGTACGTTCACACCAATCTGCACCCGTCCACGCTAGCCACTGTGGACCGGTGTGTGAACGCCGTGGCCCGGCTGAATCACCCGGCAGCCGGCACGAATCACCGCACGACTCAGGAGCGCCGGATGGATCTGCCCGAGGGACTCGACTGGGTACGCGGATCACCCGCCGGTCGCGCCTGGCTGGCCGCACTCCCGACGTGGCTGAACGAGTGCGCCGAGCGGTGGTCGTTGCGGGTCGGCCCGCCCTTCCGGCAGGCGTACGCCTCACTGGCACTCCCCGCCCACCTGGCCGACGGCACGGCGGCAGTGCTGAAGCTCCAGTACCCCGACGAGGAGAGCCGGCACGAAGCCGACGCGTTGGCGCACTGGGACGGTGACGCGGCGATCCGTCTGCTCGCCCACGACCCCGGGCGGCGTGCCCTGCTGCTCGAACGCTGTCAGCCCGGCACTCCCCTGCACGACCTTCCGCCGGACCGAGCGCTGGACGTGGTGATCGGACTGCTCCCCCGGCTCTGGCGACCGGCCGGCGCGCCGTTCACCCCGCTGGCACAGGAGGCCGCCGGTTGGATCGACCGGATGCCCCGGGCCTGGGAACGGGCCGGCCGGCCGTACGAGCGGCGGCTGCTGGACGCGGCGCTCGACCTGCTCAGCGGCCTGGCGTCGAGCCAGGGCGAGCAGGTGCTGGTCAACCAGGACCTGCACGCCGGCAACATCCTCGCCGCCGACTCGCTCACCGCCGAACGAGGGCCGTGGCTGGCGATCGACCCGAAGCCGCTGACCGGGGAACGGGAGTTCTCGGTAGTGCCGATGGTGCGCGGCCCGGAGTTGGGCCACTCCCCGGTTGCCGTGCGGCATCGACTGCACCGGCTCAGCACCGAACTGGGACTGGACCCCGAACGGGTGCGAGGTTGGACGATCGGGCACACGCTGGCCTGGAGCGTCGCCGACGGCATCATCTTCTCGCAGAAGATCGACGTGGTCCGCTGGTTACTCGACGGCGACTGAGGCCCGGCAGCGCACCCGCAGATTTCGAGGTTGATGGTGGTGGGCTGGCGCCGTCGACAGCGGCCCGATGTCGATGAGAAGCGACAGCTCTGCGCACATCCATCGATATACGCTGTGCCGACACTCACCTTTGTGGAGGGAGACCGATGACCACGCGACGAATGAGTGCTCGGCTGGCAGGTATCGCGGTGCTCGCGGCGGCGGTGACCTACGTTGTGCCCGCGGCACCGGCGTCGGCGGCCTGTGGGCAGGGCTGGTCGGACCGGAGCAGCCGCACAGCCGTGGTGACGGCAAACGGTGTCCGTTACCGTACTGGGCCGCACACGTCCTGCACCGCCTATGGCCAGGTGAATCGTGGCGTGACGGCGTACCTGGACTGCGCCACGCGCGGCGACACGGTCAACGGCATCGCCGTCTGGTGGCACGTGCGCTTCAGCACCGGTGGGTCCGGCTTCATCAGCGGGGCGTACCTCAACCCGTGGGTCCAGTACACCACCGAGAACTGCTGATCGTCCGATCGACTGGGGCCAGGGCTCGCACTCGCGACGAACGACCTGGCCCCGGTCGATCGACCGTTCGACATGGGTCCGATCGTCACGGCGCGGTGGGTTCGCGCTGCCAGGCCGGGTCGACAAGGGTGGTGATCCGGGTGACCGGTTCAGCCGGCCTGGCAGGTACGACACCAGTAGAGGTTGCGGCCGGCCAACTCGCCGCGGCTGACGTCGGTGCCGCAGACGTGGCAGGGTGCTCCCGGGCGGCGGTAGACGTACACCTCGCCACCGTGCCGGTCCACCCGGGCCGGGCGGCCCATCACCTCCGGCAGGTGCGTGTCGCGGACCGTGTCGATCCGGCCGTGCGTGACCGCGAGCCGCATCAGCCCGACCAGGTCGGCCCAGAGCGCGTCCCAGCCGGCTCTGGTCACCTGTCGGCCCGGCATCCTCGGCGGCAGCCCCGCCCGGAACAGCGCCTCGGTCACGAAGATCAGGCCGGTGCCGGCCACCACCGACTGGTCCAGCAACAGTGCGGCGAGGGGTGTGGGGCTGCGCGAGATCCGGGCGTACGCCCGCTCCGGGTCGGCGTCGGCGCGCAACGGATCCGGCCCGAGGCGATCCCGCAGCGCGGCCACCTCGGGCGGGGTGAGCAGCTCGCAGGCCGTCGGCCCGCGCAGGTCGAGCCAGTGCCGGTCGCTGGCCAGCCGCAGCCGCAGCTGACCGACCGGCTCCGGCGGCTCCCCCGGCCCGTCGGTGAACTTGCCGTACAACCCGAGGTGTACGTGCAGCGTCAGCTCGCCGGCGTAGTGGTGCAGCAGGTGCTTGCCGTAGGCCTCGGTGCCCTCCAGCACGGTCCCGGAGAGCCGCGCGGCACCCTCGACGAAACGGCCCTGCGGGCTCGCGGCGTGCAGCTTGTCCCCGGCGAACAGCTCGGCGTGCCGGGCTGCCAGGCGGTGGATGGTGTGTCCCTCTGGCACAGGTGCCAAGGATAGTCAGCCCGCCCGACCGGGCCGCGCGCTGATCGCTCGGGTCCCCCGCCGCGCTGATCGCCCTGGTCCCCCACTGCGTTGACCGGCGCGGGACCGCCGCGTTGATCGACTCGAGTTTCCGGAAGGCGGGGTGTTCGGATGAGCGGGACGCCCCGACTTCCAGGAAGGCGGGTCGATCAAGGTGGGCGGCGCGGTCAGCCCTGGCGCTGCTCCTTGACGCCGCTCACGAACGCGGCCCAGGTGGCCGGGGCGAAGGCCAGCGCCGGACCGCTCGGGTCCTTGCTGTCCCGTACGCCGACGACGCCGGGCAGGTTGTCGGCCACCTCGACGCAGTTGCCGCCGCTCCCGCCGCTGCGGGTGCTCTTGCGCCAGGTCGCACCGGCAAGGTCAGTCATGATGCTCCTCGATGATCGAAGTGATCATTTTCTCTGATTCTGCCTCACCCGAGGCGAGGGCTTCCAGGTCCGACCAGACATGTTCGTAGGCGGCCACCTCGGCGGGCTTGTCCAGGTAGAGCGCGCCGGTGATGTTCTCGACGTAGACGGTGGTCGGCTCGGTCGACGCCCTGCCGAAGGCCTGCGGGAAGTCCAGCAGGACGAAGGTGCCGGTCTCGCTGGCCAACGGCGGGCCGGCGGCGAGCGGCAACACCCGCAGACTCACGTTCGGCAGCGCGGCCACGTCGAGCAGGTGGCGCAACTGCTCAGCCATCGCCCGGCGGTCGGGGATCGTGCGCCGCAGCACTGCCTCGCTCAGGACGACCCGCAGGGTGGGCGCGGTGGGCAGCCGGCGCACGAGAATGCCCTGCCGTTGCAGCCGCACCTCCACCAACTTCTCCCGATCCTTTCCGGCCATCGTCGGATTCTTCCGGCGGAACAGCTCGCTGGCGTACTCCCGGGTTTGCAGGAGCCCGGGGATTAACTCGGCGTCATATTGACGCAGCGCGGCGGCGGACGATTCCAGGCCGACGTACAGCGAGAACCACGACGGGACGACGTCACCGTACGAATGCCACCAACCTTGGGCGCGAGTCTCTTTCGCGAGGCCGGCGACGATCTCTCCCATGGCGTCAGGCACCCGGTAGAGAGCGCACAACGCGCGGGCGTCGACGACACGCACCGGGACCAACCCCTTCTCGATGCGCCACACCTTCTGCCGCGAACAGTCCAGTGCTTCGGCGGCGGCGTCCAGCGTCACCGAGGCATCCTCGCGGAGCTGCGTGAGCAGCCGACCGAGCTGCCGCCGCGGGACGGTGGACCCGCTTGTTTCATCCGTCATGCAACATCACCGCTCTCCTCCTGCAACGCCGAATGTTTCACCCCGTACGCATTCCTTTACCATTCCTCGTGCGTCAATACGGCCTGAGGTTAAGGCGGGCATGGACGTTGCACAAGGTGGCCAGTGTGGAACATGCTGTCACGCGTCAGGATCTCCCAAAATGGCGTCGGGAATGGCGTCGACAATAGCCCGCTGCCTCACGCTCCCGCATTAGCCGCAGGTGGTGTGCCGCTGTTCTTCGGGAAGGACGCCGCCGTGCGTGTGTCGTACAACGAATACCTCTTGGTCACCGCGCTGACCCTCGCCCGTCGACACCGGCCCGTGTGGAGTTGGACGCGTTGGTGCACGGTGTGCCGCTGCGGCGCGGAGCTGCCCTGCCGGGTGCGCCACCGCATCCCGATCAACCGCGGGCACTGGCCGACGTGACCGAACTGAAGCCCGGCGACCTGCTGCTGATCGGCGAGGCGTGCTCGGTGCAGTTCGCCGGCGACCGCGCGCTGCGCCTTCGACTCGCGAGTGTGGACCCACGCCCGACCTACCACGGGTGGGTCTGGCTGACGGGTTACGTACTGAACGACAAGGGCCTGGCCGTCGACAAGCGGGAGGTGTTCGTGCAACAGGCCAGCGTGCTGGTGCTCCGCGCCGCACCCGCGATCACGCCCGCACCCCGCACCCGCGTCCCCCGCGCACCCGCACCCGCACCCGCACCCGCACCCGCACCCGCACCCGGCAAGTCGCCCACACCGGACAGGTTGGCGCCGGTCAGCGTGCCCACGCCGGGCACGTCGACGCGGTCCGCCGCTGATCCGCTCGGGTTCGAGGAAACCGGGGTGTCCACGTAGGCGGAACACCCCGACTTTCAGGAAACCGAGTCGGTCAAGGCCAGGCCAGGCCGAGGCAGGCCCGGGACCGAGACAGGGCCAGGGACAGGGCCAGGGCCGAGACAGGACGAGAGCCGGTCAAGGCCGGTCTCGGCGTCCGTACCCAGGATTGGTGTCAGGAAACGCCCAGGTGGGTATTTGAGGGGCGACACCGCGTGGGTGCCACCCTCTTCGTCGGCCACCACGCATTCATCAGGAGGTGTGTAGTGGTCAGGATTCCTTCGCTGTCCCGCCGGTCCGAGCCGGCACCGACGCGGGACGAGAACCTCGACGGCCGCGTGGACGGCCGCGACACTCCGGTCTCCGAGACCGGTCAGTCGGACGACGGCGTCGGCCGCCCGGTGGTCACCGACCGGGACGCCGACCAGACGACGTACCGCAGCGCCGGCACGACCGGCGGCCAGACCAGCGAGGCCGAGCGGCGGGCCAACGAGCGCGCGGCCGTGGCCCGAGCCGCCACCGCGCGACCGGTGGAGACCGAGTCGCGGGGCGCCGCTTCCCGCCCGGTCGCACCCGAGCCCGTGAACGGCGCGACCAGCCCGGTCGCACCCGAGCCGGTGAACGGCACGACCAGCCCGGTCACCCCCGAGCCCCGCACCGGCACCGCCAACAAGGTGGAGACCGGGTCCCGGCCCACCGTCGCCCCGACGACGGCGCGTACCGCCGAGCGGGACGCCGACCTCGACAGCGCCACCGGTCGACCCGACACCACCGACCGGGTCACCACGGACCGTCCGGTCGACCCGACCCCGGGCGTGAGCACGCCCGAGCCGCCGGTGACCCGTGGCCCGAAGCCGCGGGCCAGCCTGCTCGCCACCCTCGGCCTGATCGTCTCGGTCGCCGGCGCGATGTTCGTGCTGACCGGGACCCTGGCCGGGTACGGCATCGGGCTCGGCGCGTTCGGTGCGGTGCTGGCGGTGCTCGGCCTGATGGCCACCCGTCGTCGGCACGTCGCCGGCAAGACCGACGCGCTCTTCGGCGTGCTGATCGGGCTGGCCGCTGTCGTGATCGGGGTGCTCGCGATGACCGGCCAGTTCGACTGGCCGACCACCGACGGCGACTGGGTGTCGCGCTTCCGGGAGTGGCTTGACTCACAGTTTGTGGATCGTTTCTAGCGGGCACTGTTCCGCTCGCCGGTGATGCACCGGCGAACAGCCGGCGGTTCGCCGGCAGCCCGATCAGTCCGGTGGTTCACCGGCCGGGCGACACCCTTTCAGGGGCGGCGGTTCGCCGCCCCTGAAGTGTGTCCGGGGCCCGGCCCGACAACGAGGCCCCCGGGTCAGCGACGGCCCGGCCGCCCCGCCACGCCACTGTGCTCTGCTCCACTCCAGGCGAGACCGCATGCGTGGTATCCGGACGTTGGCTGTTGCGTCCGGTGAGCAGAGCAAAGGCCGCGCGAGAGGCCCTGCGGCAGGTGGCCCGGGACACGAATCCCGACCCAGGCAGCCTCCGACGCAACGATTCACAGCCGGAGAGCGGCCAGACGCAACGAATCTTCGGTCTGCGCAACTCTCGGTGGTGGATCCTGCCGCTGACGCCGCATACCGTTGAGCAACGGCGCCAGCCCGTGGGCCACGGTGGCCGGGCGCGCCCGACCCCTGGGAGCAGGACAATGACGATGGACGCCACCAGCCAGCGCCTGTTGATGTGCCGGCCGACGTACTTCGCCGTCGATTACGCGATCAACCCCTGGATGGACCCGAGCGCGCCGGTCGACGCCGCGCTGGCCGTCCGGCAGTGGGAGCAGCTGCGCCAGACGTACCTTGACCTGGGCCACACCGTCGAGGAGATCACTCCGGTGCCCGGCCTGCCCGACATGGTCTTCGCCGCCAACGGCGGCACCGTGATCGACGGCAAGGCGATGGCCGTGCAGTTCCGCGACCCGCAGCGCGCCGACGAGGCGCCGGCGTACCGAGCCTGGTTCGAGGCCGCCGGCTTCGAGATGTACGACCCGAAGCACATCAACGAGGGCGAGGGCGACGTCCTGCTGGCCGGTGACCACCTGCTGGCCGGCACCGGCTTCCGCACGGCACACGCCGCACACGCCCAGTTGCAGGAGGTCTTCGGCTACCCGGTGATCACCATGCAGCTGGTCGACCCGCGCTTCTACCACCTGGACACCGCATTGACAGTGCTCGACGAGCGGACCGTGGCGTACCTGCCGGAGGCGTTCTCCCCGGGCAGTCAGGCCGTGCTGCGCCGACTCTTCCCCGACGCGGTGCACGCCACCATGGCCGACGCCGAGGTGCTGGGGCTGAACGCGGTCAGCGACGGACGGCACGTGGTGCTGCCCGCGCAGGCCACCGACCTGGCCGCCAAGCTGCGCGACCGGGGCTACGAGACCATCGGGGTCGACCTGTCCGAGCTACGTAAGGCCGGCGGCGGACCGAAGTGCTGCACGCTGCGACTCCGTCAGGGAAAGGCAAGCAAGTGATAGTGGATGACAAGCTGCGTACGCCGGGAGCGGTCCGGGACGCCGAGCGCTGGACTGCGCACAACTACCACCCGCTGCCGGTGGTGATCTCGTCCGCCGAGGGCGCCTGGCTCACCGATGTGGACGGCCGCCGCTACCTGGACTGCCTGGCCGGCTACTCCGCGCTGAACTTCGGTCATCGGCACCCGCAGCTGATCGCCGCCGCGCACGCCCAACTGGACCGGCTCACGTTGACCAGCCGGGCGTTCATCCACGACCAGTTCGCCGACTTCTGCCGGGAGCTGGCCGAGCTGTGCGGCAAGGACCTCGTGCTGCCGATGAACACCGGCGCCGAGGCGGTCGAAACCGGGATCAAGGTGGCCCGCAAGTGGGGCTACCAGGTCAAGGGCGTGCCCGCCGGGCAGGCCAACATCGTGGTCGCCGAGGGCAACTTCCACGGGCGTACCACCACCATCGTGAGCTTCTCCACCGACGAGGACGCCCGCGCCGACTTCGGGCCGTACACCCCGGGGTTCACTGTCGTGCCGTACGGCGACCTGGAAGCGCTGACCGCAGCGATCGACGAGAACACCGTGGCCGTGCTGCTGGAGCCGATCCAGGGCGAGCAGGGTGTGGTGGTGCCGCCGGAGGGTTACCTGCCGGGCGTACGCCAGGTCTGCACCGAGCGCGACGTGCTCTTCATCGCCGACGAGATCCAGTCGGGTCTGGGGCGTACCGGCGCGACCTTCGCCTGTGACCACGAGGGCGTCGTGCCGGACATGTACCTGCTCGGCAAGGCGCTCGGCGGCGGCATCGTGCCGGTGTCCGCGGTGGCCGCGAACGCCGACGTGCTCGGCGTGCTCAAGCCCGGCCAGCACGGCTCCACCTTCGGCGGCAACCCGCTCGCCTGCGCGGTGGCGATCGAGGTGGTCCGGCTGCTGGCCACCGGCGAGTTCCAGCGCCGCTCGGCCGAGCTGGGTGAGCGGTTGCGGGCCGGCCTGGAAGGGCTGGTCGGCAAGGGCCTGGTCGGGGTACGGGTCCGTGGCCTGTGGGCCGGTCTGGACATCGACCCGGCGCTGATGAGCGGTCGGGAGGCGTGCGAGCGCCTCGCCGAGCGTGGAGTGCTCGCCAAGGACACCCACGGCTCCACCATCCGACTCGCCCCGCCGCTGGTGATCACCGAGGACGAGATCGACCTGGCGGTGAGCCAGCTGGCCGAGGTGCTGGCCGGCTGACCCAGCAACGTGGTGAAAGGCGGGCGTCGGGGTTCCGGCGCCCGCCTTTCGCGTCAGGGGCGGGGCAGGCGCATGGCCATGGTCGGAGCCTCGGCCATCACCGAGGTGGGGGTGAACGGGGCGCCGGTGGGCAGCTCCTCGGCCCGACCGATCTGCACCCCCGGATACAACTCCACCATGTCGTTCTCGCCCAGCACCCGGGACTGCTGAGGGGCCAGCGGAATCCGGTCGGACTCGGTCATCGAACCGGCCGGGCGGATGCCGGAGCCGTTGGTGCTGACGTCGGTCACGATGACCTCGCCGACCCGCAGCTCGAAGCGGACGTGACCACGGCTGATCCAGCGCCGGGCCTCGTCGTTGAGCCACTGCCCGAGCATGATCCCGCCGTCCTGCTCGGGAGCCCGACCGGCCACGATCGGCTGCTCCTCGCTGAGCACGAACCGCCGCCGGACCAGGCCGCCGACGCGCACCGCGAGCACCTCGGTACGCGGACGCGGGCCGCCGTCCCCGAGCCGTACGCCGTGTCGGGGGCAGGTCGGCACGCCGTTGCGCAGCGCGGGCGGCGGCTGCGCGGCGGGGCTGCGATCAGCGCCCCCGGCCAGGTCGGCGAACGCGCCACCCCCACCACCGCCGCCGAACAGCGCGCAGCCCGACTCCGGGCAGCGCCACTGGCGGGCCAGCAGCTTGACGCCGGTCGGCGACCGTTTGCCGGCCACCGGCGAGTGCCCACCACCGACGTGGGCGATGAACACCGGCCCGCCGGCACCCGGCACCGGCGCGACCACCCGACCGGGCTGCTCGACCAGCCATGGGAACCGACCGCGCAACCCGTCGAAGCGGACCCGGCTGAGCACCGGCAGACCGAGCAGGTCGGCTACCTCCAACATCCGGTCACCCGGGTTGTCGAGCACCTCGACGAGCCCGTCGTCGGCCCAGCGGCGGACGACCATCCGCTCGTTCGAGGTGAGGTCGGCGTCGGAGAGCAACGCCCGGTGCACGACCGCGTAGACCTGGACGCTGTCCTCCTCCAGCTCGCGGGAGAGCGCGTCGATGACCATGCCAAGCCGCAGCAGGCTGGCCGGCCGGCCACCGTCGATGTCCTGGTAACGGATCACCTCGGCCAGGTCGACCACGGCCCGGGCCAGTGACGGGTCCGTGCAGACCCGACCCTCGATGGCATCCAGAACCTTGCTGATCTCGAATCTCATGCCGCACTCCGGACGATGTCGTCAATTCGCCGGGCCAGCTCGATGTCCCGGTGGGTGACCCCACCGGCCGAGTGCGTGACACAGCGGAAGGTCAGGGTCCGCCATCGGATGTCGATGTCGGGATGGTGGTCGAGCTCCTCGGCCACCGTCGCCACCCGGTCCACCACCGCGATGGCCGCCGGGAAACTGCCGAGCTGGACGGTACGACCGATGCCGGTCGGGTCACCCGACCAGTCGGGCAACCGGCTCAGCTCTTCTCGCACCGCGTCCGCGGTGAGCAGGTCTGCCATGACCAGACCCTACCGGTGGCGCGTCCGACGAGCCGGACGCGCCACCTCCCGTCAACCGCCCAGTGCCAGGTGGAAGCAGGGAGCAGCTCGTACGGGCGCAGCCATGCCCCGTTCAGTTACTCGGGTTGGGACCACACCAGAAGACGGCCGCCGGATTCTCGAATCAGCATGTCGTCTCGCGAGCTCAACTCCTTGGCCACCTCCCGGACTTCACAACGCGCCAGGAAGAACATGAAGTGAAGTGGAAACGGCGGGCGACTCCGGGGAAGCCCGTCCGCATCGAGAGAAAGATTGGCTCGGTCAGCAGCCTCGCACAGCACGGCGACGAACAGCGGGAAGAAACCCTTACCGACCAGCACGTCAGCCTCTTCCACAACAACGGCAACAGGGCGCTTGCCGTGCCAACTGCCGCATCCTCCGAGAGTCCAGCCTCCGGACGACACCGCCGGATGTCAGTGCAGCCACCTTCTCGTGGGCCACGCGGTCGTCGTTCCGCGCGACCACCACCCAGGGCCCGACCGGCGATGCGAGGTCGAACGACACCACGGAATTGCTCACGGATATTCCCCGACGTAGTAGAAGCTGCCGTAGTGGTCAGGGTATAGAAGGGGCGGCATCGTCAGATGCCGCCCCATCGATCAGTCCTCGCGTCAGCCGCGCAGCGGTCGACCCACCTCGTGCAGGTGACCGAGCGCCTGCCGGTACGACTCGACCAGCCCGGTCTCGGCGTACGGGATGCCCTGCTCGACGCAGTAGGCCCGGACGATCGGCTGGGCCCGGCGCAGGTTGGCCCGGGGCATGTTCGGGAAGAGGTGGTGCTCGATCTGGTAGTTGAGACCGCCGAGTGTGGTGTCCACCAGTCGGCTGCCGCGCACGTTGCGGGAGGTCAGCACCTGCTTACGCAGGAAGTCCAGCTCGTCCTCGGCGGTCGGCATCGGCATGCCCTTGTGGTTGGGCGCGAACGCGCAGCCCATGTAGAGGCCCCACAGCGCCTGGTGCACGACGGCGAAGAGCAGCGCCTTGACCGGGGACATGACCGCCAACAGCAGCGCCACGTAGGCGGCGGTGTGCGCGACGAGCAACGCCGCCTCGACCGCCCGGTGCCGCATCGGGACGGCGTACTTCCCGTCCTCCCGGCCGACGATCGCCTTGATGCTCGCCACGTGCAGGTTCAGGCCCTCCAGCAGGAGCATCGGGAAGAAGAAGTACGCCTGCCGCTTGGCCATCCAGCGGCCGATCCCCCGGGTCTCCAACGCCTGCTCGGGCGTCCACACGAGGGCCCCCGCGCCGACGTCCGGGTCCTCGTCCTCGTGGTTCGGGTTGGCGTGGTGCCGGTTGTGCTTGTCGACCCACCAGCCGTAGCTGATCCCCACCGCCACGTTGCCGGCGAGCAGCCCCACCAGCTCGCTGGGGCCACGCCGACGGAACATCTGGCGGTGCCCGGCGTCGTGACCGAGGAACGCGACCTGGGTGGTGGCCACCGCCATCAGGGCCGCGAGCGGAAGCTGCCACCAGGAGTCGCCGAGCAGGAAAACGGCCACCCAGCCGGCCACGAAGGCACCGAGGGTGAGCACGATGCGGGTGACATACCAGCCGGGGCGCCGCTCCAGCAGGCCCGCCTGGCTGATCCGTCGGGACAACTGTGCGTAGTCACTACCTCGCCGTCGTACCGGCGGTTCCGCCACCGCTCCGAGCGCCATCGCTGCTCCCGTTCCGCTTGCGCCCGTACCGGGGTGGTTCGGGCTTAATGTCAAGTCTCCCGATTGCGGTAGCGGTGAGTAACCCCGACAACCCCCGAATGGGAGGTAGGGCAGGCCCTACCCCTACGGGCTCGACTCAGCTCAGTCGGCCGACCGCGGCGCGCAGTCGAGCCAGGTCACGTCGCCGCCGCTCGTAGGTGGCGGCGAGCCCGACCAGCGCCAGCCCGCCGACCCCCAGGTAGATCCACCGGGGCAGCAGATCCCAACCCCGGGCCAGCTCGTGCAGCGCCAACAGCGTCAGCGCACCACCCCCGAGCAGCACCGGCGCCTGCCACCGGCGGGTCGCGCCGGCCAGCACCGCGCCGGTCGCCGCCGCCCCGAGGAGCAGTCGCCGCCACGGCTGCGGGTCCGCCCCGGCCAGCACCGACACGAGGCTGGGCAGCAACCCCGCGACCAGCCCCGGGCCGAGGGCCGGCCAACTGGTCAGCCCCGGCCGGGTGCGCAGCGCCAACAGACCCGCGCCGACGGCGAGCGCCGCGGCCGGCAGGGTGTACGCCTCCAGCACGGTCACCCCACCGGCCGCGAGCAGCACCCAGGCCCCGAGCAACTCGCTGCCGGCGGCGATCCCGACGAACGCCCACCGCCGACCGGCCGGTTCGCCCCGGCGCAGCAGCCGCAGCGCCACGGCGACACCCCAGAGCACGCAGACGGTGGCGAGGTGCCGTGCCACCTCGACGGCGAGCACCGCCGCCACCAGCGCGACGGCCTGCGCGGTGGCGTCCAGCACCCGTCCCAGCCGGACCCGCGCCGGGGTGACCGCCGCGGCGGCAAGCACCAACCCGGCCACCGCCAGCAGCGGGTACGCGGCAGCCCGCAAGGGCAGCCCACCGGCGAGCGGGGCGGTCACCGCCAACGCGGACGCCGCGCCCACGGCGGCGAGACAACCGGCGACCCGCACCTCGAACCGGCGCGCCCCGGCGGCGACCGCGACCGCCGCCACCAGCAGCGCCCCCTCGGCCGCGAGTGTCCCGGCCCGGGTGGCCAGCAGACCGAGCACACCGGAGGCCACCAGCACCACGCCCACCGGCACGGCGACCGGTGTGAGCGCCGGGCGGGCCGCCGCCAGCGCGGTGAACAGCAGCGCCGCCAGGCCGGCGAGCAGGACGGCGGCCGGCAGCACCGGCCACGGCGCGCCGACCGCGATGAGCAGCACCGGCAGCGCCGCCGCGACGAACGGCAGGGCGGGCGGCACCGGCAGGCCCACCCTCCGACCGGCCAGCCCGCCGGCCACCGCCAACACGACCAGCGCGAACCCGACCGGGAGCACCGACGGGTCGGCGACGACCGTCGGCACCCCCGACCACACCCGGTTCCCGCCGCCGTAGGGCGACCCGAGCGCGGTCAGCACCGTCGGCAGGGCCGCCAGGACGGCGACCGCCGCCAGCGTGCCGCCGGCCGCCAGCAACAGCGCCGACCGGGCCGACTCGCACCCGTCGGCCGCCGGCCGTTCCCCGAGGACCGCCTGGCCGGATGCGCTCGCCGACCGCAGCCAGCAGACGCCCAGCGCGGCCAGCGCCGCGTACAGCACGAGCGGCTCGTCACCCGCGCCGACCAGCGGCGCGAGGCCGGGCACGGCCACCGCCGCGGCGGCGCCGGTCACCGCGTACCCGATCAGCTCCACCCGGTGGCGGCGGGCCGCGAGCGCCGCGACCAGCGACAGCGCGGCGGCGGCCAGCGCGATCCGGGCCTGCCACCAGGACGGCCCGCCCGCGGCGAACATCGCCACCGCCGCGATCCCGGGCAGCGCGAGCTGCCCGACCAGCAGACCCGCGCCGGCCACCTCCCGGTACGCGCCGGCCCCCCGTCGGACGGCGAGCGCCAGCCCGACCACGGCGAGCACGCCGAGTGCCACCAGAACACCGATCGGGGTGGCCAGGGCGACCAGCAGCCCGTGCCCGAGCAGGACGCCACCGCCGAGCGCCCGGGTGCGCAGGGCGACCGATGGGGTGCTCGGGCGGGCCAGCACGGCGAGCAGCAACGCGACCCCGCCGACCAGGTCGACGGTCACCACCTGAGGCCAGGAGGCCGACCAGCCGGCGGGTACGGCGAACAGCACCGCCACCGCGCCGGCCGTGGCGAGCACCGTCCGCGCGCCACGGGGCAGCAGGAGCACCACCGCGCCGATCGCCAACGCCACAGCGGGTGCCAGCTGCCAACCCCAGCGCAGCTCCGGCCCCGTCCCGGCCCCGCCCCAGGGCGGCAGCGACCGGCCGACGGCAGCGACCGCCAGCCCGATGGTGATCAACACGGTGAGCTGCGCCGTGCCCACCGCGACGAACAGCGCGCCGGCCCGCGGACCGGTCCGCCAACCGCCGCCACCGTCCACCGCCGCCCCGGCCGCCGTCGGCAGGAGCCGCACGGCTGCGGCCATCCCCAGCGCCACCATTGCCGCCGCGAGCAGCAGCAGTGATGGCCGCAGCTCCGCCACCGGACGCAGCAGGGCGGCGGCGAGCACCGGCACCAGCAGCCCGGCCGCCACCGCCCGCAGCGCCCGCCCCCCGACGAGCCAGGCCGCGCCGAGCCCGGTCAGCGCGACCAGCAGCAGCGGCACCCCGGCCAGCAGTGGCGAACCCCCCGCCCGCCCACTGACCAGCGGCACCACCGCGCACGCCGAGGCGCCCACCAGCGCGGCGACGTGACCCGCGCCGGCCAGGACCCGGCCGACGAGCTGTGCCGCCCCCTCCCGGCCGCGCAACGCGGCCAGCACGGCCAGGTTCAGCGACGCCACCCCGAGCAGGACCAACGCCCACCCCGCCGCACCCAGCCCGGCCTCGGCGGCGAGCAGCGGCAACGCCGGCTGGGCGGCCACCAGGGCGGCGAACCAGGGCCCCGTCAACCCGCTCCACCGGCCGTACGCCACGGCAACCGCCGCGCTGGCCCCCCCGACCAGCGCGGCGTACCGGCTGCCCGGCCAGTCGGCCACGCCGGCCAGGTCCACCGACCAGGCCGCGTAACCGTCCAGCACCACCAGCAGCAATCCCACCGCGGCGAACGTCTCCGCCGTACCGCGCAGCCCCCGGCGGACCGCCAGCAGCGGTACGCCCAGCGCGAGCGCTGTGAACGCCGCCAGGATCAACGCCCTCCCGGCGACCCCCACCGCCGCCCAGGCGACCGCGGTGAACACCACCGCCGCGGTGCCCAGCAGGAGTCCACCGAGGACGAAGAGCAGACCCTGGACCGTCCGGGTCGAGGTCTCCGCCGCACCCGGCCGAGGATCCGCCGCCACCCCGGGACCCGGGCCGATGGACGGCGCCGGGCCGACGAGAGGCGCCGGGCGCGCCACGACCGAGGCCGCCAACCCGGCGCGGACGACCGCGGCCAGCTCGGCCCGCCGCCCGGACACGGTCGACAGCCGTCCGGCCAGCTCGGTGTACGCGCGGCGAGCCCGCTCCACCTGCGGCTCAAGCTCGGCGACCTCCCGGCTCAGCCGAACCACCTCGGCGGCGATCGGGTCGGGCGCACGCCGGCAGCCGGAACAACCGGCGCTCAGATCGGCCGGCGCACCGCAGGCGGGGCAGGGGTAACGGGTGTCGTCCACCCGGTCATCATCGACAACCGACCGGGATGCGACCCAGAGTGCGCGTACTCAGGAGCGGGTGTGCTCGTACACCCAGGTGGCGTAGTCGGGGTTGCCGCTCTCCACCCTGGACACCAGGATCTCCGGCACCTCGTACGGGTGGCTGACCCGGATCTGGTCCAGCAACGCGGTGAGCCGATCCGGTGCGGTCTTGAACTGCACCGACCACTCGGTGCTCGTCTCCATCCCGGACCGCCACCAGTAGGTGCTGTCCACCTGACCACCCACCTGGGCGCAGGCGGCGAGCCTGCCGGCGACGGCCGCAGCCGCCAGCACGTCGGCGACCGAACGCGCATCCACCACCGTTGTCACCACGCAGATCTCGTCCACGCCCGCACCCTACGCGGACATCTACCGATTAGCGGCGACCCAGGCGTCAATCTGCGCCCACCAATCGAAGAGCCAGTCGATGCGTTGCTGCCGTCCGGTCGGTACGTCCTCCGGCGGCACGGACCAGAACCGCATGACGATCCGCTTGTCCATCGGCAGTTCCCGCCACACGTCGGCGACGGTGAGCATCCGGTCCAGACCGGTGTGGGCGACGAAGATGACCCCGGCGTCCGGTGCCGCGTCCAGCGCGGCGAGCATCCCACCGGGCTGCGGGGCGAGCACGTGGCGCATCCGCTCGGCGCGCAGGGCCATCCTTTCCAGGCCGAGGGAGCGCAGCCGGGCGATGGCGCGCAGCCGTCGCCTGGGGGTGAAGTTGCCGCCCTCGGGAAAGATCACGAACGCGTCGTTGTCGTCCAGGCCGGTGGCGAGGTGCCCGACCTGGCGTACCGTCTCCTCGCCGCGCTCCGGGGTCGGCGCGATGAACCGGTTGGGCAGCCGGTTGAGCAGCACGTCGATCGCCGGATCCCACTGGAGGCTGTCCTTGAGGACGATCCGAGGTTCCCGGTGGAACCAGTTGACCAGCCCGTGGATCAGGATGAACGAGTCGCCCGGCCCGGCGTGCCGACAGAGCACCAGCTCGGGCCGGCCGGGCAGCGCGGTGTCCGGGTCGGTGCCCACGACGTCGATGCGCAACCGCAGTGTCCAATGTGCCTGCCAGAACAGCACCCGCAGGAACCAGCCGGCCAGCACGTAGTGCGCGCGCTGGAAGGCCGGCGACCGGGTCCGCCAGCCGAAGCCGGAGACGACCCAGAGCAGGAAGAGCGCGAGCAGCGCGGCGGCGTCCCAGACCAGGTAGAAGCAGCCGATCCAGAGCAGTCGCAGCGGGCGCAACCGGCCCGGGACCAGCGGGGACGCGGCCGCGGCGAGCAACGCCCAGATCGGCAACGTGGTGACCACGAGGAAGGCGAGCAGCACGACGGCGGGGGCGATCAGCAGCCGACGCAGCCACCGGGGAGGCAGCGGCATCAACGCTCCAGGTGGGTGGCGAGGTAACGCCGGGAGGCGGTGTACGCGCGGCTGATCCGGCGTCCCACCGCCGCCATGTCCCGGTAGGCCCACGGCGTGTCGTCGCGCGGGTTGAGCCCGCCGGTCGGCAGGACGTGCACCTCCACCCCCTCCGGCAGCGCCGCCATCTCGCGGAAGAAGCGGTGCCGGCGGGAGATCTCGAACGCGACCTGCGCGATCTCCCACGGCCGACGGGGCGGGGTCAGCTCCCGTTCGATCCGACCCACCTGGAGGACGTAGATCCGGCGGGCACCGACGGCCACCGCCTCGCCGATCGGGATGGAGTTGACGATGCCTCCGTCCACGTAGTGCGCGCCGTCGATCTGCATCGGCGGAAGGAGGCCCGGCACCGAGGCCGACGCCATCACCGCCGGCACCACCGGGCCGCTGTCGAACCAGTGCTCGGCGGCCCGCTCGATGTGGGCGGCGCAGCACCGGAACGGCACCCGCAGGTCGGCGAAGGTGGTGTCCACCCCCAGTTCGGTTTCCAAGAGGCGGCGCAGCGGCCGGGGTGAGTGCAGGTGGGTGCGGGCGGCGAAGCGGCGCAACTGGCGGGCGACCGAGTCGCCGTACACCTCGCTCGCCTCCGGTGAGGCCCAGAGCCGGACCAGCCGGTCGGTCACCGCCTCGGACGGATCGGCGGCGACCAGCGCGCCGTTGACCGCGCCGATCGAGGTGCCGAGGACCATGTCGGGTTGGATGCCGGCCCGGAACAGGGCACGCAACATGCCGACCTCGACCGCGCCGAGCACTCCCCCGCCGCCGAGCACGAACGCCACCGGTCCCCCCGCCATGTCTCTCATCCTGGCACGGGCCCGCCGCCGACCGGTGGGCCGCTGTCGACCGGCGGTCAGCGCACGGCAGGCACCGTCCGTCGACGGCTGGTGGCGACGGCGTTGACAGGCAGGACGCATTCGCGCAACCTGATACCGCTCCCACCCCTGAGGCAGGTGCGATCCGTGAAGGCAGCACTGCATCCGGGCCGATTGCTGGCTCGCAGATACCGACTTCTGGACCAGATCGGCGCCGGCGGCATGTCGGTCATCTGGCGTGCCCGGGACGAGGTACTGGACCGGGTCGTCGCGCTGAAGGTGCTCGCCCCGTCACTCGCCGCCGACGCGCGGTTCCGGGGCATGGTGCGCGAGGAGGCACGGGCCGCCGCCCAGTTGGTGCACCCGCACCTGACCTCCGTGCACGACTACGGCGAGACGGTCGACCCGGACGGCTCGATCACCTCGTTCGTGGTGATGGAGCTGCTCAGCGGCGAGGAGTTGAAGCTGCGGCTCACCGAGGGGCCGCTGCCGTGGACCGAGGCGGTCCAGGTCGGCGCGCAGGTCGCGGACGCGCTGGCCGCCGCCCACCGGCTCGGCATCGTGCACCGGGACATCACCCCGGCCAACGTGATGATGACCGGGACGGGCGTCAAGGTGCTCGACTTCGGCATCGCCACCCGGATCGGCGCGCCCGACGAGGACGAGGACGGCGAGACCTTCGGCACCCCGGCGTACGTCGCCCCGGAACGCCTCGACGGCGCGCCGGCCCAACCGTCCACCGACGTCTACTCGCTCGGCGTACTGCTGCACGAGGCGCTCACCGGCCGGGTCCCGTATCCGGCGGACACCTGGGAGCAGCTCAGCGCCGCGCTGGCCAGTGGTCCGCCGCCGACGCTGGCCGACCTACCGGACCTGCCCGCACCGGTGGCCCAGATCTGCCTGCGCAGCCTCGCCCGGAACCCGGCCGATCGGCCGACGGCCCGGCAGGTAGCCACCGCGCTCCGCGACCACTCGCTGCCCGCCGAGCCCCCGACGGCGACCATCCGGGTGCCCACCCAGCCCCTGCCACCGCAGTCGCCGGCGGTCGCGACGGCCGGCGTACCGGCGGCGGCACGACTGGGCGGAGACACCTCGGACGGCGGAACCCCCTCCGGCGCGGGCGAGCCGGCTAGCGGGTCCGGCTGGTCGCGGCGGCGGTTGGTGCTGCTGCTGGTGCTGGCCGTCGGAGTGACACTGGCCGGGGTGGCCCTGCTGCCCGAACAGCAGCCGACCCGCCGGGCGCAGCCCTCCGCCGGGCCGGTGACGACCCCGTCGACCGACCCGCCGGCCCCCGAGTCGTCCGCGCCGATCACATCGACCCCACCGGCCGCGGCACCGTCGACGAGACCGACCACCGGGGCGCCCACCTCGAACCCGGGCACCCTGACCGAGGTCGCGAACCGGGTCGACGGGTTGATCGGCGCCGGCCTGAACGCCGGTGAGATCCGCGACGACGTGGCCCTCGACCTGCGCAACGAGCTGCGCAACCTGACCGTGGCGGTCAGCTCCGGGCGCGAAGAGCTCGCGCCGCCGGTGGCCCGGCTACGCGCGAAGGTCGCCGTCCGTCTCGGTGAGGGCGGCATCAGCCCGGCGTACGCCTCTCGGCTCGACGCCGCCATGGCCGAGCTGGGCGCGACCGGAGCCTGACCCGGCGACACCGGCAGGTCAGCGCACCGGCATCCGGGCCGGTTCACGGACGCCGTGCCGGCCGAGGGCGAAGCGCTGGAAGACCTCCGCGTAGCCGCTCGCCATCCGCTCGACCGAGAAGTTCCGCGCGACGTGCGCCACGCAGTCCTCCGGGTCGAGTCGCTCCGCCGCGAGCAACGCGGCCGGTAGCTCCTCCGACCGTTCGACGACGAGCCCGGTCAGCCCCGGCCGCACCAGCTCCGGCACCGCACCCCGGTTGAGCGCCACCACCGGCGTGCCGGTGGCCATCGCCTCCAGCATCACCATGCCGAACGGCTCATCCCACTGGATCGGCATGATCAGGCAGCGCGCGTCGACAAGCATCCGCAACGTCGTCGCGCGGTCCGCGTTGAGCACGACGGTCACGTCGTCGTCGACCATCGGCGCGACGACCTGCTCGTAGTAGCGACGCTCGGCCGGCTCGTTGCACTTGCCGGCCAACAGCAGGGGCAGCCCGGCCGCCCGGCACGCCCGGATGGCGGTGTCCGGGCCCTTGTCCGGGCTGAACCGGGCCAGCCACAGCACCGGCCCCGCGCCGGGCGTGTGCTTGCGCGGGAAGCCGCGGATGTCGAGCGCGTTGTGCACCGTGCCGGCCCAGGGCAGGTTCGGGTTCAGCCGGCGCTGGGCGTGCGAGATGGCCACCAGTGCGACGCCCGCGTCGATGTCGCTCAGCACGTCGCCGTACTCCCCCACGGGGTTGCCGTGCACGGTCGCGACCGTCGGCACGGCCCGGCGGCCGGCGACCAGCGGACCGATCGTGGTGTGATCGTGGATCACGTCGAAGTCGGCCGGGCTGATCAGCCGATTCACCCGGGCCAGGTGTGCCAGCTCGGGCAGTGACTCGCCGAGCCGCTCGTACTGGACCTCGGCCACCGTGGAGACGAAGCCGTCGGCCGCCGTGCCGTGGTCACCTCCGGCGCCGAACAGGGTCACCGAGTGCCCCTGCCCGCAGAGCGCGTCCACCAGGGCGGCGACGACCTGTTCAAGGCCGCCGTAGCCGGGCGGCGGTACGGACAACCACGGCGGAACCACCATCGCGATGCGCAGCGACCGCTCCTCGGGGCGGCCCGCAGGCGGGTGGTTCACGGCCACGAGTCCTCCCCGTTGCTCCCCCGGTGCGGCGGCACCGCCGGTCGGCGGCGGTTTCCCGGTGGCGTCCCGGGTAAACCGGACATGGCGGACGATCACCCACCCACCAGGAGTTGGTCGTGGACCACCCGCACCCCGGGCGCGGACCACGCCACCCGCTCGACCTGATCGCGTTCCCACCAGGAACGGACCACGCCGGCGAGGACCAGCGTGTCGCCGTCCACCTCGACGGTCACCCGCTCGCCGCCGAGCGTGCGCAGCAGCGCCCGCTGGACGTCGCGCCGCAGCCGCTCGGCAGCCGGTGGCGCCGCGGGTCGTACCTCGATCAGGTTGGTGATCCCCCGTACGCCGTCGAGCCGGCGCACCTCGCCCTCGGCGGCCCGCCGCTGCCATCCGAACTCGACCTCACCGCGCAGCATCAGCCAGCCGTTGGCCACTGTCACGTCCAGCCGTTCGGCGGGCACGAAACTGTCCCACTCCAAGGCACGGGTGGCGGCGTTGGCGACCTCGGCGTCGGTACGCCCCGGAGTGCCGGGCAGCCGCACCTCCATCTCGTCGGCAACCGCCCGTACGCCGCGAACCCGCTGTGCGCACCGCGTCGCGGCCCAGCCGCGGGCGGCACCGTCCACAAATCCGGTCAGGGTGACCACGCCCTGATCGACGGTCACGCCGATCTCGTTCGGTTGCAGCCGGGCGTCCCAGGCCAGCTCGGCCAGAACGTCGCGTTGGATCCGCTGGTCGTCGCGGACACCCACCACCTCGGTCATGGCACCCCACCCCCCGGTTCCGGTCGTCGCCCTCCGAACCTGCCGGGCGGACGGGTGACGGCGGTTCACCCGATCCGGGTGAACCGCCGTCCGGGCGGAAAGAAGCGGCGGGTGACGGAGCCGACCCCCTCGGCCCCGCCACCCGCCGCCGGAGGGAGGAAGCAGGTTCAGACAGCTGGTCAGGACGTTTCGGCGAGCGTCACGGTCGCCGACTTCTCGACACCGTTGCGCTTGAACTGCACCTCGACCCGGTCGCCGACCTTGCCGGCCTGCACCGCGCCGACCAGGTCGTCCGAGTCGTTGACGGGCTTGTCGCCGAACCGGGTGACGACGTCGCCGCGCTGGAGGCCGGCCTTCTCCGCCGGGCTGCCCGGGGTGACCGACGCGACGAGGGCGCCGCCGCCCTCAGCCTGGTTGACGCCGACTCCGAGCGACGGGTGACTGACCTTCTCGCCCCGCTGGAGCTTGCCCGCGACGTCCTTGGCCTTGTTGCTGGGGATGGCGAACCCGACACCGATGTTGCCGGTGCTCTGCCCGGAGGTCGCGATGGCGGTGTTGACGCCGATCACCTCACCTCGGGTGTTGACCAGTGCGCCGCCGGAGTTGCCGGGGTTGATCGGCGCGTCCGTCTGGAGCAGGCCGGAGATCGAGCTGACCGGCTGGCTCTGCTGCTGGGTCGGGTCCTGCGGCTGCCCCTCACCGGCCCGGATGGTGCGGTCCCGGGCGCTGAGGATGCCCGAGGTCACCGAACCCTGCAGACCGAGCGGGCTGCCCAGGGCGAGCACCTGGTCGCCGACCTGCATGGCGTCGCTGTCGCCGAACTTGGCCGGCTTGAGGTCGTTCACCCCATTGGCCTTCACCACGGCCAGGTCGGTCTTCGGGTCGGTGCCGATGATCTTCGCGTCGGCGGTCTTGCCGTCGGCGAAGACCACCCGTACGGCGTCGCCGGCGGCGGACGCGACCACGTGGTTGTTGGTCAGCACGTACCCGTCGGCGCTGAGCACCACCCCGGAACCCTCACCGCTGTTGGTGGTGATCGAGACGACGCTGTCCTGCACCGACGCGGCGATCTTCGGCAGGTCGGCGCCATTGATCACGGGAGCCGCGGAGTAGGTGCGGGTGATGCCACCGCCGTCGCCGTCGAGGGCGAGCGCGAGTGCCCCACCGGCAACACCGGAACCGAGCATCAGGGCGAACACCGCGACACCGGCACCGGCGAACTTGGCGATCCGACCCGGCCGGGGGCCGCTGCCGGGCGGCGCGACCTGCGGGCCCCACGGCGGGACCGGCTGGCCCGGGTGCTGTCCGGGGTGCTGGGCGTGCTGCCCGGGGTGCTGCTGGTGCTGGGCGTACGGCATGCCCGGCTGGCCCCCGCCGGCCCAGCCGGACTGCTGGCCCGGGTACCAGGGAGCACCGGGGTAGTGGCCGGCGGCCGGCTGTGGGTAGCCGGGCTGGCCGGGCGCCGGGTGACCGGAGACCGGGTACGGCGGCGCGGACGCGGCGGCGGCCGGGCGCTCGTAGCCGGTCGACGGCTCGTACCCGGTCGGCTGGGCGGCGGCCGGCTGGCCGGCGGGCGCGGAGGAGCCGGTGTACGCGGCCGGGGTGCCGGCGGTGGTCTCCGCGTCACCGGTGGTGGAGGCGACCGTCGGGTCACCGCCGGTCGAGACGACCGGTACGGGAGTGGTCGGGGAGTCGGACTGCACGCGCTCGTCGCGCGGCAGCTCGGCGGTGGGGTGCGACGGCTCGGCGTCGGTGGGGGCCGGCCGGCGCTGCGGGTCGGACTCGAACTCGGTCATGGCACTACCTTCTCCCCCGGCACTGCAATCAACCTGGAACCGTCCTGGAAGTTGGCTGAAAGTCACTCGCCCGCTCCGTCGACCTGCGGCAGCAGCGGCAGTTGAACCCGGAAGGTGGCCCCGCCGCCGGGCGTCTCGGCCACCTCGACCGAGCCGTGGTGGGCGGCGACCAGCGCCGCCACGATGGCCAGGCCGAGGCCGGTGCCGGTGTTGCCGTCGGCCCGCCGGGTACGGGCGGCGTCGGCCCGGTAGAACCGCTCGAAGACACGTTCCGCCTGCTCGGCCGAGAGACCGGGGCCGGTGTCGGCCACCTCCACGACGGCGAAGCCACCCGGTTCGGCACGCAGCCGTACCCGGATCTCGGCCTCCGGCGGGGTGTGGGTGAGCGCGTTGGTGACCAGGTTGCCGATCACCTGCCGTAGCCGCGCGTCGTCGGCGGAGACGACGAGTGGGCCCGATTCGGGCGCGATCTCCAGCTCGATTTGCCGGTCCGGTGCCATCGCCCGGGCGGCCTGCACCGCGTCGGAGGCGAGCACCGGCAGCTCCACCGGGGTGAGCGATAGCGGCCGTTCCATGTCCAAGCGGGCGAGCAGAAGCAGGTCCTCCACCAGCAGCCCCATCCGGGCCGCCTCGTCCTCGATCCGGCGCAGCAGACCGGCGGTCTGCTCCGGCGCGCGGGCGGCACCCTGCCGGTACAACTCGGCGAAGCCACGAATGGTGGTGAGCGGAGTCCGCAGCTCGTGGGAGGCGTCGGCGACGAACTGCCGCATCCGCTCCTCGGAGCGGATGGCCCGCGCCTCGGACGCCTGAGCGGCGGCGGCGGCATCCCGGGCGGCGCTCTCCGCCCACCGGGCCGAGGTCTCCGACGCGGCTCGGGCGGTGAACGCCGCCTCGATCTGGGTGAGCATCGCGTTCAGCGCGCGGGAGAGCCGGCCCAGCTCCGAGGTCGGCTCGGCCTGGCCCTCCTCCGGGTCGGGCACCCGGCGGGTCAGGTCACCGCCGGCGATCGCGGCGGCGGTCTGCTCGATCTCGACGAGGGGCTTGAGGCTGGTCCGGACGATCGCCGCGCCGACCGAGGCCAGCATGATCAGCACTGCGCCACCGACCAGGAGGTCTATCCAGACGAGCTGCTTCACCGCCCGGTCCACGTCGGTCAGCGGCTGACCCACGGCCAGCACGGAGCCGTCCGGCTGGGGGGCGTAGTACACCCGCCAGCGGGTGTAGCCGTTGTGGGACAGGACGGTCTGCGGCTCGCCCTCCTCCGCCTCGAAACCCGCGCGGCTGGTGGGGAACGCGGGCAGTTGGTCGAGGTCGTAGCTGAGGTCGTCGTATTTGGGCGGGTACACCTGCTGCTCGTCGGCCACGATGACGACGTAGTCGCTGGGCAGCATCGCGCCGACCTCACCGCTGCGCAGCTTCGGAAGCAACTGACCGAGGCCCTGGGCGGTCGACCGGACCTGCCCGTCGACCTGGCCCTCCAGGTAGTTGCGGAGGAAGTACGCGGTCAGCGAGCTGATCACCAGAAGCGCGACGGCGACCAGCGCGAGCACCGAGGTGACCAGCTTCACCCGCAGCGGAACGCTGCGGACCCGCCCTTTCGCCTGCTGGACCGCGTTCACGCCGCCGGCTTGCGCAGCACGTAGCCGACGCCGCGCAGGGTGTGGATCAGCCGGGGTTGGGTGGTGTCGACCTTGCGCCGCAGGTACGAGATGTAGGACTCGACGATGTTGTCGTCGCCCCGGAAGTCGTAGTTCCAGACATGGTCGAGGATCTGC
Source organism: Micromonospora sp. NPDC127501 (assembly GCF_040302185.1). Lineage (NCBI taxonomy): Bacteria > Bacillati > Actinomycetota > Actinomycetes > Micromonosporales > Micromonosporaceae > Micromonospora > Micromonospora sp. NPDC127501. The sequence continues at coordinate 234,765 of NZ_JBEORJ010000005.1, read as the reverse complement.
GCCTTGGAGAGCACCCGGTTGGCGTTGAGCATCAGGTACCGCAGCAGCTTGAACTCGGTCGGCGAGAGCTGCACCCGCTGGCCGGCACGGTGCACCTCGTGGGTCTCCTCGTCCAACTCCAGGTCGGCGAAGGTGAGCCGGGACGGGGCCTGCTCGCCGGTCGTGGTGCGGCGCAGCACGGCGCGGATCCGGGCGGTCAGCTCCTCCAGGCTGAACGGCTTCGTGACGTAGTCGTCGCCGCCCAGGGTCAGCCCACGGATCTTGTCGTCGGTGGCGTCCCGGGCGGTCAGGAACACCACCGGGGTACGCGTGCCGCCCTCGCGGAGCATCCGGATGACCTCGAAGCCGTCCAGGTCGGGGAGCATCACGTCGAGCACCACCAGGTCGGGCCGGTGGTCCTTGGCGGCGTGGAGCGCGGCGCTTCCACTTGTCGCGGTCGCCACGTCGAAGCCCGCGAACCGCAGGCTCGCGGAGAGCAGTTCGAGGATGTTGGGGTCGTCCTCGACGACGAGCAGTCGCGCCTCGGTCTGGGTAGCGGGCATGCGCCCATCATCGGTGACGTCACTGCGCCAGCGCTGGACGCTTCCTGCAAAAAGGCTGTGAGTCGCCGGCCGTCCGGCGAGGCTGGTCAGCGCAGCAGGCGACGCAGCCCGTCGAGGGCGCCGTCGAGCAGCCGGATCGCGGTGCGCAGCTGGGTGTCGCTGAACTGTCGGGCGCGCGTCAGCCGGCCCACCTCGGCGGTGAACGCGGCCAGCCGCTGGTCCAACTCGTCGAGCAGCTCGGCCTGCGGCCCTCCGGCCGACGCCGGCCGGGGCGGCGGTGCGGGCGCCTCCCACCGGGCCCGCCGGGTCTGCCGGGTGGCCTCGCTCAGCTCCCGCTTGAGGTCGCGTGCCGATCCGCGTACCTCGCTGCGGATCTCGCCGGCCAGGCTGGAGAGGTCCGCCACGGAGGCCGCGATGTCCGTTTCCAGCGCGGTCAACTCGCCGGCCCGCTGGCGCAGCTCCGCCCGGCCGGCATCGGTGATGTCGTACGTCTTGCGGCCGCCGGCCGCGGTGTGGCTGACCAGACCCTCGACCTCCAGCCGTTGCAGGCGGGGGTAGATGGTGCCGGCGCTGGGCGCGTACAGCCCGAGGAAGCGGTCCTCCAGCAGGCGGATCAGCTCGTAGCCGTGCTTCGGGCCGTCGTCGAGGAGCTTGAGCAGGTAGAGCCGGAGCCGCCCGTGGCTGAACACGGCGGTCACGGCAGCTCCTCTGCGTCGTCGTCGACGGCTCGGGCGAGCAGGGCGATGCTCCCCGAGGTCGCGGAAGCCCAGAGCTTACCGTCGCCGGCGCCGAGCACTCCCTCGCTGCTGGGCAGTGGGAACGTCGAGGTGCGCAGCTGCGGAAAGCCGCTGGTGATCCGGCCGGAGGCGGTGTTCAGCTGGACGGCGAGGTCGCTGTCCGCGCGGACCCGGACGGTGATGCTGCCCGAGATGGTGGTCAACCGGATCTCGCTGCGCCGGGGGTTGTCCAGATCACAGGTGATCTGACCTGAGACGGTCTGCGCCCGGACCCGGTCGGCGGCGCTGTCGGCGAGGATCACCTCCCCGGAGACCGTCTCCACCGTGAGGTCGCCGCGGACGCCGAGCGCCTCCACCGGCCCCGAGGTGAGCTTCGCGGAGGTGCTGCCGCGCAGCCCCATCAGCGTGATCTGGCCGGCGACGACGTTGGCGGTGGTCTGCCGGCGCAGGCCGGAGGCGACCAGGGAGCCCGCGACCAGGCCCAGATCGGCGAGGACGTCGGCGGGCACGGCGATGGAGACGTCCACCCGGGGATAGCGGTGGATCATCCGGAACCAGCGCAGGACGTCCGACCAGCCCCGACCGCGCTCCTGGCGGATGCTGAGCCGACCGTCGGTGTGGTCGATCAGAACCGGCCGACGGCCGACCTGGGTCACGTCGATCCGGGTCGGCCCGTCGGTGGCGACCACGTTGAGCCGCCCACTGATCAGTCGAACGTCCAGCCGCACGACCGGAGCGTCCACCGTGAGTCGTTGCGGGCTCTCGACCGTCCATCCGGCCATGGCGTCCCCCTCTCGACGACGCGCGGGAGGCACGCCGAACAGGAGGAGAATGTAACGCGATACATCGCGACACCACAAGACAGGTCGCGAGTTGGTGGCCGGCCGGGCCCGGCCTTCGGCGTGCTTCCCTCAGGCCGCCAGGTCCAGCTTCCGATCAGAAGGCGGAGCCGCCACGGAAACGGCCGGGGGCACCGTCGGCACCGGCCGCAGCCGGGCCCGCGCCACGGCCCCCGCCGTCGGCACCAGGTGTACGGCCGACTCGGCGGCCCGGGCCAGCAACCGCCGGTCGGCGTCACGGGCCGGGTGCAGCGCGGCGGCGATCGTCACCGAGACCACCAGCTCCCGCGCCGCGACCACCCGTGCCACCGAGCGCAGCAGGGTGTCCGCACCGAGGAAGGCGGCCGCCGTGGTGGTCGACCCGGTGGCCGCACAGCGATAGGTGAGCCGCAGCGGAACGACCGGGCTGCCCGTGTCGATGGCCGCCTGGAACGTCGCGGGCCGGAACCCACCGCCGGGGCGGCAGTCGGTGGCACCGTTCCCGGCACACCACGTCGTACCCTCCGGAAAGACCGCCACCGACCGCCCGGCGCGCAGCGCGTCGGCGACCCGGGCGACAGTCCTCGGCAGCGCCCGGGGCCGGGCGCGGTCCACGAAGACAGTGCCCGCCGCCGCGGCCAGCAGACCGACCACCGGCCAGGAGCGGACCTCCCGTTTCGCCACCATCCGGGTGGGCGCGACCGCCAGCACCGCGAGGATGTCCAGCCAGGAGACATGGTTGGCGACCAGCAGCGCGCGCCGCCGGGGCAACCGACCCCGGACCACGAGGCGGACGCCGAAGGCGCGCGCGGTGGCCCGCGCCCAGCCACTGACCAGCGCCTGCCGTTCCCGAGTGGGAAGCACGGGCAGCAGCACCACCACCGGGATCCCGGCCAGCAGCATGCCGAGCGCGGCGACCAGCCGGAGCACCCGGCGGGCCACCGGCACCGTGGGCACCTCACCGGCCGCCGGCAGACAGTCGTCGTCGCAACCCGAGGCGGGGCGCCACAGGTCGCGCGCCACGGCGGTCACCGCTGCTCCCCGCCGAGGAAGTGCCGCAGGTAGCGCGGGTTCATCCGGTCCAGGGAGAAGAGGACGTAGAAGTCCGCGCACCCGAAGTCCCTGTCGTACGACGGCTCGCCGCAGATCCACGCGCCGAGCCGGAGGTAGCCACGCAGCAGCGGCGGAACCGCCACCCGCCCGGCCGGGGCGGCGGCGACCGGGCCGGCGGCAGCCGCCTCGGTGAACCAGGGCCGCAACGGGCGGACCCGCAGCGGCGGCGGTGACAGGTGCCGGGCCAGGGCCTGGGTCCACACCTCGGCCACCGTCCGCCCGCCGTCGGCCACCGGCACCGACGCGCAGCCGCCGAGCCAGCGGGAGCCGCGCAGGTGCAGGTACCGGATGATGCCGGCCCACATCAGGTTGATCACCGCGCCGGAGCGGTGGTCCGGGTGCACGCAGGAGCGACCCGCCTCGACCAGGTCGTCGCGGAGCGGGTCGAGCTGGCTCAGGTCGAACTCGTCCTCGGCGTAGCGCCGGGTGGTGCGCCCGGGCGGCAGCAGCCGGTACGTGCCGACCACCTCGCCGGTGCTGTCCTCGCGGACGATCAGGTGGTCGCAGTACGCGTCGAAGGGGTCGACGTCCAACCCGGCCTCGCCGGGGAGGGTGGCGCCGAGCTCGGTGGCGAACACCTCGTGGCGCAGGCGTTGCGCGGCCGCGACCTGGGTGGGGTCGTCGGCGATCAGCAGGGTGTATCCGCTGGTCTTCAGGGGTGCGCCAGCGGCATGCAGAACGGCCATGGGATCTGTGTAAGGGCCCGGGTTGCCATTCACGGGGACCACTGGTGTCGGCAGGATGAACGCCGGCCGGCAGATGGCTCCCACCTCGGGCGTGCGAGGCTGCGGAACGGACCGGCGACGACGCCGGCACGCCCCACCGGAGGTCCACGATGCGCATCGAAACCCGCTACAACGGGCCCGCGGGTTCCGGCAACGGCGGCTGGAGCGCGGGGATCTTCGCCGCCGAGGCGGGCGGCAGCGGGCCGGTCGAGGTGACGCTGCGCCGGCCGCCACCGTTGGAGACCGAGCTGACACTGGTCGACGGCGAGGTCCGGGACCCGGCCGGCGAACTGGTGGCCGAGGTGCGACCGGCCGGGGTGATCGATGCCGTCGTACCCCCGGTCGACCTGGAGACGGCGGTGGCCGCCGCGGCCCGCTACCCCGGCCTGGTCGAGCATCCGTTCCCCAGCTGTTACGTCTGCGGGCCGCAGCGGGCCGACGGGCTGCGGATCTTCCCCGGCCGGCTGCCCGATGGCCGGACCGCCGCGCCCTTCCGCGGGCCCGCGGAGGTCAGTGCGGCCACGGTCTGGGCTGCGCTGGACTGCCCCGGTGGCTGGGCGGTGCTCGCGCCGGGCCGCCCGTACCTGCTGGGCCGGATCGCCGCCGTGGTCGCGGCGCTGCCCGAGCCGGGCGACGAGTGCGTGGTGACCGGGGCGTTGCTGCGCGTCGATGGGCGCAAGGCGCTCGTGCACACCAGCCTGTACGGCCCGGACGGGTCGTTGCTCGGCTCGGCGCGGGCAACCTGGATCGCCCGCTGAACCCGGTCCGTAGTCCGCAGGGATGAGTCGCGTCCACCCCGCGACGGAGGCAAACGTACTGACCGCGCCTGATTGACCTTGTTGCCACGGGCCGTCACGCTGTGCCACGGCGTACCTCGACGCCACACACGGGAGGAGAACGATGACTGACGGGCAGCGAAGCCCCACCAGCGACGGTCAGATCGTGGTGTCCGGTCTGACGAAGCAGTACAAGAACGTCCGGGCGGTGAACAACCTGTCCTTCACCGTGGCGCCGGGACGGGTGACCGGCTTCCTCGGCCCGAACGGCGCAGGCAAGACCACCACGCTGCGCATGCTGCTGAATCTGGTCACGCCGACCGCCGGCACGGCCACCATCAGCGGCCAGCGGTACGCCGACCTCCCCAACCCGCTGCGGCAGGTCGGCGCGGTGCTGGAGGCGTCCAGCGCGCACAAGGGCCGCACCGGCATCAACCACCTCCGGGTCATCTGCGCGGCGGCCGGGCTGCCCAAGCAGCGGGCCGACGAGGCGTTGGCCCTGGTCGGGCTGACCCCGGCGGCGAAGCGCAAGTTCAAGGGTTACTCGCTGGGCATGAAGCAGCGGCTCGGCATCGCCGCCGCGATGCTCGGTGACCCCCGCGTGCTGATCCTCGACGAGCCGGCCAACGGGCTGGACCCGGAGGGCATCCGGTGGATGCGTGGGTTCCTCAAGAACCTCGCCCACGAGGGCCGCACGGTGCTGGTCTCCAGCCACCTGCTGTCGGAGATGCAGCTCCTCGCCGACGACGTGGTGATCATCGCGGCCGGCCAGTTGGTCCGGCAGGGTCCGGTCGACCAGGTGCTCGGGTCGATGGCCCAGGGCGCCCGGGTCCGGGTCCGCACCCCGCAGGCCGAGGCGTTGACCGCCGCCCTCAAGGCGCAGTCGGCGACCATCGAGACCGACGAGCAGGGTGTGCTGCTGGTCGGCGGGGTGGACGCCCCGACGATCGGCCGGTCCGCCCTCGCGGCCGGCGTCGAGCTGCACGAACTGACCACCGAACGGCCCGATCTGGAACGGGTCTTCCTGGAGCTGACGGCCGGAAAGGCGGGCATCCGATGAACCTGGTCCGATCCGAGCTACTCAAGATCCGTACCACCAGCACCTGGTGGTGGCTGGCCCTCGGCGCGTTCCTCTCGATCGCCCTGGCGTTCGCGGTCAACGCGTGGTTGGCCGTCACGACGCTCGGCGGCGACGCCGAGGAGATCGGCGTCAGCGCCGAGCAGGCGACCGCGCCGGCGCAGGCGGCGAACCTCTACACCTCGGGGCAGTACCTCGGGCTGATGTTCGTGATGCTCATCGGCATCCTGATGGTCACCAACGAGTTCTTCCACCAGACCGCGACCACGACCTTCCTGACGACCCCCCGGCGGACGTCGGTCATCGTCAGCAAGCTCGTCGCCGCCAGCCTGCTCGGCTTCATGTTCTGGCTGGCGACCACGCTCATCGACCTGGCCGCCGGCGCGATCTTCCTGTCCGTGAACGACTACGGAACTCAGCTCGGTGAGTGGCCGGTGCAGCGGGCGCTGCTGTTCAACCTGCTGGCCTACGCCATCTGGACGATCCTCGGGGTGGGCATCGGCACGCTGATCACCAACCAGCTCGGTGCGGTGATCACGGCGGCGGTGCTCTATCTGATCGGCACCCAGGTGGTGGGGCTGCTCTTCCTGCTCCTGTCGAACCTCCTCGACAGCCAGGCGGTGCTCAAGTGGCAGGTGATCTGGCCCGCTGTGGCATCCCAGGTCATGATCACGGAAGGCACCTCGGAGTTCACACCGTCCTGGTGGGTCGGTGCCCTGGTGCTGATCGGCTACGCGCTGGTCAGCGGAATTGCCGGAGTTCTGCTCACCCGGCGGCGCGACATCGCCTGATGGCGTCTGCGACCCCGGGGCGGCGACGACAGGCTGGCCGCCCCGGGGTCGGGCGTCACCCTCGGCGACCGGCCGCGCGAGGGCCGGGTGTTACCAGTTCGACACGGCGCGCGCAGGCGTTGCTGAACTTCTGGCATCTTCTGTGAAACCGGCCACGGGACCGAGGCGGAAATGCCCGCGGGATCGGTACGGCGTAGCCTGGGAGCTGTCCAGTCCGTGCTCCTCATCGGGCGCGACGGACCCACCGCGTGCCACACAAACCCGCGTGAAAGAGGCGATTACCGGCCGTGTCGACCCAGCAGACTTCGCAGGAGAACCCACTGGCGGGTTTCGGCCCGAATGAGTGGATCGTCGAGGAGATGTACCAGCGTTACCTCGCCGACCCATCGAGCGTCGATTCGGCCTGGCACGACTTCTTCGCCGACTACCGACCGGCACCGGGAGCGGGCACCCCGCGCGGCGCCGAGTCGTCGGACAAGCCGGCCGCCGCCCCGGAGCCGGACGGTCAGCCGGAGGCAGCCGCCACGGTCGCCCAGCCGAGCGCCCCGGCCAAGCCGGCGACCGCGAGCAAGCCGGCCGCGGCCCAGCCGGCACCGACCAAGCCCGCCGCTCCGGCCACACCGAAGGCCGCTCCGGAGAAGACCGCTCCGGAGAAGGCCGCCCCGGCCAAGCCGGCCGCCAAGGCCGCCGCGCCGAGTGCCGACGGCCCGCAGACCACGCCGCTGCGGGGCGTCGCGGCGAAGATCGTCCAGAACATGGACGCCTCGCTGAGCGTGCCCACCGCGACCAGCGTGCGCGCGGTCCCGGCCAAGCTGCTGGTGGACAACCGCATCGTGATCAACAACCACCTCGCCCGTGGGCGGGGCGGCAAGGTCAGCTTCACCCACCTGGTCGGCTACGCGATGGTGCGCGCGCTGGTCCAGCACCCCGAGATGAACAACTCCTTCACCGAGGCCAACGGCAAGCCGGCGGTGCTCCGCCCGGCACACGTCAACCTCGGCATCGCGATCGACCTCGCCAAGCCGGACGGCAGCCGCAACCTGGTGGTCCCCTCCATCAAGGGCTGCGAGCAGATGGACTTCCGGCAGTTCTGGCAGGCGTACGAGGACGTGGTCCGACGGGCGCGGCGCAACGAGCTGACCATGGAGGACTACTCCGGCACCACGATCTCGCTGACCAACCCGGGCGGCATCGGCACCGTGCACTCGATGCCGCGGCTCATGCAGGGGCAGAGCGCGATCATCGGCGTCGGCGCGATGGAGTACCCGGCCCCCTACCAGGGGATGTCCGAGGCCACCCTGGCCGAGCTGGCGGTCAGCAAGATCATCACGCTGACCAGCACGTACGACCACCGGATCATCCAGGGCGCGCAGTCCGGCGAGTTCCTCAAGGTGATGCACGAGCTGATCCTGGGCGAGCACGGCTTCTACGACCAGATCTTCACCGCGCTGCGCATCCCGTACGAGCCGGTGCGCTGGATGCGCGACGTCGCGGTCAACTCCGAGGGTCAGATCAACAAGACCGCCCGGGTGCACGAGTTGATCCACGCGTACCGGGTGCGCGGTCACCTGATGGCTGACACCGACCCGCTGGAATTCAAGATCCGCAAGCACCCCGACCTGGACGTCCTCCAGCACGGGCTCACCCTGTGGGACCTGGACCGCGAGTTCCCGGTCAACGGCTTCGCCGGCCGGCAGCGGATGAAGCTGCGCGAGATCCTCGGTGTGCTGCGCGACTCGTACTGCCGCCGGGTCGGCATCGAGTACATGCACATCCAGGACCCGGAGGAGCGGCGCTGGGTCCAGGAACGGATCGAGCGCAAGTACGAGAAGCCTTCCGCCGACGAGCAGAAGCACGTGCTCAACCGGCTCAACGCCGCCGAGGCGTTCGAGACCTTCCTGCAGACGAAGTACGTCGGCCAGAAGCGCTTCTCGCTGGAGGGCGGCGAGTCGCTGATCCCGCTGCTCGGCGAGGTGCTGGAGTCCTCCGCCGAGAACGGGCTGGACGAGGTCGTCATCGGCATGGCCCACCGGGGTCGGCTCAACGTGCTGGCCAACATCGTCGGCAAGCCGTACGAGAAGATCTTCTCGGAGTTCGAGGGTCACCTGGACCCGCGCTCGACGCAGGGCTCCGGCGACGTGAAGTACCACCTGGGTCAGAACGGCAAGTTCACCACCCCCGACGGCGAGCACGCGGTCAAGGTGTCGGTGGTGGCCAACCCGTCGCACCTGGAGGCCGTCGACCCGGTGCTGGAGGGCATCGTCCGGGCCAAGCAGGACCGGATCGACCTCAAGCTGGAGGGCTACACCGTGCTGCCGCTGGCGGTGCACGGTGACGCCGCCTTCGCCGGGCAGGGCGTGGTCGCCGAGACGCTCAACCTGTCGCAGCTGCGCGGCTACCGCACCGGCGGCACCGTGCACGTGGTGGTGAACAACCAGGTCGGCTTCACCACCGCCCCGGAGTACAGCCGGTCCAGCCTCTACAGCACCGACGTGGCCCGGATGATCCAGGCGCCGATCTTCCACGTCAACGGCGACGACCCGGAGGCCGTGGTCCGGGTGGCCCGGCTGGCGTTCGAATACCGGCAGACGTTCAACAAGGACGTCGTGATCGACATGGTCTGCTACCGCCGGCGCGGGCACAACGAGGGCGACGACCCGTCGATGTCCAACCCCCAGATGTACAAGATCATCGACTCGAAGCGCTCGGTCCGCAAGCTCTACACCGAGGAGCTGATCGGTCGCGGTGACATCACCGTGGAGGACGCGGAGGAGCTGCTGCGCGACTACCAGGCGCAGCTGGAGAAGGTCTTCAAGGCCACCCGGGACGCCGCCTCGGCACCGCGCCAGCTCAACCGGCCGCGCCGCGAGGAGGAGCCGGAGCCGCAGGTCGAGACCGCCACCGACGCGTCAGTGGTCAAGGCCATCGGCGAGGCGCACATCAACCTGCCGGAGGGCTTCACCCCGCACAAGCGGATCCAGCAGCTGCTCGACCGGCGGGCAAAGATGTCCGTCGAGGGCAACATCGACTGGGGCTTCGGCGAGATCATCGCGCTCGGGGCGCTGCTGCACGACGGGGTCACCGTCCGGCTCGCCGGGCAGGACTCTCGTCGCGGCACGTTCGTCCAGCGGCACGCCTCGGTGGTCGACTCCCGCACCGGCGACGACTACCTGCCGCTGAAGTCGCTCACCGGCGACGGCGACCGCTCCCGGTTCTTCGTGCACGACTCGCTGCTCAGCGAGTACGCGGCGATGGGCTTCGAGTACGGCTACTCGGTGGAGAACATCAACGCCCTCGTCGCCTGGGAGGCCCAGTTCGGCGACTTCGTCAACGGCGCCCAGTCCGTGATCGACGAGTTCATCTCGTCCGGTGAGGTGAAGTGGGGCCAGCGCTCCGCCATCACCCTGCTGCTGCCGCACGGCCACGAGGGTCAGGGCCCGGACCACACCTCCGGCCGGCCGGAGCGGTTCCTGCAGATGTGCGCCGAGGACAACATGCGGGTGTCCATCCCGACGACCCCGGCGAACTACTTCCACCTGCTGCGCCGCCAGGCCCTGTCGCCCAAGCGCAAGCCGCTGGTGGTGTTCACGCCGAAGTCGCTGCTGCGGCACAAGCTCTGCGTCTCGTCGGTGGAGGACTTCACCACCGGCACCTTCCAGCCGGTGCTGCGCGACACGGCCGCCCCGGCACCGGAGGCGGTGAAGCGGGTGCTGCTCTGCTCCGGCAAGGTCTACTACGACCTGTTCCACGCCCGGCAGGAGCGCGGCGTCACCGACACCGCAATCCTCCGGCTGGAGCAGTTGTACCCGCTGCCGGTGGAGGAGATCCGGGCCGCCCTCGCGCAGTTCCCGAACGCCGAGGACTTCGCCTGGGTGCAGGAGGAGCCGGCCAACCAGGGTGGCTGGTCGTTCGTCGCGCTCAACCTGCTGGAGCACCTCACGGACGTTCGGCTGCGGCGGATCTCCCGCCCGGCCGCGGCCGCCCCGGCGGTCGGCTCGGCCAAGACCCACGAGGTCGAGCAGAACGCGCTGATCGAGGCGGCTCTGCCCCGCCCGTGACCTGACCTGAGTACGGAAGCCGGGGCAGGGCCGTTCACCACGGTCCTGCCCCGGCTCCGTCGGTCCCCCTCACCCACCCGACCGCCCGGCCCGTGCCGGGCCGAGCACGAGGACGTACGCGATGTACTTCACCGACCGTGGCATCGAGGAGCTGGTCGAACGCCGGGGCGAAGAGCAGGTGACCCTGGAGTGGCTCGGCGAGCGCCTGCGCGACTTCGTCGACCTCAACCCCGACTTCGAAACCCCCATCGAGCGCCTGGCCACCTACCTGGCCCGCCTGGACGACCCGGACGACGAAGACGCCTAACCCCGTTCCGCACCAAGAAGTTTCGGTCACGATGGGGGCCGGAGCTGACGCAAACTTCTTGATCAACGGGCAGGGGGTGGGAACGTGGCTCGGAGTGTTTACCTCACCAGCGTGGGGTCCGGCGGGGGCAAGTCGACGATCGCCCTCGGGTTGGCGGAGTTGCTGTCCCGCCAGGTCGGGCGGATCGGCGTGTTCCGGCCGTTGGTGGCCGACACCGGCCAGGACCCGATCCTCGCCCTGCTGAGCGAGCGCTACCGGGTCGAGGTGCCGCTGTCCGAGCTGGCCGGGGCGAGCTACGCCGAGGCTTCGGCGCTGGTCGCCGACGGCCGACGGGAGCAGCTCATCTCCGCCGTCGTCGAGCGCTACCGGGCGGTGGAGCGGCAGTGCCCGGCGGTGGTCGTGGTGGGCAGTGACTTCGACGAGCCGGGCGACCCGGCCCACCCTCGGGAACTGGCCTTCAACGCCCGGCTGGCCACCGAGTTCGGCAGCGTGGTGGTGCCGGTGGTGGACGGCTTCGGGCAGGAGCCGGCGGCGGTCGCGTCGGCGATGCGGGGGGCGTACCACGATCTGGCCGACCTCGGCGCGACGGTGCTCGCGGTGATCGCCAACCGGGTGACCGAGCCGATGACGCTGCCCGACCTGCCGGTCCCCGCGTACGCCATTCCGGAGGTGCCGAGCGTGTCCGCGCCGACGGTGGCCGAGGTGGCGGCGGCGCTCGGGGCCACCCTGCTGGCCGGGGACGACGCCGCGCTCGGTCGCGACGTGCTGGACTTCGTGGTCGGCGCGGCACACGTGCCGACCCTGCTGGGCCACCTCACCGAGGGCGCCCTGGTGATCACCCCTGGGGACCGGGCCGACCTGCTCGTCGCCGCGAGCGCCGCGCACGTGGCCGGGCAGGTGTCGGTGGCCGGGCTGGTGCTGACCCTCGGCGAGCAGCCCGACCCCAGGGTGATGCGGCTGGTGGAGGGCCTCAACACCGGGTTGGCGGTGCTCTCCGTGCGCAGCGACAGCTACGACACGGTGGCCGCGTCCAGTCGCATCGAGGGCCGGCCCAGCGCGTCCAATCCCCGCAAGGTGGAGGCCGCGCTCGGCGCGTTCGAGCGCTGTGTGGACACCGACGACCTGGCCCGTCGACTGCGGGTCAGCCGGTCCGCGCGGGTCACCCCACTGATGTTCGAGAACGAGCTGATCGACCGTGCCCGCTCGAAGCCCCGGCACCTGGTGTTGCCGGAGGGCACCGACGAGCGGATCCTGCGCGCGGCGGAGATCCTGCTACGGCGTGGGGTGGCCGAGCTGACGGTGCTCGGCCGGCCGGACGACATCGCCCGTCGCACCCGGGAGCTGGGCATCGACCTCGGCGACGTGCAGGTGGTCGACCCGGGCACCAGCGAGTGGCGCGACGACTTCGCCGCCGAGTACGCCCGGCTGCGCGCCCACCGGGGCGTCACCGCCGAGTTGGCGCACGACATCGTGGCGCAACCCAACTACTTCGGCACGCTGATGGTGGCCACCGGCCGAGCCGACGGCATGGTCTCCGGCGCCACGCACACCACCGCCGCGACCATCCGGCCGGCGTTCGAGATCATTCGTACGCTGCCGGACGTCTCGGTGGCCTCCAGCGTCTTCTTCATGCTGCTCGCCGACCGGGTGCTGGTCTACGGCGACTGCGCGGTCAACCGCGACCCGGACGCGGCCCAGCTCGCCGACATCGCGATCTCGTCGGCCGACACCGCCGCCCGGTTCGGTATCGAACCCCGGGTGGCCATGCTGTCGTACTCGACCGGCAGCTCCGGCGCGGGCGCCGACGTGGAGAAGGTCGCCGCGGCCACCGCGCTGGTCCGGGAGCGCCGACCCGACCTGCTGGTCGAGGGGCCCATCCAGTACGACGCGGCGATCGACCCGGCGGTGGCGGCCACGAAACTGCCCGACAGCCCCGTCGCCGGGCACGCCACGGTCTTCATCTTCCCGGACCTGAACACCGGCAACAACACGTACAAGGCGGTGCAGCGCTCCGCCGGGGCGGTCGCCGTCGGCCCGGTCATGCAGGGCCTGCGGCGGCCGGTGAACGACCTGTCGCGTGGCGCCACGGTGCCGGACATCGTCAACACGGTGGCGATCACCGCCATCCAGGCGGCCACCGAGGAGGCGTCGTGAGTCAGGTGCTGGTGCTCAACTGCGGGTCGTCGTCGGTGAAGTGGCGCCGCTACGACGATGACCGGGCACTCGACCACGGCACCGTCGAGCGGATCGGTGAACCCGGTGGCGGCCCGGCGGACCACACCGAGGCGGTGCGGCAGATCCTGGACGGGCTGGACCCGACCGGGCTGGCGGCGGTCGGACACCGGGTGGTGCACGGTGGCCGGACCTTCAGCGCACCGGTACTCGTCGACGACGCGGTGCTGGCCGCGATCAAGGATCTGGTGCCGCTCGCCCCACTGCACAACCCGGCCAACCTGGCCGGCATCCAGGTGGCCCGCGCGGCGCTGCCGGACGTCCCGCAGGTCGCCGTCTTCGACACCGCGTTCCACCACACCCTGCCGGAGGCCGCCTCGACGTACGCGATCGACCGGGAGACCGCCGAGCGGTACGACATCCGCCGGTACGGCTTTCACGGCACCTCGCACGCGTACGTGTCCCGGCGCACCGCTGAGCTGCTGGGCCGCCCGTACGACGAGGTCAACACGATCACCCTGCACCTGGGCAACGGGGCCAGCGCCTGCGCGGTGGCGAACGGTCGCAGCGTCGCCACCTCGATGGGCATGTCCCCGTTGCAGGGGCTGGTGATGGGGACCCGCAGCGGCGACGTGGACCCGACCGTGATCTTCCACCTGCGCCGCGAGGGCGGGCTGTCGGTGGACGACATCGACGACCTGCTCAACCACCGCAGCGGCCTGCTCGGGCTGACCGGGGTCAACGACATGCGCGAGGTGCTTGAACGCCGGGCGGCCGGTGATCGAGCGGCGTCGCTGGCCTTCGACGTGTACTGCCGGCGCATCACCGGCTACGTAGGGGCGTACTACGCGCTGCTCGGACGGGTCGACGCGATCACCTTCACCGCCGGGGTCGGCGAGCACGCCGGGCCGGTGCGGGCCGCCGCGCTGGCCGGCCTGGACCGGCTCGGCATCACCGTGGACGACGCGCGCAACGACGGCGAAGGCGACCGGTTGATCTCGCCGGACGGCGCCGAGGTGAGCGTCTGCGTCATCCGCACCGACGAGGAGCGGGAAATCGCCCGGCAGACCCGGGACGTCGTCGGGGCGGCCTGACGCCGTTCGAGGCGCGCACCCCCGGGACGTGGTCGGGGCGGCCTGACGCCGTTCGAGGCGCGCACCCCCGGGAGGCCCGAGGGTGCGCGCGAGTCGGTAGAGCCCGTTCAGTGCGGCCGCAGCCAGGCGACCTGATCAGTGCGGCGCCAGCCTGGCGACTCGGTCAGCCGGTCGCCAGCCAGGCGACGAGTGCCACCAGCACCACGACGACCACTGCCGCACCGATGATGAGCGGCAGGCGGGACGGGGCCTCCGTCGGCGCCGCAGTCTCCGGCGTCTGGTTGAAGGCGCGGAACGCCTCGGTGTTGCCGCTGGGGTCCGTGTAGTTCTCAGGCATGCCGGTGACCCTAGCGAAGCTGGTCACGCCGCACCGTCCCCGGCCGGCGGCGTCCCACGGGTGGACCCGGCCGGCGGAGGTCACCCGACCAGGTGGCGGGTGCACCCGAGCCGGACGGCGGGACCGCTACGCCCGCCCGGCCACCTACCGTGGAACGATGGGGGCGGGCCGGCTGATGGCCGTACTGGTGACAGCGCTGCTGGCCGGTTGTGCGCCGGCCACGGCCGTGGCCGGCGGGGCCACCGGGCCGGTGTCGGCGCGTCGGGCGCCCGAGGGGTCGTACGCCGTCGGCGTGCGTACGCTCACCCTCGATCCGCGCTCGGCGCGCCCCCTGCCGGTGACGATCTGGTACCCGGCGTCGACCGATCAGGTGGCGGCCGGACGGTTCCCGGTGGTGATCTACAGCCACGGGCTGGGCAGCCTCCCCGAACTGCACGCCGGCCTGACCACCCGCTGGGCGGCGGCCGGTTTCGTGGTGGCCGCACCCGCGTACCCGCACACCCGACAGGGTGCCGCGACCTTCACCCGCGCCGACGTACGCCACCAGCCGGCCGACGCCTGGCGACTGATCCGGTATCTCGGCGACCTCGACCGGAGCCGGGTCGATCCCCTCGCCGGACACCTCGACCTGACCTCGGTCGCCGCCGCCGGGCACTCCGCGGGCGGTTTCACCACCTCCGGCATGTTCAGCGAGGGGCACCCGGCCCGGCTACGCGCCGGGATCGTGATCGCCGGCGGCGGGCTGCCGGGCAGCTTCGCCGGGCCGGCCGCGCCGGTGCTCTTCGTGCACGGCACTGCCGACCCGGTGGTGCCGGTGACGGTCGGCCGGGCCGCGTACGCGCGCACCCCCGGGCCGGCTGCGTTCCTCAGCCTGCTGGGCCAGGACCACGGCGCGTACCTCACGCCGGGCCACCCGGGCTTCGCCCCGGTCCTCGCCACCACCACCGACTTCCTGCGCTGGACCCTCTACGGCGACCGGGCAGCCGGTACCCGCCTCCCCGCCGACGCCCACTCCCCCACCCTGACCCGTTACGAGTCCCGCCCGGCCCACTGACCCGGCCGACACCGGTACGGTCTCCCGGTGGACGAGCTTGCGCGCCGGCAGTTGGCGAGCATCGCCGAGGTCGTCGCGGTGACCGGGGCGGACGGCATTCCGGTGTGGCTGCGCGGCGGCTGGGCGATGGACTTCCAGCTCGGCGCGGTGACCCGCCCGCACCTCGACGTGGACTGGTACTGCTGGCGCGACGACGCCGACCGGCTGGCCGACCTGCTGCTGGCCCGGGGCTGGCTTCCCGACCCGCGGATGCCGGTGGAGTCGCTGCTCGACCTGTTCGCCGCCGACGTGGAGGTCAGCTTCGCGTACCTGGGTCGCGATGCCGCCGGCCGACCGACGGTCGGTGCCGGATCCTGGGCCGGCACTCCGCTGCCGGCCGGGATGCTGGCCGCCCCACCCGGCCGGATCGGCCCGCTCACCGCGCCGACCATCTCGGTCGCGGCCCAGATCGAGTTCAAGCAGATGTACCCGGTCTGGATGCCGGAACGTCCCCGCCGCCCGAAGGACGCCGACGACCTGGCCCGGCTGCGCGCCGGTCCTGCTCAAGCAGATCCTCGTAGACCCCGACCTTGAAGGTGATCAGGTCCAGGCTCTGGGTGAGCCTGTCGATCTGAGAGGTGACGCGACCGTGGTGCTCGCGCAGGAGCGCGAGCCGTTCCTCCTCGTTGCCAGCGCCTTCCCGGACCAGGTCGGTGTACCGGCGGAGCGCGGGCAGGGGCATGCCGGAGGTGCGGAGGATGATGCAGACGGTCAGCCAGTCCACGTCGTCCTGGGTGTAGCTGCGACGCCCGCCCGGCCCCCGGCGTACGGGACTGACGAAGAGGCCCTCCTGCTCGTAGAAGCGGAGGGTGTGCACGCTCAAGCCGGTGCGTTCGGCGATCTGCCCGATGCTCAGACTCGCGGTGACCTCAGCCATGCCGAGCAGGGTAACGAGGGGTTGACCTAGAGCCGACTCAAGCTCCTAGGGTGCGTGCCAGTTGATCATTACTGAATCACCCAAGGGAGCATCGGCATGCGCTATCGCACGCTCGGCGGCACCGGCATCGAGGTCAGCACCCACTGCCTCGGGACCATGATGTTCGGTGCCGTCGGCAACCCCGACCACGACGATTGTGTCCGCATCATCCACACTGCCCTCGACCAGGGCATCAACGTCGTCGACACCGCCGACATGTACGGCCGGGGTGAGTCCGAGGAGATCGTGGGCAAGGCGCTGCGGGGGCGCCGGGACGACGTCGTGCTGGCCACCAAGGTGCACTTTCCGATGGGCGAGGGGCCCAACCAGGGCGGCAACTCGCGGCGGTGGATCCTCAAGGCCGTCGAGGGCAGCCTGCGGCGGTTGAACACCGACTGGATCGACCTCTACCAGATCCACCGTCCCGACCCCTCGACCGACATCGAGGAGACCCTCTCGGTGCTCACCGACCTCGTCCGCGACGGAAAGATCCGCGCCTTCGGCTGCTCGACCTTCCCGGCCGAGGAGATCGTCGAGGCGCACCAGGTGTCCGAGCGTCGTGGCCTCGGACGCCTGCGCACCGAGCAGCCGCCGTACTCGATCCTGGCCCGCGGCGTCGAGGCATCGACCCTCCCAGTCTGCCAGCGCTATGGCATGGGGGTGCTGGTCTGGAGCCCGCTCGCCTTCGGGTTCCTCAGCGGCAGGTACCGCAGGGACCAGCCCATCGACCTGTCGACCGGGCGGGCCGTGCTCCGGCCGGCGCAGTTCGACCCCACGATCGCCGAGAACGCCGCCAAGCTCGACATCGTGGAACAGCTCGTCGACCTCGCGGCGAGCATCGGCTGCACGCTCCCGCAGCTCGCCATCGCCTTCACCGTGGCCCATCCGGCCGTCAGCTCGGCGATCATCGGACCGCGAACCATGCCGCAACTGGAGGACCTGCTCAAGGGCGCCACGCTCACCCTGGACGACGCGACCCTCGACCGGATCGACGAGATCGTTCCGCCCGGAACGAACCGGTACAACCCCAACGCCGCCTTCCCTCCGCGCGCACTGACCGACACCGCACGACGGCGACGCCCGCTCGCCGAACGTGCTGCGGCCTGATACCGGCCGCGCAGCGCTAGGTGAGTCGACGGGCACACCGCGTCGAAGTCCACCGGGCACGTCAGCGGGGCAAGGCACAATCGGATTCATGCCACGTCGCGTCACCCCCGCCCTGCTGGCCAGCGCCGTGCTCATGGCCGGTCTGGTCGGCTGCTCCTCGGACGCCAGGAAGACCGAGGGCCAGCAGGCGCCCGTCGAACCACCGCCCGCCGCCACGCCGACACCGCAGGTCCCCGCCGGCAAGGCTCCGCAGCGCGCCTTCGCGGTCGGCGTACGCCAGCTCAAGCTGAACCGGGACGGCCGCGCGCTGCCGACGACGCTCTGGTACCCGGCGGCCGGGCAGTCCGGCGGCGCGGCCAAGCGGTCGGCGACGGCGGCGGAGGGCCGGTTCCCGGTGGTGATGTTCAGTCACGGCCTGGGTGGGCGACCGGACGACTACGCCACGCTGCTGACCCGCTGGGCCGCGGCGGGTTTCGTGGTGGCCGCGCCGACGTTCCCGCACACCTCGCGGGGCGCTGACAACAACGTCCTCGACGTGCTCAACCAGCCCGCCGACGTGTCGTACGCGTTGGACCAGGTGCTGGCGCTGGACGGCAGGGCCGGCGACGCGTTGCGCGGCCGGTTGGACGGCGAGCGGGTCGCCGCGGCCGGGCACTCGGCGGGCGGGGTGACCACCATCGGGCTGTTCACCGCGAGCCGGGACGAGCGGCTGGACGCGGGTGTGGTGTTCGCGGGCACGGCGCTCGGCGTGGGCACCGCGTTCGCCGGTGCGGCCGCACCGCAACTGTTCGTGCACGGCGAGTTGGACGAGGTGGTGGAGTACGCGGCGGGCAGGGCGGCGTACGACAAGGTGCCCTGGCCGAAGGCGATGCTGAGCCTGCCCAAGGGCGACCACGGGCGGGCGCTGCTCAGCGACGGCGCGACGCTGCGGGTCGTCTCGGACACGTCTGTCGAGTTCCTGCGCTGGTCGCTCTACGGCGACGCCGCCGCCAAGAAGCGCATCCCCACCGACGCGACGCGCGGCGACATCGCCACCTTCGACGACCGCCTCTGACCTCCGACCGCTCCGGCCGCTCCGGCCCAAGATCGTGCAGTAACCAGGAAATAGTGGCCTCCCACGACGCGGAGGCCACTATTTCCATGATGTTGCGCGATCTTGCGGCGGAGCCAGGCCGGGCCGGGCGGCGCGGCGCGGCGCGACAGCGCGCGGCGCGGCGCGACAGCGCGCGGCGCGGCGCGACAGCGCGCGGCGCGGCGCGACAGCGCGCGGCGCGGCGCGACAGCGCGCGGCGCGGCGGTGCGCGGTGCGCGTCAGGCGGTGTGGTCGATGACGACCTTGCCGAAGGCGTCGCCGGAGTGCAGTCGGGCGAAGGCGTCCTCGATCCGGCTGAACGGGATGACGCTGTCCACCACCGGGCGCACCTCGTTGTCGGAGCAGAACGCCAGCAGCTCGTACAGCTCGCCGGGCGTGCCCATCGAGGTGCCGAGGATCTCCAGCTGCATGGCGAAGACCCGGCGCAGGTTGACCGACGGCTCGTGCCCGGCGGTCGCGCCGGAGACCACGATCCGGGCCATCGGCGCGGCCGACTTCAGCGAGTGGTCGAAGGTGGCCGCGCCGACCGTCTCGATCACCACGTCCACCCGCTCGGGCAGCCGGGCACCGGGCTCCACGGCGATGGCGCCGAGGGCCGAGATCCGGTCCCGCTTGACGGCGTCGCGGCTGGTCGCGTACACCCGCTTGCCCATCGCAACGGCGAGCGCGACGGCCGCGGTGGCCACGCCACCGCCCGCACCCTGGACCAGCACGCTGTCGGCGTCCGCGACGCGGCCCTTGGTGGTCAACATCCGCCACGCGGTCAGCCAGGCCGTGGGCAGGCATGCCGCGTCGGTCGCCGCCATGCCGTCCGGCAGCGGGATCAGATTCGATCGGGGTACGGCCACCCGCTCGGCGAGCGTCCCGGCAAAGTGCTCGGAGAGGATGGAAACCCCGCGCGGGTCACCCGGCGTGACGACCACCGGGTACACGACCACCGGGCGCCCCTCCGGGTCCAGCCCGACCGCGTCGCAGCCGAGGATCATCGGCAGCTGGGCCTCGGTGAGACCCACCCCGCGCAGCGACCAGAGGTCGTGGTGGTTGAGCGAGGTGGCCCGCAACTGCACGGTCACCCAGTCGTCGGCCGGAGGGGTCGGCTCGGGCCGCTCGCCGACGGTGAGCGCGGCGAGCGGATCGGCGTCGTCGAAACGGGAGGCAAAGGCAGCACGCATGATCGGCACGGTAACAAGCTGAGCGCTCGTTAAGAAGCCATGCGCGCAGGCCGGCGGCGCATGCCGCGTCGCAGCGCCCCCGACCCACGCGTGCGCACACACCCGCGGCGCATGCCGCGTCGCAGCGCCCCCGACCCACTCGTGCGCACACACCCGCGGCGCATGCCGCGTCGCAGCGCCCCAGGCCGACGCGTGCGCCTACCGGCGGGCGACGCCGTCGCGGCGGGCGGCTTCGGCGACCGCCTCGGCCACGGCCGGCGCGACGCGCGGGTCGAGCGGGGACGGAACGATCGCGTCGGCGGTCAGGGAATCGGCCACCACACCGGCGATGGCGTCCGCGGCGGCGACCTTCATCGCCTCGGTGATCCGGGTGGCACCCGCATCCAGCGCACCGCGGAACACCCCGGGGAAGGCCAGCACGTTGTTGATCTGGTTGGGGTAGTCACTGCGCCCGGTGGCGACCACCGCGACGTGCCGGGCGGCCATCTCGGGGTGCACCTCGGGGGTCGGGTTCGCCAGCGCGAACACGATCCCGCCGGGCGCCATCCCGGCCACCGCGGCCTCGGGGATCTGCCCGCCGGAGACCCCGACCAGCACGTCCGCGCCGCGCAACGCCTCGGTGATGTCGCCTCGGCGGCCGTCGGCGTTGGTGCTCGCCGCCAGCTCGGCCTTGGTGCCGGTCAGCTCGGTGCGGTGCCGGCCGATGATCCCCTTGGAGTCGCAGACCACCACCTGGTCGGGGTTGACGCCCCCGGCGATCAGCATCTTCGTCACGGCCACGCCGGCCGCGCCCGCGCCACTCACCGCGACCCGCAGGTCACCGAGTTTGCGGTCGAGCAAGGTCGCGGCGTTGCGCAGCGCGGCGAGCACCACGATGGCGGTGCCGTGCTGGTCGTCGTGGAAGACCGGGATGTCCAGCGCCTCGTCGAGCCGACGCTCGATCTCGAAGCATCGCGGCGCGCTGATGTCCTCCAGGTTGATTCCACCGAAGGAGGGCGCCAGCGCCCGCACCACCGCGACGATCTCGTCCACGTCCTGGGTGTCCAGGCACACCGGCACCGCGTCCACCCCGGCGAACTGCTTGAACAGCACCGCCTTGCCCTCCATCACCGGCAGCGCGGCCCGGGGCCCGATGTTGCCCAGCCCGAGCACCGCCGAGCCGTCGGTGACCACCGCGACCGTGTGCGACACCCAGGTGTACTCGTCCACCAAGGCGGGGTCGGCGGCGATCGCCTCGCACACCCGGGCCACCCCCGGGGTGTACGCCAGGGAGAGGTCCTCCCGGCTGGTGAGCGGCACGGTCGAGGTGACGGCCATCTTGCCGCCCCGGTGCAGCGCGAAGACGGGATCAGCGGGGTCCACGGTGGACGAAGACATGGTGGTGACTCCAGGATCTGTCGAGCAGATGTGAGGCGGCCGGCCCCGCCGCGAGGTGGGCGGCGAGCGGTGGCACGCGGTGCGGGGGGTCACCCGGGCACTTTCCGAGCATAGTGTCGACACCACCCCCCGGATGTGAGCAGGGTCATAACTGACGACGAGGTATCCGTCCGGGGCGCGGCCAGTAGCGGGCCACCACGCGTCCACGTACGTCGGCCACCCCGTACGCCCGGGAGTCATCGGTGATCAGGTCGTTGTCGCCACGCAGCCACCAGCCGCCGTCCTGCGGCCGGACCGCACGCTTCACCACCAGCAGATCGGGCCGGGTCCGGAAGACCGCGACCACCACGTCGCCGGCTCGGATCGGGCGGCCACCGGGACGCACCAGCACCGCGTCACCGTGCCGCAGGGTCGGGACCATGGACGGGCCGGTCACCAGAACGGCGGCCAGCGGCCTCCGCAACCGGGGCACCTCAGCCGGGTGATCGGCGGCCACTGGTTTCACCTCCACCCGGTTCGGGGAGCATCCCCAGGAGTAATGTCGCCTTTGATCATCGCAAACTTCCCATGGAGGATCCCGATGCGACTTCCGCGCATCCTTGCGCCCCGCGTCACCGCGAGCGCTCACTGCGACCTGCCGTGCGGTGTCTACGACCCGGCTCAGGCCCGGATCGAGGCCGAATCGGTCAAAATGATCTGCGAGAAGTACCAGGCGAACACCGACCCGGAGTTCCGCACCCGCGCCATCATCATCAAGGAGCAGCGCGCCGAGCTGGTCAAGCACCACCTCTGGGTGCTCTGGACCGACTACTTCAAGGCCACGCACTTCGAGAAGTACCCGCGGCTGCACCAGCTGTTCAACGAGGCCACCAAGCTCGCCGGCGCCGGTGGCGTCAAGGGCAGCCTCGACCCGGCCACCGCCGACAAGCTGCTCGCGAAGATCGACGAGATCTCGAAGATCTTCTGGGAGACCAAGAAGGCGTGACCTCCCCGGTCATCCCGACGATCCGGCCGGCACGTCCCGAGGACGTGCCGGCCGTCGTCGCCATGGTGCACGAGCTGGCCGAGTACGAGCGTGCCCCGGAGCAGTGCCACCTCACCACCGAACAGCTGACCTCGGCGCTGTTCACGACTGCTCCGGCCCTCTTCGGTCACGTCGCGGTGGACGAGCACGACGAGCCGGTCGGCTTCGCGCTGTGGTTCCTCAACTTCTCCACCTGGGCCGGCGTGCACGGCATCCACCTGGAGGACCTCTACGTCCGGCCGGCCGCCCGGGGCACCGGAGCAGGCCGACTGCTGCTCGCCGCGCTGGCCGACATCTGCGTCCGACGCGGCTACCAGCGGCTGGAGTGGTGGATGATCGACTGGAATCCCGCCGCCGGCTTCTACGCCTCGATCGGCGCCGAGCAGATGAACGAGTGGCTTCCCTACCGACTCAGCGGCACCGCGCTCCGCGAGCTGGCCGAGCACGCCACCACCGCCGGCACGCGTATGGGCGACTGACCGGGTAGAGTCCCCGACCGGGGGGATGAGGCGTGACTCAACTGACTGGCCAGCCAGCGATCGACGACGACGTGGTGCACCTCACGGTGCCTGCCGACGGCGGTTACCTCGGCGTGCTGCGCACCGCCACCGCCGGTCTCGCGGCCCGGTTGCAGTTCGCGCTCGACGAGATCGAGGATCTGCGGATCGCGGTCGACGAGGCGTGCGCCATGCTGCTCGCCATCGCCACCCGCGACGCCGAGTTGGAGTGCCGCTTCGCGGTCACCGAGGACGCGCTGACCGTCGAGGTGACCGTGCCGACGGTGCGCGGTGCCACCCTGCCCGCCGAGTCGTCCTTCGCCTGGAAGGTGCTCACCGCGCTGACCACCTCGGCGTCCGCCACCTCCGCCGACGATCGGGCCACGATCGCGCTGCTCACCCGCCGCTCCGGCGGCTACTGACCGGCCCGACGCACCGGCGCGGTCACTCGAAGCCGAGGGCGCGGGTCGTCGGAGGGCAGATCAGCAGCCAGGCCACGCCCAGGCCGAGCGCCATCAGCGGCACGCCCAGCCAGCCCAGGCCGGCCTGGATCATGAACCACCCGATCGGCAGCAGCATCAGCTGAAGCACGATCGCGGGGGCTCGTGCGCCCGCCTGACGGCGAAGCAGCGCTCGCCCCAGGGCCCAGAGCACCACGGCCGCCCCGATGGCGAACACGGTCACCAGCAACGCCGCCAGCAGGTCGGTGCGGGTGGCCGTGAGGTCGGCCCAGACCAACCAGACGGCGATCAGCCCGACGACGGCCGCCTCCGCCCACAGCAGCCGGACCGCCCAGCGGAGCGTGACGGGGATCGGGTCCGAGTCGATGGTCACGCGCGCCACGATACCCGGGCTGCCGGAAGGTACAGTGCCGCCCATGCGGGCCGTCCTGGTGGTCAATCCGAAGGCCACCACCACCAGCGAACGCAGCCGGGACGTGCTCGTCCGGGCGCTGCGCAGCGAAGTCGATCTCAGCGTGCGCTACACCCGTCGGCGTGGACACGCCGTGGCGCTGGCCCGGGAGGCAGCCGTTGAGGGCGTCGACCTGGTCGTCACCCTCGGTGGCGATGGCACGGTGAACGAGGTGGTGAACGGCCTGATGACGGCCGAACCGCCGACGCGCGCCGGCGACGCGCCGATGGCCGAGCGACTGCCCGCGCTGGCGACCGTCCCCGGTGGCTCGACCAACGTGTTCGCCCGCGCGGTGGGTCTGCCCCGGGAGTGGCCGGAGGCGACCAGCATGATCCTGGAAGGACTGCGGCTGGGCCGGAGCCGGACGGTGGGGCTCGGCCTCGCCGACGACCGCTACTTCACCTTCTGCGCCGGCTTCGGCCTGGACGCCGCGGTGATCCACCGGGTGGAGCAGGCCCGGCGGAAGGGGCGGGTCTCCACACCGTCGCTCTACCTGCGTTCGATCATGAATCAGTACTTCTTCGCCTCGGACCGGCGGCACCCGGCGATCGTGCTGGAGCGTCCGGGAGAGCCGGCGGAGGCCGAGCTGGCCACCGTCATCATCCAGAACACGGCACCGTGGACGTACCTGGGCGACCGGGAGGTCAACCCGAACCCGGCGGCGTCGTTCGATCTCGGGCTGGATGTGCTGGCGTTGCGTCAGCTCCGGGTGGCTAGCACAACACGGACAGTGACGCAGTTCCTGTCCCGGCAACCGGATCCGCGCGGCCGGCAGGTGTTACGACTCCATGACACGGCGGAGTTCACGCTGGTCTCCAGCCGTCCGCAGGCGTTCCAACTGGACGGGGACTATCTCGGCGAGCGGGAGAAAGTCAGATTCACCTCCGTTCCGGCCGCACTGAGAGTAATCTGCTAGGTCTCGGGTACTGCCCTTGGTCGAGACGGTGGCCACAACCGATCGACGCGGTCGCCGCCACACCGAGGGGCAGGTGCCGGAAATGTCAGCAATGTCACGCGGGCTGTACTATATTGATCCTCGACTGTGGCACGGCGGGTAACCAGGAAAGCACTGGAACCCGGACAAATGGGTTGTGGGCTTGCTCACCGCCCGGAGTTTTTCCGAGCGTCACCCTTGACATCACGACTGTTCGTGAAAGTATTCACAAGCGAACTTGAGTTACCGGGACATTGCCTGGATATGCTCGTCAGGTTGAGCTGTTCCAGCAGGTCCCCGGCGCTAACCGCCTGCTCACGCACTGCCGAATGGACGAACGCTAACTGTCACCTCGGCACTGCGGATGCATATAGGAAAAGCACGACAAGCAATATTTGCCACCCATCCAGAATGAGGAGTGTTGCCGCCATGGACTGGCGTCACCATGCTGTCTGCCGCGACGAGGACCCGGAGCTGTTCTTCCCGATTGGGACGTCCGGACCGGCTCTCCTGCAGGTCGAGCAGGCCAAGGCCGTCTGCAGGCGCTGCTCCGTGACCGACCAGTGCCTTCAGTGGGCACTCGAGTCTGGTCAGGACGCCGGCGTCTGGGGCGGAATGAGCGAGGAAGAGCGGCGCGCCGTCAAGCGGCGCGGCGGTCTCCGGGTGCTGCGCGCTCACTCCGCCTGATCCCCAACGACACAGCTGTACGCCCCGGTGGGTTCGCCCACCGGGGCGTTCCGCTGTCCGGCACCGGATCACACCGTGCCGGCACGGGTATCAGCCCGTAGACGCCAGCACGGGCCGGTCGTCGACCCGACGCAGCACCAGCTCGACCAGCTCCGGTGCGTCGGTCAGCGGCGCGGCGACCGCCACCGCACCCGCCGCCCCGGCCGCCTCGGTCACCGCGTCGTGGAACAGCCCCGGTGCCAGGAAGTACGCGGACACCGCGACCCGGCGCGCGCCGGACGCCCGCAGCCGGGACACCGCCACACCGGCCGCCGGTGGAGCCGCCGACGCGTACGCCACCCGGCAGGGCACCCCGAACTCCACGCCGAGCGCATCGGCGACCCGGCCCACCGATCGTCGCGCCCGCGCGTCCCGGGTGCCCGCCGCGGCCAGCACCAACGCGTCGAAGCGGCCCGGACGCGTCTCACCCAGCCGCCGGCACAGCCCGGCCAGCAGCGCAGGATCGGGCGTGTCGTCCGCCGGGCCGAGCACATCGGTCACCCGTACCGACAGCGGTGGCCCGGACCGCGCCGCCGCAGCGACCGCCGCCGGAATGTCCACCCGATGGTGGTAGGCGGCGGTCAGCAGCAGAGGCACCAGCACCGCCCGGCGATGACCGGCCACGGCCAGGTCGCGCAGCACCTCGGTCGGCCCCGGCTCGGTGTGGTCCAGCCAACTCGCCCACACCGGTGTGCCCGGCCGGGCCGCCGACACCGCCCGAGCCAGTGCCCGGGTGGCATCGGCCGCCCGTGGGTCACGGCTGCCGTGCGCGACCAGCACCACCGGGGCCGCCCCGCCGGCCGAACCGGGGCCGGTCAGGGTCGCCGCTGGGGAGGTCAGACGTGCAGCCCGCACTCGGTCTTCTCGAACATGGCCCACCGGCCGGCCCGCGCGTCCTCGCCGGCCTTCGTACGGCGGGTGCACGGCCAGCAGCCGATCGATCCGTAACCCTGCTTGAACAGCTCGTTGACCGGCACGTTGAAACGGGCGATGTAGGAGTCCACATCCTTCTGCGACCAGGCCGCGATCGGGTTGACCTTGACCTTGCCCCGACGCGCGTCGAAGGTCACCACCGGCGTGTTCGCCCGGGTCGGCGACTCATCCCGGCGCAGACCGGCAGCCCAGGCGTCGTACCCGGTCAGCGCCCGCTCCAGCGGCTCCACCTTGCGCAACTGGCAGCAGTCGTCCGGCGACTTGTTGAACAGCCGAGGGCCGTACTGGCCGTCCTGCTGACCGACGGTGAGCCGAGGCCGGATCGACCTGACGTTCACCGGCAGCGTCCGGGCGACCTCGTCGCGTACCCGCAGCGTCTCGGGGAAGTGCAGGCCGGTGTCGAGGAAGACCACGTCCACCCCGGGGGCCACCCGGGAGACCAGGTGCGCCAGCACGGCGTCGGCCATCGAACTGGTCACACAGAACCGCTCCCCGAAGGTCTGCGCCGCCCAGCGGGCGATCTCCAGTGCCGGGGCGCCCTCCAGGTCCCGAGCGGCCTGCTCGGCCAGGGCCCGCAGCTCCTCCGGGTCGCGCCGGGCCGGGTCGGCCGGCGTCGAGCCGCCCGGGCCCACCAGGCGCAGGCTCGCGGCCGAGACGAGACTCATGAGGTCACCGCCCGACTCAGCAACCCGGTGAACTTCACCGAGAAGACCCGGGTGCAGGCGTGGCACTCCCAGGCGCCGTGACCCGCCTCGTGCGGCCGCAGGTCCTCCTCGCCGCAGTACGGGCAGTACAGAGGTGCCGCTCGGTTCTCGCTGCTCACCGCAGTTCCTCCTCGTCGACTCTGATCACCCAGTTGGCGAACGTCTCGCCCTCGCTCCGACCGGCCAGGTAGCGACGGGCCAGCCGTTCCACGTACTCCGGAAGTTCGTCGGCGGTGGTCTTCAGGCCGCGCAGCTTGCGACCGAAACCGGCGGTCTGCCCCTGGGCCATGCCCAGCCCGCCGCCCAGGTGCACCTGGAAACCCTCGACCTGCCGGCCGTCCGGGCCGACCACCAGTTGACCCTTGAGCCCGATGTCGGCCACCTGGGTGCGTGCGCACGCGTTCGGGCAGCCGTTGATGTGGATCGAGATGTCCGCGTCGAAGTCGCGCAGCCGCTGCTCCAGCCGGGCCACCAACTCCTCGCCGCGGGCCTTCGTCTCGACGATGGCGAGCTTGCAGTACTCGATGCCGGTGCACGCCATCGTGCCGCGCCGCCAGGCCGACGGCCGGGCCTCCAGACCGATCCCGCGCAGCGCGTCGACCAGCGACTCCGTCCGCTCCGACGGCACGTCGAGCACCAGCAGCTTCTGGTACGGGGTGAGCCGCACCCGGTCGCTGCCGTGCGCCTCGACCACGTCGGCCAGTTGGCTGAGCTGCGCGCCGGAGACCCGTCCGACCACCGGAGCGGCGCCCACGTAGTGCCGCCCGTCGGCCTGCTCGTGCACGCCCACATGGTCGACCGGCTTCGACGGCAGGACCGGCGCCGGGCCGTCGAGCAGCGTACGACCGAGGTAGTCCTTCTCCAGGACCTCGCGGAAGCGCTCCACGCCCCAGTCGGCCACCAGGAACTTCAACCGGGCCCGGTTGCGCAGTCGGCGGTAGCCGTAGTCGCGGAAGATCCCGACCACCCCGGCCCACACGTCCGGCACCTCGGCCAGCGGCACCCAGACGCCGAGCCGCTTGGCCAGCATCGGGTTGGTGGAGAGGCCGCCGCCGACCCAGACGTCGAAGCCGGGCCCGTGCTCCGGGTGGTCGACACCGAGGAAGGCGATGTCGTTGGACTCGTACGGGGTGTCCACCAGCCAGGAGATCGACGTCTTGAACTTGCGGGGCAGGTTGGAGAACTGCTTGTCGCCGACGTACCGGGAGACGATCTCGTCGATCGCCGGGGTCGGGTCGAGCAGCTCGTCGCGGGCCACCCCGGCGACCGGGCTGCCCAGCACGATTCGCGGGCAGTCGCCGCACGCCTCGGTGGTCTGCAGACCGACCGACTCCAGTCGACGCCAGATCTCCGGCATGTCCTCGACCCGGATCCAGTGGTACTGGATGTTCTGCCGGTCGGTGATGTCGGCGGTGTCCCGCGCGAACTCCCGGGAGATGTCCGCGATCACCCGCAGCTGGGCCAGGCTGAGCTGCCCGCCGTCGATGCGGACCCGGAGCATGAAGAACTCGTCCTCCAGCTCGTGCGGCTCCAGCACGGCGGTGCGCCCACCGTCGATGCCCGCCTTGCGCTGCGTGTAGAGGCCCCACCAACGGAACCGGCCCCGCAGGTCCTGCGGGTCGATGGAGGCGAAGCCGCGGTGCGCGTAGATGGTCTCGATGCGGGCCCGGACGTTGAGCGGGTCGTCGTCCTTCTTGATCCGCTCGTTGGGGTTGAGCGGCTCGCGGTGGCCGAGCGCCCACTGACCCTCACCCCGTGGCCGGCGCGGCGCTCGGGTCGGGCGAGCCGTCGGGTCCTCGGAACGGGCCGGGATGCTGCTGACCGCCATCGCGGCGTCCTCCGTTGTCTGCTGTGCCTCGGGATACGCGGGGCGCGGCGGCCGGCCCGGCGAAGCGGGCGGGACAACGGTGTCTTCAGACAGCCGGCGCGGAGCGCGCCCGAGACAGAATGGTCGGGCGTCGTCAGTAGGCCGGACAGATCGCGCTGCGCACGCGGCCGTAATCGACGTGGCGACGTGCCACGAAGCGGCGGACGACTGCGGCGGTCATGGGCCCCATGCTGCCACACCCCATGGGGGCCGGCCAATGTCCACGTGCTGGATCCCACATCACGGGCCGGGGGTCAGCCGACCAGCTGGTCACCGAGGATAGTTCGGGCATAACGCACCACCCTCCCCTGTCGTACGCCGGCGATCAGGCCGTTGTCCCGCAGCGTGGTGAGGTGGTGCGACGCCGTGGCTGGCGCGAGACCCAGCATCGCGGCCACCTCACCGGTGCTCAGCGGCGAGTCGAGCAGGGAGAGCGCCGCCGCCCGGGTACCGCCGAGCAGGGCGCCGAGCGCCGCGCTGGGCGGCGGCGAATCCCACAGCCCGCCCAGTCCGGTCGGCGGATAGCAGAGGGCGGGACCGGCGTCGCCCTCCATGATGGCGTGCACCGTCGGGCCGGAGAACGCGGTGGGCAGCAGCGTCCACGGCCGCCCGTCCAGGTCGGCCGGCCGGGTCGTGCCGACGGCGACCCGCAGCGCCGCGCCGTCCCACCGGATCAACGGGTGCACCTCGCGCAGCAGGGTGCGCCCGCCCTGCTCGGCGGCGAGCAGCGTCCGCCGCCGGATGTCGGCCAGTGCGAGCGCCCGCAGCCGGGGCCAGTCCGGTGCGATCAGCACTGTGAAGTACCTGTGGAGTTGCGCGACCAACTCGTCCGGGGCCAGCCGGGGTGCGCCGGCCCGCTCCAGTTGCCGGCGCATCCGGGACGGGTCGGTGCCGGCGACCGCCCGCAGCTCGGCGGCCAGGTTCGGTGCCACTCCGATCGGGGTGAGGAAATCCGGCACGTAACCGTTGGACGACCTGAGCACCGCCAGCAGCGGTTCCAGACCGGCATCCGGCAGCAGTCGCTCCGCGCGCTCCCGCCACGGACGGTGCATCCAGTACTTCGCGGGCTTGCGTAACGCCCAGGAGCTGGCCACCAGCTCGGCCAGGGGCGAGTGCACGAACCGGACCCGGCTCAGGTCGTCGGGTGAGAACCGAACCTCGATCACCCACGGATTCGACCACGTTCGAACGGTTCGGCGACAGCGCCGGGCGGCCCGACGATTCTCGTCATGGAGTACAGGCAACTGGGCCGGTCGGGCCTGCGCGTCAGCGCGGTCGCGTACGGCAACTGGGTCACCCACGGCAACCAGCTCGACGACGACGCGGCGGCCGCGTGCGTGACCGCCGCGCTGGACGCGGGCATCACCACGTTCGACACCGCCGACCGGTACGCCCAGGGGCGGGCCGAGGAGGCGTTGGGCAAGGCGCTGAGCGGCGTCCGGCGCAGCTCGATCGAGCTGTGCACGAAGGTGTTCCTGCCGGTCGGGCCGGGGGCCAACGACGCCGGGCTTTCCCGCAAGCACATCATCGAGGGCTGTCACGCCTCGCTGAGCCGGCTGGGCACCGACTACGTCGACCTCTATCAGGCGCACCGGTACGACGACAGCGTGCCGCTGGAGGAGACGATGCTCGCCTTCGCCGACCTGGTCCGCCAGGGCAAGGTGCTCTACGTCGGCGCCTCCGAGTGGACCGCCCCGCAGCTGCGCGCGGGCCTGCGGCTCGCCGCCGAGCTGCACATCCCGTTCATCGCCAACCAGCCGCAGTACTCCATGCTGTGGCGGGTGGTGGAGGCCGAGGTGTCGCCCGCCTGCGCCGACCTCGGCCTGGGCCAGCTCGCCTGGTCGCCGCTCGCGATGGGCGTGCTGACCGGTCGGTACGAGCCGGGCCGACGTCCGCCCGCCGGTTCCCGGGCCGCCGACGGTTTCGGTGGCTCGTTCATCGCCCGCTACTCCTCGGATCTGCTGCTCTCCCGGGTACGCCGGCTCCGACCGATCGCCGAGGCCGCCGGCTGCACGATGGCCCAGTTGGCGGTGGCGTGGGTGCTGCGCCGGCCGACCGTGGCGGGCGCGATCGTCGGCGCGTCCCGACCCGAGCAGCTCGCCGAGACGGCCGAGGCCGCCACGGTACGGCTCGACGACGAGCTGATGGCCCGGATCGACGCCGTGCTCGACGAACTCGTGGAGCGTGATCCGGCGAAGACCGCCCGGCCGAACGACGTGATGCCCGCCTGGCGCCCGTCACCTGCCGCCGGCTGACGCCCATGGAGGGGGTGGCCGTGGCAGGCTCGGACCGTGGGGCAATTGTCCGAGAGGTCGGCCGGGGCGGCGTGGGAGCACCTGCGCCGCCTGCCGGTCTGGTTCCCCCCGGCGCTGTTGACCCTGGCGGTGACAGTCACCGGGCTGGGCTCCGCCCAGCTCTGGCGCGACGAGCTGGCGACCTGGAGCGCGGCCACCCGGTCGCCCGGCGACCTGGCCCGACTGGCCGGCACCATCGACGCCGCCACCGGGCCGTACTACCTGCTGATGCACGTCTGGACCACTGTCTTCGGCGACTCCACGATCGCCCTGCGCGTACCGGCCGTGTTGGCGATGACAGTGGCCGCCGGGCTGCTCGCCGTGCTCGGCGCACGGCTCGTCGACCGGCGCGGCGGCCTCTTCGCCGGGCTGCTGTTCGCGGTGCTCCCCGGTACCTCCCGCTACGGGCAGGAGGCCCGCCCGTACGCGCTGGCCACCATGCTCGCCGTGCTCGCCACACTGCTGCTGGTGACCGCGCTGCGTCGACCGAGCTGGGCCCGTTGGGCCGGTTACGCCGTCGCCGTCGCCGCTCTGGGGCTCATCCACCTGATCGCGCTCACAGTGCTCGCCGCCCACGCGCTGGTCGTCCTCATCGCCTGGTGGCGCGGCCCGGCCGCAGCCGGCGTCGCGGCCTCGGCGCACCTCGACGCCGAACGGGACCGGCGGGTGTGGCGGTGGCTGGTCGCCGTGGTCCCGGTCGTGCTGCTGGCCGGTCCACTGCTGGTCAAGGCCCGGACCCAGCAGTCCCGGCAGTTGAACTGGGTCCACCTGGCCCGACTGGACGACCTCACCGCGCTGCCCGGCGGCGTCACCCAGAGCAGTGTGGTCGGTGGACTGCTGGTCGGGATCGCGGCGCTGGGCGCGGCCCGACTCGGGCGACGCGCGCTGCTGCCGGTCGGCGCGGTGCTGCTGCCCGTACTGCTGCTCTTCGCCGCCGGCACTGTCGTACCGCTGTGGGTGCCCCGGTACCTGGTCTTCGTGGTGCCCTTCGCGTGCCTGCTGGCGGGCGCGGCGCTGGCCGCCGTGGCCGCTCCGGCCGCGCTCGTCATGGTGGTCCTGGCCGGGCTGCTCGGCCTACCCGACCAGGCCGCGCTACGACGGACCCACGAGTGGCCACGCAGCGCGCCGGTGGACTACGCGGCGGCGGCCCGGGTGATCGCCGACGGCCAACGCCCGGGGGACGCGGTGGTCTACTCGCCCCGGCACAGCTGGCTCTTCCTCGATCTCGGCATCGAGTACCACCTCAGCGACCCACCACGCGACGTGCTGGTCACCGAGGACGAGGTCCGCCGCGGCGATCTGTGGGCCGCCGAGTGCCCCCAGCCAGCCCAGTGCCTCGCCGGTACGACGCGGGTCTGGCTCGTCGTCTCCGGCCGGCACGCCGAGCCGCTGGCCGCCGTGTCCGGCGCCAAGGGCGACGCGCTGCGCACGGACTTCACCGTCACGCAGGTCTGGCAGCGCCCCGGCCTCACCGTCGCCCTGCTGACCAACCGCCCCGACCGCTGACCCGCTGACACAGCCCGGTTGCCGCCTCGGGCCCGTCGCTGCTCGGGCCCCTCACTGGCTCAGGCACGCGGAAGGGGAGGGCGGCGCGGCGGTCAGGCCTGCGAGCGGCCGTCGTGAGTGGTGCGGGCCAACGGGACGACCAGCATGGCCTCGGTGCCACCGTTGGCGCCGGCGCGCAGTTCGATGGTGCCGCGCAGCTCCCCGGTGATCAGGGCTCGGACGATCTGGAGGCCGAGCCGGCTGCCGCTTTCGGCGTCGAAGTCCGGGGGGAGGCCGCGCCCGTTGTCGGTCACCGAGACGTGCAGCATCTTGCGGAACCGGTGCGCGGAGACCACCACCTCGGGCCGCAGCGACGGGTCCACCTCGGGAGCGGCGACCGGCACCATGCCGGAGGCGGCGGGTACCGGAGCCTCGTCCGCCTCGTCGGCCGGCGGGAAGCCGTGCTCGACGGCGTTGAGCAG
Organism: Micromonospora sp. NPDC127501; assembly: GCF_040302185.1. Lineage (NCBI taxonomy): Bacteria > Bacillati > Actinomycetota > Actinomycetes > Micromonosporales > Micromonosporaceae > Micromonospora > Micromonospora sp. NPDC127501. The sequence goes on along the minus strand of NZ_JBEORJ010000005.1, from coordinate 201,601 downwards.
CAACTCGTTGAGAACCATCACCAGCGAGGTGGCGATCTCCGCCGGCAGTACGCCGAAGCTGCCCCGCCGGCGCATGCCGACGCTCACCTCGGTCGCCGCGACCTCGGTCGCCGCGCTGGCCACCCGGTCGACGATGCCGTCGAACTCCACCGCCTCGTCGCTGGACATCGAGAGCGTCTCGTGCACCAGGGCGATCGAGGCGACCCGACGGACGGATTCCTCAAGCGCGACCCGGGCCTCCGGCATCGCCACCCGGCGGGCCTGCAACCGCAGCAGCGCGGCCACCGTCTGGAGATTGTTCTTCACCCGGTGGTGGATCTCCCGGATGGTGGCGTCCTTGGTGATCAGTGCCCGGTCCCGGCGGCGGACCTCGGTGATGTCCCGGACCAGCACCAACGCTCCGATCGGCACCCCGGCCGGCATCAGCGGCAGCGCCCGGGTGAGCATCGTGGCACCTCGTGCGTCGATCTCCCGCCGGGGTGGCGCCTCACCGCGCAGCGCGGCCAGGATGCCGTTCGATGCCTCGGTGCCGTCCAGCGGGTCACCGGCCAGCCGACGGTGCAACGCGGCCAGGTCCTCCCCCACCAGGTGCGAGGCGTAGCCCAGTCGGCGGTACGCGGACTGCGCGTTCGGGCTGGCATAGGTGACCTTGCCGCCGGCGTCGAGCCGGACCAGGCCGTCGCCGACCCGGGGCGCCGAGGTGGTCTCGCCCGGATGCCTCGGCGGCGGGAAGGTGCCGTCCGCGATCATCTGCGCCAGGTCGTCGGCGGTGGTGAGGTAGTTGAGCTCCAGTTGGCTGGGCGTACGCGCGGTGGAGAGGTTGGTGTCCCGCCCCACCACGGCGATCACCTCGCCGGCCTCCCCCTCGGCGGTACGCAGCCGAACCGGGATCGCCTCGTGCCGGGCCGGCACGTCGCCGTACCAGACCGGGTCGCCCTCGCGCCAGATCCGACCCTGGGAGTACGCCACCCCCAGGTGGGCCACCTCCGATCCGCCGACGATCCGACCCACCTGGTCGTCCTGGTAGGCGGTCGGTGCGGTGGTCGGGCGCACCTGGGCGACGCAGAGGAACGTGCCGTCGGCGTCTACCGGCACCCAGAGCAGCAGGTCAGCGAAGGACAGATCGGAGAGCAGCTGCCAGTCGCCGGCGATCCGGTGCAGGTGGTCGATGTCGGCCGGACGGAGATGGGTGTGCTCCTCGGCGAGGTCGCGCAGCGTGGACACGGTGACCAGGGTGCCACGCCGCGCCTCACATCGTCGCGGTGACCTTCTTCAACCCGCGCGGCGCGTCCGGATCCTCGCCCCGGGTGAGCGCCAGGGCCAGCGCCAGCCGCTGCATCGGCAGGATGTCCAGCAGCGGGGCGTACCGCTCGTCGACCTCGGGGACGGCCAGCCGGGTGGCGCCCGGCACGTCGGCGGAGCCGACCACCACGACGTCGGCGCGGCGTTCGCCGAGGCGGGGCAGCACCTCACCCATCGACCGGCCGCCGGGGCCGGAGCCGACAACGGCGAGCACCGGGACCTCCGGGTCGGTCATCGCGAGCGGGCCGTGCAGCAGGTCGGCGCCGGAGAAGGCGAGCGCCGGCAGGTACGAGGTCTCCATCAGCTTCAGCGCGGCCTCCCGGGCGGTGGGGTAGGCGTACCCCCGGCCGGTGGTGACGAGCTGACGGGCGAACCGGTAGCGCGGGGCGAGCTGGGCCGGGGTGCCGTCGGCCAGGGTGCGGGCGGCCAGCTCGGGCAGTGCGTCGAGCGCCTCCCGTTCGGCCTTCGGGAGCACGCCGTCGCCGGCCCGGATCCCTTCCACCAGCATCAGCAGGGCGAGCAGTTCGGCGGTGTACGTCTTGGTGGCGGCCACCGCCCGCTCGTGCCCGGCGGCGATGTCGACGCTCAGCTCGGCCACGTCGACCAGCGGCGAGTCGGGGGCGTTGGTCACCGCGAGGGTCAGCGCACCGGAGGCTCGGGCTGCGCGCAGCACCTCGGCCAGGTCGGGCGAGCCGCCGCTCTGGCTGACCCCGACGACCAGCGCGTCGGAGAGGTCGGGGCGGGCCCCGTACAGGGTGACGACGCTGGGCGAGGCCAGCCCGGCGGGCAGGCCGAGCCGGATCTCGGTCAGGTAGGCCCCGTAGAGGGCCGCGTGATCGGAGGTGCCCCGTGCGGTGAAGACCACGTGCCGTGGCCGACGTTCCGCGATGACCGCCGCCACCCGGGCGATCTCGGCGGCGTTGGCAGCGGAGAGCAGGCGCGCGTAGCCAGCCGGCTGCTCGTCGATGTCGGCGGCCATTCCAGCCCCTGCACGTGTCACGGAAACCCCTCCCCTGCGCGGTTGCCGCGCGATTCTTGCTCAGTCTTGCACTTTTAAGCGTATCTCAGCAATCGAACGAGCAGGACTGCGCAGGTGATCACCAGTTGATCTCAATATCAACTAGGCTTTACCCGTTGCACCCGGTCTAACTGCCACGAGAGGACGACGTGCCCGAGGGAACGGACGATCCCGCGCTCTCCGCGACGGAGGAGTTGGCGCTGGCCCGGCTGGCACTCGACGAGGGCGACCTGCACCACGCCGCCGGCCACCTCGCCGGCGCGTTGGCACGGGCCCCCACGCTCCCGGAGGTGCACGAGACGCTGGCCCGGCTCGCCGCGACGGGCGGGGGCGGCCTCGACCTCTTCCCGATCAACCACCACACCTTCGTCGGTGCGGTGGTCGCCCGCGCCCACCTCCTCGCCACCGCCGGCCGCCCCGCCGAAGGGCTGGAGCTGCTGGCCGCGGCCACGTCGTACTCCCCCGGCACCGAGTGGGCCGGCGTGCCCTGGGTCACCGCGCCCGAGCTGGCCGAACGACTGGACCCGGAGCACATCGCCCGCGTCCTCATGCAGGTCTGCGCCGCACTGCCCGACCCGGTGCCGCGGATCGGCCGGGCCCCGCTGGCCCCGTACCTCACGCTGGCCCGCAACGCGGCCACCGTGCACCCCGAACACGGCCTGCTGCTGGGCGCGGCGTCCGCGCTGGCCCGGCGCCTCGGCGAGGTCGAGCTGGCGGTCCGCTGGGCCACCCGAGGGGTACGCGCACAGCCCTCGAAGATGGGCGAGGTGTGGCTCGGGTACGCGTACCGCAGCTCGGGCCGGACCCGCGACGGCCTCGCGGCCCTCGGTCGGGCCGTCGAGCTGGACCCCGACGACCTGGCGATCTACGCGGACATCGCCGGCACCCTGGCCGAGATCGGTCGGCTGGACGAGGCGCTGGAGTGGACCGAGCGGGCGCTGGCGCGCGATCCGTCGTTCGACTGCGCGGTGCACACCGCCCACCGCCTGCGGCACCTGCGCGACGGTGACCTCGCCCATCTTGTCGCGCTCGCCGACTTCGTGCGGGACCACCCGGACGACAGCCACGAGCACGGCGACCTGGCCCAGTGCTGCCGAGGTCGGCCCTGGCTCGGCCAACTCACCCCGGCCGGTGGCCCCCTGGTCGACGCGATGCGCCAGGCGGTGGCCGATGACGACAACGGTCTCGGCGGTGCCGTCCGCCTACCCGCCGCCGCCCCGCCGAGCGCGGTCGGGACGGCGATCTCCACCGCCCCCGGGCTGCGGATCGAGGTCGTCGGCGCGCCGGAGCCCGACCCGCGCGAGCCCCGGCGGGAGACCGCTCAGCGGTTGTGGCACTACGCGGACGCGGTCCCCACGCCCGCGCTGGCGGCGCCCTCGGCGACAGCGGTCGAACGGATCGGACAGATCGCCCACCCGGCGTGGGCACACCCACCGGCGGCGTACGACGCGGCGGTGGGCCTGGCCGGCCTCGACCTGGGCGACCTGCTCGGTCTGCTGGTGCACCCGCCGGCGGCGCCGGCCAACGCGGTAGGTCGACTGCTGGCGGCCCACGACCCGTCGGTCTGGGTCCGTGGGGTGCAGGTGTGGGCCTGTCTGGGGCTGCTGCACCACCGCACCGACGAGCCGTGGGAGGGCTCGACCCGGCGTCGGGTGCTGCTCGATCTGATCTGGGGTGTCGAGGACTGGGTCACCGAGGCGGCGCTGTTCGCCCTGGTCACCGCCGCCTGGGTGGACCCCTCGGTGCGGTCGGACGTGGCGCGGGTGGTGGCGGAGCGGCTGGCCGACGCGGCGGCCGTGGCGCGGAGCCGACCGGTCCCGATCGCCGCCTCGCTGGCTCACCTGGCACTCGCCGCCCCGCAGTTGGATCCGGCGACCGCGGCGCTGGCCACCGAACTGCTGGCCACCCACTCCCCCCGGCTTCCCCGCCCCCGCAACCCTCTGCGCCGCCTCTGGCAACGTCTGAGCAGGGGCGCGCCGCGCCGACCGTGACGGTCGACGCGGCGCGTGTCGCGCTGTCGGGTCAGGCGACCGGGGCCTTGCCGAGGGCGACCTCGGCGTCCTCCTCCGGGGTGGCCTGCGGCGGCGCCTCGTTCGCGGTGCGCAGCGGGATCTCCTTGATGAACCAGGCGAGCACCGGGATCACGATGGTGAACAGCACCGCCCAGAGGAAGACGTGCGAGATGGCGTCGGAGAGACCACCGAGCACCGCCTCGCGCGCCTGGGCGGGCAGTTCCTTGAGCTTCTCCAGGTCCATCCCGGCGCCGGCCTCGCCACCACCGAAGGCCCGACCGCCCTCGGAGCTGGCCAGCCGGTTGGCGAAGATCGCGCCGAACAGCGAGATGCCGAACGAACCGCCGATCGACCGGAAGAAGGTGGCCGCGCCACTGGCCGCGCCGAGGTCCTTCTGCTCCACGCTGTTCTGCGCGATCAGCATCGACGTCTGCATGAGGAAGCCCATGCCGACGCCGAGCACGATCATGTAGAGCGAGGACATCAGCTTGCTGGTGTCGGTGTCGAGCATGGACAGCAGCGCCATGCCCGCGGTCATCACCACACCACCGATGATCGGGTACGCCCGGTACCTGCCGTTGCGGGTGATCGCCCGGCCGATGACCAGCGAGACGACCAGCATGCCGAACATCAGCGGCAGCAGCAGAAGACCGCTGTTGGTGGCGGACGCCCCCTGCACGGTCTGCTGGTAGAGCGGCAGGAAGTTCATGGCGCCGAACATCGCGAAGCCGAGAAGGAAGCCGATCACCGAGATCAGCGCGAAGTTACGGTTGGCGAAGAGCGCCAGCGGCAGGATCGGCTCCTGGACCCGGCGTTCCACCAGCCCGAACGCCACCAACGCGACGACGGCCAGCACGGCCAGGCCGAGGATCTGCGGTGACGTCCAGTCGTACTCGTTGCCGCCCCAGGTGGTGATGAGCACGATCGCGGTGATGCCGACCGAGAGCAGCCCGGCGCCGAGCCAGTCGATCCGGTGCTCGGTGCGGTACTTCGGCAGGTGCATGGTGGTGATCAGCACGAGCAGCGCGATTCCGCCCAGCGGCAGGTTCACGTAGAACGCCCAGCGCCAGGAGAGGTGGTCGGTGATGAATCCACCGGCCAGCGGACCGGCGACCATGGCGATGGCCATGATGCCGGCGATCATGCCCTGGTAGCGCCCGCGCTCGCGGGGCGGGACCAGGTCACCGATGATCGCCATCACGCCGACCATGAGGCCGCCGGCGCCGAGGCCCTGCACGGCCCGGAAGGCGATGAGCTGGACCATGCCGTCCTCGGGACCGCCGAGCATCCCGGAGCCGGCCATGCCACAGAGGGCGGAGCCGACCAGGAAGACGACGACCGAGGTCAGGAAGACCGACTTGCGGCCGTAGAGGTCACCGAGCTTGCCCCAGATCGGGGTGGAGACGGTGGTGCCCAGGACGTACGCGGTAACCACCCAGGTGAAGTGGTTGAGCCCGCCGAACTCGCCGACGATCCGCGGTAACGCGGTGCTGACGATCATATTGTCGAGCATCGCGAGCATCATCGCGATCATCAGCCCGAACAGCACGACCCGGATGTTGTTGGGTCGCGTGCCGGCCTGGGTTGCCTGAGTCATGGGTAAGCTCCCCCCGAGAATTGCCGTACTTACTTGCCGCCCGGCTAGTCACCTTACTAGCCGCACGGTAAGTTGGGTACAAGCAACGGTCAAGCCATTTGGAGGGCGTGCGTGAGCGAGAGCACAGGCGGCGGAACGCGGGAACGGATCAAGGCCGTCGCGCTCGAACTCTTCACCGAGCAGGGGTACGAGAAGACCTCGCTCCGGGAAATCGCCGAGCGCCTCAACGTCACCAAGGCCGCGCTCTACTACCACTTCAAGAGCAAGGACGACATCGTCGCCAGCTTCGTCGAGGACCGGCTGGAGGGGATGGACGCCCTCAACGCCTGGGCCGCGACGCAGCCGGCCACTCTGGCGACCCGGCGTGAGCTGATCTCCCGCTACGCCGACACGATGTTCGGTGGCGACCAGCCGTCGGTGATGCGCTTCTTCGAGCAGAACCAGACCGTGCTCAAGAGCCTCGCCTCCGGCCAGCAGATGCGCGGCCGGATGATGCAGCTCGCCAACGCGCTCTGCCGGGGCGACGACTCCCCCGCCGCCCAACTGCGCGCCGCACTGTCGCTGTTCGCCGTACACACCAGTTGGTTCGCCGTACGGGCACCGGACATCACCAACGAGGAGCGTCGCCGGCTCGCGCTGGAGGTGGCCGACGAGCTGCTGGCCGCGATCGGCGCGGACGCTGCCGCGGAGCCCGACGGAAGTGCGGCGCCGGCCACCTCGGGCAGCCCGGGCGGCTGATCGGTCGCCGGCTCAGCCGCGCGTCAGCTCCAGCCGAAGGCCGAGCAGGTCCACACCCGGCAGCGGGGACCAGTCCTTCTCCGGCGAACGGACGAAGCCGCGCCGCGAGTAGAGGCGGTGCGCCGGATCGGCCATCCCGGCCCGTACGCAGATCACCACCGCGGTGCAACCCAACCCGGTGGCCCGGTCGACACACGCCTCGACCAGTGCGGCACCCACGCCCCGCCCCTGAGCGCCCGGGTCGACAGCGAGCATCCGGAACTCCGCCTCGCCCGGCCCGGCCAGCTCGGCGAACGGGCTGCCCGGCAGCACGAACGTGACCGACCCGAGCACCGCCCCGGTCACCTCGTCGACCGCGACCAGCACCTCGCCGCTGGCAGCTCGGGTCGACACGTCGGCCAGCACCTCTCCGTACCCGTGTTCGCCCTTGAGCTGGCCGTCCGCCTCGTACGCGGCCACCGTCAGCCGGGCCACCGCCGGGAAGTCGGCCGACTCGGCCGGACGGACCCGCAACCCGGTCAAGCGATCACGGCGATCAGGTCACCGTCCTGCACGACGTCGCCCTCGTTGACGACGAGCTGCTGGAGCACACCATCGGACTCGGCGACGACCGGGATCTCCATCTTCATCGACTCGAGGATCACCAGGGTGTCACCCTCGGTAACCGTGTCACCCGCGGTGGCGACGACCTTCCAGACGTTGGCCACCATCTCGGCGCGGATCTCCTCGGCCATGTCCAGGCCCTCCCTCTTCGCGACGTGCCTGCCGATGTATCCAATCATGCGTCGACCGGCGATGGGCGGGCAGCGGCACAGCCCGGATGACAGGCCCGCCCTGAGGAAGGCCGCAGGTGTCGACCGCACTACCATCAGCGGGTCGGACCCGACGCCGGACCGCCGGTGGCCGCATCCGCGCCGAGGTCGTGCGCAGGACGGATCCGACCCATCACGAGGAGGTCAGCATGGCGAAGAAGTCCCGGAAGAAGAAGGCTCGTAAGAAGAGCGCCGCGAACCACGGCAAGCGTCCCAACTCCTGAACGGGTCGACGGGCCGGTTGCCCGTCGCCGCTCAGCTCGACCCGGCCGAGGCCGGGTACACCGGTGGCCCGGGTCGACATCGACCCGGGCCACCGGTCTTGCCAGCTCGTGCCGACGCTCGGTCGGCCAGCTCAGAGGATCAGTCGGCCAACTCACGGGAGTCGCTGGTCTCGAAGACCACCAGCTCGGTGAGCTTGACCCGCAGCCGCTCACGCAGCTGATCCGGCGCGGTCTCGTTGCCACAGCAACGCGCCACCAACGCCCGCACCTCCTGCTCCAGCCCGTACTCGCGCAGGCAGGGCCCGCACTCGTCCAGGTGGTGCCGGATCAGCGAGCGGCGCTCGTCGGCGCACTCCAGATCCAGGTACAGATACACCTCCGCGAGCACTTCGCGGCAGTCCGTCTCGTGCGGCTCCCCACAGCTCACGTCACACCTCCCGGCCGGCAGCGGCGGTCGAGCCCTTCGCCGAGCGGGCCGCACTGAAGCCCCGCTCCCCCGCGTAACGCTCGAGCAGCTTGCGCAGATTACGACGGCCCCGGTGCAGACGCGACATCACGGTGCCGATCGGCGTGCCCATGATGTCCGCGACCTCCTTGTAGGAGAAGCCCTCGACATCGGTGAGGTAGACGGCCAGGCGGAACTCCTCCGGCAACTGCTGGAGGGCCTCCTTGACGTCACTGTCCGGCAGCCGGTCCAGTGCCTCCGTCTCGGCCGAGCGCAACCCGCTCGAGGTGTGCGACTCCGCTTCGGCGAGCTGCCAGTCGGTGATCTCCTCGGTGGGCGCCTGGATCGGCTGGCGCTGCCGCTTGCGGTAGGAGTTGATGTAGGTGTTGGTCAGGATCCGGTAGAGCCAGGCCTTGAGGTTCGTGCCCTGCTCAAACTGGTGGAAGGCCGCGTACGCCTTCAGGTACGTCTCCTGGACCAGGTCCTCGGCATCCGCCGGGTTGCGTGTCATCCGCAGCCCAGCAGCGTAGAGCTGATCGACGAATGGCATCGCGTCCCGCTCGAATCGGGCCCTGCGCTCGTCCGTCTTCTCGGTGGTCAACCGCACATCCCCTCGCGTCGGATGCTTTCCCGCCGAGGATACGCGCACGGACCTGCCCGCAGATTCACTTCCGGCCGGTGTGCCCGTGCTCACCGCACCCACACCGCCCGGTCCCGCCGTCGCGGGCCACTCCGGGCCATCCAGCAGCCGCTTCAGCTGCCGGGCGTCCCGCTCGTCCCGTTCCAGGCTTCGTGTCTCGGTTGGCACCGGTCACCCCCTCACAGAAAAGTCGTCCGGGGGTAGTAACGCGAGATGACCACTGGGGCATTCCGGCCGGCCCTCCCCGTTCCTGGTCCCGGCCCCGACGGCGGCCGGCGCTGGGACCAGGAAGGGCCTGGGAGGACTGGTGTCACCGGCCCTGCTCGGGCCGGCGGCACCATCGGATGCAACGACCCGTGCCCGCGCCGGAAACGGTCGCCCCGGCGCGCCGGCCGCGACGGGTCAGTTGGCCGCCCAGCCCTGGGCGCACAGCCAGTCGCGAACGGCGGCGGCGGTGCCGGCCGGATCCCGGCGCAGGTCGTGCGTCTCCCCGGGACGGCTCACCACCTGCACGGTCGGTCCCGGCTCCGGCATCCCGAACGGATCCCGGTCGCCGTTGACGACCAGCGTCGGCAGGCCGGTGCCCAGTTCAGCGGCGCGCGAGCGTTCCGGCCGGCCGGGCGGGTGCAGTGGAAAGGCCAACGCGACCACGCCCACCGCGCCCACCGCACGGGCCGTCCGACAGGCCACCCGTGCGCCGCTGGAACGCCCACCGACCACCACCGTCGGCACGTCGGCGTGCCTGTCACGCAGCTCGGCGAGCACCGTCGTCCAGGCCTCGTCGAGGTGACCTGCCGGTGCCGGCGCACGTCGACCGGCGACCCGGTACGGCTGCGTCACCCGGACCACCGCCAGCCCGGCCGCCACCGACGCGTCCCGGACCGCGAGCAGGTCGGGCGCGTCGACGCTGCCGCCCGCGCCGTGCCCGAGGACGAGCAGTGCGGTGGCCGGGCGGACCGGCAGGTCGGTGTCGATCCACGCCGGACCGCGCGGGGTGTCGATCTCGTTGCTGGCTGGCACCGGCCTATTCTGCGCCGCCGGACGGGCGTCGGGTGCGAACCGGGGCGTCGATCAGCTCAGCGGGACCAGGGCGAGCAGACGATCGCGCACCGGCGGGCCGGCGTCGTCGATGGCGTCCGGATCGGGTTCGACCTCGCCGCGCCAGGCGACCAGCATCGCCCGTCGTTCCCGCGGCGTGGTGCCGCCCCACACGCCGTGGCAGTCACCGACGTCGAGGGCCCAGGCCAGGCAGGACCCCTGCACGTCACAACTGCGACACAGCGCGACGGCGGCGTCCGCCGGCTCGTTCGGTGCCGGAAAGAATGTCTCCGGATCGACGCTCTGGCAGGTTCCTCTGGTGCGCCAAGCGTCGTCCTGTCGCCGTTCTCGCACGGCCCGCAGCAGTCGCGGATCTCGCCGCGCCGCTGCCACCTCGTGCGGGCGCGGCATACGTGCCCGTGTCATCCACCCACCTCCCCCGTGGGACCGGCAAAAGCTGTGGACGTCGTCCGCCCCGTGCGGACCGACAGCCACTACCGGCGCTGTGTTCTATCGCACTTCGCAACACCGGGACAAGGGTCTGCCGGGAACATGACTGAACAGCCAGGAGACGAATCGCGCGGAACCCTGGCAAATCGGCGTCCGACGATGCGCGGCGGCGTCAGAACAGGGTCAGCTCCTGCGGTGACACCGTCGGCGCCACCGCCACCCGCGCGGTCAGCTGTGGCCCGTCGTTACGAACGTCTCCCACCGCCGCACCCACCGGGCGGATCTCCAACCCCGCCAACTGCTCCGTCGACGCCGGAGTGAGCAGCCGCTCCGGCTCGTCGGTCGGTGCGAGCCACGACGACCACCGCTCAGCGGGCAGCAGCACCGGCATCCGGTCGTGCACCTCGGCCAGGTCGCCGAGCGCCGCGGTGGTCAGCACGCTGAAGGTGAGCCGGGTCTCCGCGTCGGACTCCCAGATCGACCAGATGCCGGCCAGCGCGAGCACCGAGCCGTCCCGGGGGGTCATGAAGTACGCCTGTCGCCCGCCGTCGGGCAACCGGACCCACTCGTACCAGCCGTCGGCCGGGACCAGGCAACGGCGACGGGAGAAGGAGCCGGCGTACGCCCGGCTGGTGGCCACCGTCTCCGCCCGCGCGTTGATCATCCGGGCGGCTCCCGAGGCGGACCGGGACCAGTGCGGCAGCAGGCCCCAGCGGCCGACGCAGAGGCTGCGGTGCCCCTCCGGGCTGACCCGGACCAGCGGCACCGGGTCGGTCGGCGCGACGTTGTGGTCCGCGCGGACCAGGCCGTCGGAGTCGTCGGACGACTCGAACAGCGCGCTCAGCTCGCCGGAGCTCCGGGTCGTCGCGTACCTGCCGCACATGGGGCACACGCTAACGCGTCGGAGGCCCGGTCGGCTGTCCCGCCAACCGGGAGTACGAACGCCGGGCGGCGCCGCCGGCCCACCGACACGGCAGAATGTAACCGTGGGCAACCTGACCGCGACCCGGCCGCCGCAGCCGTGGACCGCACCGACCGCATCCGACCCGGTGGCGGCGACGCTGCGCCTGCCCGGTTCCAAATCGATGACCGCCCGGGCCCTGGTGCTCAGCGCGCTGGCCGCCGGCCCGTCGACGCTGGCCCGGCCACTGCGCGCCCGTGACACCGAGTTGATGGCCGCCGGCCTGCGGGCGATGGGCGCGCACGTCTCGATCAGCGACGACGAGCGCTGGCTGGTCCGACCGCACCCGCTGGCCGGCCCCGCCCACGTCGACGTCGGGCTGGCCGGCACCGTGATGCGGTTCGTGCCACCGGTGGCGGGCCTGGCCGACGGGCAGGTCACCTTCGACGGTGACCCGTACGTGCGCACCCGGCCACTCGGCCCGCTGGTCGGCGCGCTGCGCTCGCTGGGTGTGCGGATCGACGTCACCGGCACCGGCAGCCTGCCGCTGACGGTGCTCGGCACCGGCCGGATCACCGGCGGCGAGGTCGTGATCGACGCGTCCGCCTCCAGCCAGCTCGTCTCCGGGTTGTTGCTGGCCGCCCCGCGCTTCGACCGGGGCGTCGTGGTCCGCCACGTCGGCCCGCCGGTGCCCTCCGCGCCGCACCTTCGGATGACTGTGCAGATGCTGCGGGCCGCCGGCGCGGCGGTCGACGACAGCACTCCCGACGTCTGGGCCGTCGAGCCCGGTCCGCTCACCGGGCGCGGCTGGGACATCGAGCCGGACCTCTCCGGTGCCGTGCCGTTCTTCGCCGCCGCCCTGGTCACCGGCGGCGAGGTGACCCTTCAGGGTTGGCCGCACAGCAGCGCGCAGCCGGTCGAGAAACTCCGCTCGCTGCTACAGCGGATGGGCGGTGAGGTCACCCTCTCCACCAACGGGCTGACCGTCCGTGGCACCGGCGTGGTGCACGGCCTGACCGCCGACCTGTCCGACGTCGGCGAGCTGACCCTCGTGCTGACCGCGCTGGCCATGCTGGCCGACTCGCCGTCGGTGTTCACCGGCGTCGGGCACATCCGTGGGCACGAGACCGACCGGCTCGCCGCGCTCGCGCGCGAGTTCGGCGGGCTCGGCGCGGACATCACCGAAACACCGGACGGGTTGGAGATCCGGCCCCGACCGCTGCGCGGCGGCGTCTTCCGCACCTACCACGACCACCGGATGGCGCACGCCGCCGCGGTGGCCGGGCTGGCCGTTCCCGGCATCGAGGTGGACGACGTGGGGTGTACCTCCAAGACCATGCCCGAGTTCCCGGCACTATGGTCAGCGATGGTGACCGGCAAGAGCTGACGCGAGAAGAGGACAGGTCCTGGCGACCAAACGGCGGGAGTACGACGAGGACGACGTGCGGGTCCGGCCCGGGAAGTCGTCGCGCCCGCGTACGCGCACCCGCCCGCAGCACGCCGACGCGGTCGACGGGTTCGTCATCGCCGTCGACCGGGGGCGCTACACCTGCGTGCTCTCCGGGGCCGAACGCGGCGTGGTCGGTGCCGAGCTGCCCACGGTCACCGCCATGCGGGCCCGCGAGTTGGGCCGCAAGTCGGTGGTGGTCGGTGACCGGGTCAGCCTGGTCGGTGACACATCCGGCGCGGAGGGCGCTCTCGCCCGCATCGTCCGGATCGCCGAACGCCGCTCGGTGCTGCGCCGCACCGCCGACGACGACGAGACCACCGCCGAGGGTCGGCTGGAACGCGTCGTGGTGGCCAACGCGGACCAGTTGGTGATCGTCAGCGCGTTGGCCGACCCACCGCCGCGCACCGGGTTCATCGACCGCTGCCTGGTGGCCGCGTACGACGCGGACGTCGAGCCGCTGCTCTGCCTCACGAAGGCCGACCTGGCCGGGCCGGAGGAGGTGCTCGGCTACTACACCGAGCTGGAGCTGCCCTACGTGCTCAACCGCCCCGACTCCGACCTCGACGCGCTTCGTGCGCTGCTGAGCGGCAAGGTGTCGGTGCTGGTCGGGCACTCCGGGGTGGGCAAGTCGACGCTGGTCAACCGCCTCGTTCCGGACGCGCTGCGCGCGGTCGGCGTGGTCAGCGCGATCGGCCGGGGCCGGCACACCTCGACCAGCGCGGTGGCGCTGCGGCTGCCACCGGTGCCCGGGATCGACACCGACCCGGGCTGGATCATCGACACCCCCGGGATCCGCAGCTTCGGGTTGGCGCACGTCTCGGCCGACAGCCTGCTGCACGGCTTTCCGGACCTGGTCGAGGGCACCGTCGACTGCCCACCGAACTGCCCCCACACGGCCGACGAGGCCGAGTGCGGGCTGGACGCCTGGGTGGCCGCCGGTAAGGCCGACCCGCGCCGACTGGCCTCGTACCGTCGGTTGCTCGCCTCCCGAGCCGGCGAGGGTGACTCGCGCGGCGACAGCGACCAGCGCGGCCCCGGCGAGGGCGACCGGCGCGGCCCCGACGAGTGACCCGACGGGTGTGGGCTAGGTTGCCGGCATGACCGGGTACGCCGACGACCTCGCCCTCGCCCATCTGCTCGCCGACCGGGCCGACGCCATCGCCACGGCCCGGTTCCGCGCGCTCGACCTGCGCGTCGAGGCGAAGCCCGACCTGACTCCGGTCTCCGACGCGGACACCGCCGTGGAGCGGGAGATCCGTGCCCTGCTGGCCGAGCACCGACCGGCCGATGGGCTGCTCGGTGAGGAGTACGGCGCGCAGTCGTCCGCCAGTCCGAACGGCCGCCGGTGGATCATCGATCCGATCGACGGCACCAAGAACTTCGTCCGTGGCGTGCCGATCTGGGCCACCCTGATCGCGCTCTACGACGGCGACCTGCCGGCGGTCGGCGTGGTGTCCGCGCCGGCGCTCGGACGACGCTGGTGGGCCAGCGCGGGTGCGGGCGCGTACGCCGGGCCGGGCCCCGCCGCCGGCGAGCGGATCGGCGTCTCCGCGGTGCGGAGCATCGCGGACGCGAGCTTCTGCTACTCGTCGCTGGACGGGTGGGAGGAGGCCGGGCGGCTCGACGCCGTGCTCGACCTGATGCGGGACAGCTGGCGCAGCCGGGCGTACGGCGACTTCTACGGCTACATGCTGTTGGCCGAGGGGGCACTGGACGTGATGGCCGAGCCGGAGTTGTCACTGTGGGACGTGGCGGCGCTGGTGCCGATCGTCACGGAAGCGGGTGGCACGGTCACGGATCTGGCCGGACAACCGGCCCCCGCCGGCGGTCCGGGCACCGACAGCAGCGTGGTGGCCACCAACGGTGTGCTGCACGCCGACATCCTCGCCCGCCTCGATCGACCAGCCGAGCGCTGACCCCCGGCAACCTCTATCCTCGCCAGGTGGTCTCCTCCGGTTGGTGCTTTCTCGCGGCGATGATCGTCGCGTACGGCTTCGCCAACCTGCTCCAGTCGGTGGCGGCGGCGCGCACCACTGTCCACCACACCTTCGATCCGGGTCTGCTGCTACGCCTCGCCGGGCACCGGACGTACCTGATCGGCCTCGGCTGTCAGATCGGCGGTTTCGTGCTCGCCTTCCTGGCCCGGCGGGACCTGCCGCTGTTCCTCGTGCAGGCCAGCGTGGCCGCCGGGCTCGGGGTGACCGCCATCCTCGGGGTGCTGGTGCTGAAGTGGCGGCTGCCGGCGGCGGAGGTGGTGCTGCTGGCGCTGCTCTTCGCGGGGATCACCGCCCTGGTGCTGTCCGCCCGGCCGGCGCCGTCGAAGCAGCTCGGCACCGCCGGCTCGATCGCCCTGCTGGTGGCGCTGGGCCTGATCGCTGTGCTCGGTTTCTTCGCCGTCCGGCTGCACGGGGCGCCGGGTTCGGTGGCCCTCGGCTCACTGGCCGGGCTGGCGTTCAGCTCGGCGGCGGTCGCCGCCCGGCCACTGGCATCCGCGCCGTCCGCCGAGGCGTTCCTCGCCGACCCGCTGTTCTACCTGCTGATCGCCCACTCGATCGTGGGTCAGCTGCTGCTCGGTCTGGCCATGCAGCGCGGCTCGACGACCGCCGCGGTCGCCGCGATGGACGCCGCCGGCGCGGTGCCGGCCGCGATCGTCGGCCTGCTGCTGCTCAACGACAAGATCTGGCCGGGGCGCGAGTGGCTGGCCGCGGTCGGCTTCCTGGTGACCCTGGCCGCGGTGATCGGCCTGACCCGGTACGCCGAACCGCAGCAGCACCGCTCGGTGGCACGCCGTCGGGACCCCGCCATGGTCGGTGCCGGCCGGCCGGGCTGACCGTCCGGCACCGCACCAGGGCAAAGATGTGATAGCGCACCGCCGATTCAGGCCTCGACCGGCTTGCGGCGGCTCACCACCCGCTCGTAGAGGCGCTCCAACGCACCGGCGGTCCGCTCCCAGGTGTAGCTGCTGCGCACCCGGTCCACCGCGGCGTGCCCGTACGCGAACCGACCGGCGTTGTCGGCGAGCAGACGGCGCAGCGACACCCCGAGTGCCCGCACGTCACCGGGGGGCACCAGGCGGCCGGTGACCTCGTCGACGACGGCGTCCGCCAGGCCGCCCATCGCGTAGCCGATCACCGGCACCCCGCAGGCCATCGCCTCCAGCGAGACCCGCCCGGCCGAGGAGTAGTGCGGCGTGCAGGCGACCACGTCCGCCGACCGGTACCAGGTGGCCATCTGGTCGTGCGGCACCGCCCCGACGAGCCGTACCTGGTCGACGACGCCGAGCTGTTCGGCCAGCTCGCGCAGCCGTCGCGCCTCGGCGTGGTTGGCCAACTGGTCGGCCGGCGGCCCACCGGCGATCACCAGCTCGGCGTCACCGACCAGCCGCATCGCCCGGATCAGGTCCTCCTGGCCGTGCCCGGCGGCCAGCGAGCCCACCGAGAGGATGCGGGGCCGCTGTTCGCGCGGTGCTGCCTCGCCGTCGGGATGGAACAGGTCGATGTCGACGCCGGCCGGCACCAACGCGACCGAGCTGCGTTGCAGACCCATCCGGGTCAGCTCGTCGACCTCGTCGTTGGACTGGGCCACGGCGATGTCGACCGCCCTGGTCAATGCACGCTCCAGCGTGATCCGCTGGCCCGGACCGTCGTAGTGGCCGCCCAGGTGACGCAGCTGCTCGATGCCGAGCGAGTGGAACGTCTGCACCACCGGAATGTCGGTCTCCCGAACGGCGTGCGCGGCGGCCAGGCCGCCGACCCAGTAGTGCCCGTGCACCACCTCGGGCCGCCAGGACCCCGACCACTCGTCGGCCAGCCAGCGGCCGACCTCCGTCACGTACGGGATCAGCTCGACGGTGGGTAGCGGGGTGGGCGGCCCGGCGGGCACCTGGTGCACCTGGTAGCCGTCGACGTTCATCGTCGCCGGCAGCGTCGGGTCGTCCCGGCGTACGTAGAGCCGGACGTCATGGCCTCGCTCGGCCAGTTCGGCAGCGACCCTCGCGGTGTGCTGTCGGGTGCCGACCGGCGGGCCGTCGGCGTGGCGGTAGGAACTGGCGTGCGCGCAGACGAGGCCGACGCGCATGGGTCACCTCCCTGCGATCTTTCCTCGGCGGTGGTCCTCCCGGTCAGAGCGTCCCATTAACCCCGCGACGCTGAGCCGAAACCTGGCAGATCAGGAAGAGTCCGCGCGAGTGCCACCGACACTTGCGCCACGGCAAGCACACGCGACGCCGACAGCACGGTCGACGATGATCGACAAGCAGTCGCCGGTGTGACCAGGCCCGGCCGGGGGTACCGCTCAGGAATGCCGCTGACCCGCAGTCTCGACGATTCGACCGTGGTGATCACCGGCGCGTCCAGCGGGATCGGCACGGCGACCGCATACGCATTGGCCCGCCGGGGTGCCGCCGTCGTGCTGGCCGCCCGCAGCGAGCCGGCCCTGCTACAGGTCGCGCAGCGCTGCCGGGAGTTGGGCGGCCGGGCGTTGGTCGTACCGACCGACGTCACCGACCTGGAGTCGGTGCGCAGGCTGGCCGAGCAGGCAGCGGCCGAGTTCGGCCGGATCGACGCCTGGGTGAACAACGCCGCGGTGAGCGCCGTGGGGCTGTTCGACGAGATCCCGGTCGCCGAGTTCCGCCGGGTGCTGGAGGTCAACCTGCTCGGGGCGGTGCACGGCATCAAGGCGGCACTGCCCTATCTGGGCGCCGCCGGTGGTGGTGTGCTGGTCAACAACGCCTCGGTGCTTGCCGAGGTGGCCATGCCGTACCAGTCGGCGTACAACGCCTCCAAACACGGCATCCGCGGGCTCGCCGACACCGTCCGCCAGGAGCTGCGGGTCACCGGTCGCGGTCACATCTCCGTCTGCACCGTGCTGCCGGCCACGATCGACACCCCGTTCTTCCGGCACACCGGCAACCACAGCGGCCGGGAGCTGATGGCGCCTCCTCCGATCTACCCGCCGGAGGTGGTCGCCGAGACCATCGTCCGGCTGCTGCGCCGGCCCCGCCGCGAGGCGTACGCCGGCGGCGCGGCCCGGCTGATCGGCCTTCAGTGGCGGCTGGCGCCCGCGCTGGTCGAGCGCACCCTCGGCTGGTACGTCCACCGCACCCAGTTCGGCCCGGGCGCCCGGGTGGACAGCAGCGGCAACGTGTTCCACGCCGATGCCCTGGCGCGCCAGGACGGTGGCTGGCACGGTCGGCGGCGACAGTTGGTGCGGATGACCGCCGCGTTCGGTCTGGCCGCCGCCGGCACCGCTGTCGGCACCCTGGCGGCCATCAACCGCCGCTCCCGGTCGGACCGATGATGGCCGATGTCGAGCGCCCGAATGCGCTGACCGTCACCGGCGCGCACAATGGGGCGATCATGTCGAGCTGTCTCGTGGAAATCGACGAGTCGTCAGCGGTGGTCCGGCTGACCGGTGTGCTCGATGCCGCTGGTGCCGAGGCGGTACGCGGCGCGCTGCTCGCCCGTCTGCTGGCCCGACCCGGCCCGGTGGTGGCCGACGTGACCGGCCTGCGGGTCGTCGACCCGGCCGGGCGCGGCGTCTTCGCCGACGTACGTCGGGAGGTCGCCGACTGGCCCGCCGCGGACCTGCTGCTGTGTGACCCGGCGGTCGAAGCGCCCGCCCATCCGGACGCGGCGCTCGCCGGGGTGCCGGCCTGGCCGACGCTCGACGGGGCGCTGGCCGCTGTGGCGGCGACACCACTGGCGGCGGTGCTCACCGCCGACCTGGCTCCCGCGGTGGGAGCTGCCCGGCAGGCGCGCGAGTTGGTCACCACCGCTTGCGAGCGCTGGGGGATGCCGACGCTCACCGACCCGGCGTGCATCGCGATCACCGAGATGGTCAACAACGTGGTGGCGCACGCCCGGACCCCGATGACGGTTCGGCTGGCGCCTCAGGAGGCCACCCTGCACCTGGCGGTTCGCGACCACTCCCCGCGTCAGCCGACCTTCGCCGGGATCTCCCCGCCGAACCGTGCCGGCGGCCGGGGCCTGCTGCTGATCGACACGGTGACCCGTCGCTGGGGCAGCAGCGCCGTACCGGACGGCAAGGTCGTCTGGTGTGTGCTGCACCCCGACGACGAGGCCGCCTGACGGGGCTTTCGCCATCGGCGCCCGGTTCGGCGACGTACCGTCGGAGGCCGCCCGGTTACGGCGGCAGGGCAGCGGGTAGTGATCAGACATGCGCGACAACGAGTACCCGACCCCCGTGTCCGACACCGAGGCGCAAGGTCTGCCCGACACCGCCGATGACGACTCGACCGCCAACGACGACGTCCTCACCGGGCGCGAGGCGGACGGCCCGGACCCGGCCCAACTGCCCGGCGATCGGACGCCGGTGGCGGTGGACCGGTTCGGCACGACCGCCGAGGAGCAGCTTGACGGTGAGTCGTTGGACTACAAGCTCGACCGCGAGGTCTACGAGCGCCCGGCGGACGACCCGCTGGCCGGCACCATCGACCCGAAGATCGCCTTCGAGGCGGACAACCTGGAAGCCGCAGCGGAGGCTCAGTTGGACGCCGACGTGATGGATCCCGGGCCGACCTCGGACCCGAACTCACCGGTCTCCCTCTACGACCACGGTCAGCTCGGCACGGTGGCCGACGCCACGGTGGGCCGGCTGGTGGAACCGGACGAGGGGTCGCACACCGACCAGGAGACCGACTCGGTGGCATACGACGCCGGATCGGCCGGGGGCGGAGCGACCGCCGAGGAGCTGGCCATCCACGAGACGGAACCGCCTCGCTCGGTCTGACGTGCTCAGTCGTCCAGACCGCGTTCGATGGCGTACCGGGTCAGCTCGACCCGGTTGTGCAGTTGCAGCTTGCCCAGGGTGTTCTGCACGTGGTTCTGCACCGTGCGGTGCGACAGGCCGAGCCGCTGGGCGATCTGCTTGTACGACATCCCCTTCGCCACCAGCCGCAGCACCTCCGTCTCCCGTTCGGTGAGCTGGGGCGTCGGGGGTTCGGCAGCGCCGGCCGGGCCGGTCCCCCGCCCCGGTCCGGCGGCCAGCCGGCGGTACTCGCCGAGCACCAGCCCCGCCAGGCCGGGGGTGAAGACCGCGTCGCCGGCCGCCGTGCGGTGCACCGCCTCCAGGAACTCGGCGGGCGCTGTCGACTTCACCAGGTAACCGGTGGCCCCGGCCTTGACCGCGTCCAGCACGCTCTGCTGTTCGCCGCTGGCGCTGAGCATCAGCACCCGTACGGCGGGTAGTGCCGCGCGCAGCCCCAGGATCACCTCGACGCCGGAGATGTCGGGTAGTTGCAGGTCGAGGACGACGACGTCGGGCCGGGCGGCGGCGGCCACCCGGACGGCCTGTCGTCCCTCGCCGCTGGTCGCCACCACCAGGAAACCGGCCTCGGTCAGGTCGCGGGCCACGCCCTCCCGCCACATCGGATGGTCGTCGACCACCATCACCCGGATCGGGTTCACCGCGGTGACCTCGGCACGCTCAGCTCGATCTCGGTGCCCGCCTCGGGGGCGGACACGATGCGAACCGTGCCGCCCACGTCGGTCACCCGGCCCCGGATCGACTGGGTCACGCCGAGCCGACCCTGGGCGGCTGCCTCGTCCAGCCGACCGTCCGGGATACCCGGCCCCTCGTCGCGGATCGACACGGTCACCGTCGCCCCCTCGTCCTCGATCAGCACCCAGGCCCGCCCACCGGCGTGCCGCCCCACGTTGTCCAGGGCCGCGCCGGTCGCGGCGGCCAACTCTCCGGCCACCCGTCGGGGCAGCGGCACCGGGGTGGCCGGGGCGGAGAGCGCCACGGCCGCCGAGGCGTACCGGCCGAGCAGGGTCCGCAGGTCCACCGCCTCGCCGCCGTCGGGGAGGCTCGCGGCGGCCGGGCCGGTGCCGGCGATCAACGCCCGCAGGGCAACCTCCTGCTCGCCGGCCAGCCGGGCCAGCTCGCCGGCCTCTCCGGGCAGGTCGGCGCCGCGCCGCTGCACCAGCGCCAGCACCTGGAGCACCGAGTCGTGGATGTCTCGGGCCAGCCGCTCCCGCTCCCGGGTGGCCGCCTCCAGCTCCACCGCGCGCTGCATCCGCTCCTCGGCGCTCGCCGCTAACCGGGCGACGTGCCCGACCACCACTCCGGCGAGCAGCATCAGGATCACCCCGGTGAACGAGGACTGGCCGATCCGCTCGCGGGTGGCCAGGTCAGCGCCGGCGACAAGCAGCGCGGCGACAGTGCCCCGCCGCCGGCCGCCGGAGACGGCCCAGGCCAGCACCGGGCCGGCCATCCAGGCGACCCCCAGGGTGGGTACGCCGTGGGTGAGCGCCGTCCGGCCGACCACCCACGGGGTGGCCAGCACGATGGCCACGACCACCCCGAGGTCGGCCAGCAGCAGCGGCCAGCGCCGCCAGGCCGGTCGGGCGTACCCGATCGCGGTCGCGCCGGTCCAGACGATCATCAGCAGGATCAGGGCGCCGACGGCGTACGGGTGGGCGTACCGGTCGGCGTCGCGCACCGCGAGCGCGCAGACGTACGCCAGGGAGGCCAGCCTGAACACGGTGAGCGCACGCCACAGCGGCACCTCGAACCCACCCGGCGGCGACGGCATGGCGGTCAGGATGCCACAACCGGGCCGGCGCACGGCGAGCAGCGAGTGCGGTTCGGGAAACCCTGACGTACGGTGGAAAAGCCGCGAAATACCGAGATGCGCCGCCGGGACGGGCCCATGACGAACGCAGATCCGCACGCACCGCGTACGGTTGTGCCCATCGAACCTGCCCTCCTGATCGCCGAAGCCTTTGACCAGGCCCAGGTGACCGAGATTCGACACTCGGTCACCTCCTGCGCGCATGCCTCGGGTCTCAGCGGCCAACGGCTGGACGACTTCGTGCTCGCGATCAACGAATTGATCACCAACGCGGTGCGGCACGGCGGCGGGCGCGGCTGGCTGCGACTCTGGCACGAGTCGGGTGTGCTGGTCTGCGAGGTCGCCGATCACGGGCACGGGATCAGCCCGCAGCGGCTGGGCGACCGCAGCCGGCCCGCCCCGGACACGGCCGGCGGCTGGGGCCTCTGGCTGGCCCGCGAGCTGACCGACGCGATGGAGGTCGTCACCGGCACCGCCGGCACCGTCGTCCGCATCACCACCGGCCTCACCAACCACAACCGCACCCCGCGCTGACCCCCCTACCCGCCGATCAGGCGAAGAGGGCGGAGACCGATTCTCCGTTGTGGATCCGGCGCGTCGCCTCGGCCAGGGCGGGGGCCACCGACAGGACCTGCAACTTGGGGACCCGCTTGGCGTCCGGGATGGGCACCGTGTTGGTGCAGACGATCTCCAGGACGCCGTCCTGGTCGCTGAGCCGCTGCAACGCGTCGCCGGAGAAGAGGCCGTGCGTGCAGGCGAGCCGGATCGACCGGACCTTCAGGCCGCGCAGATGCTCCATCAGCTCGACCACGGTGCTGCCCTTGGCGATCTCGTCGTCCAGCACGATGACATCCCGGTCGGTCACGTCGCCGATCACCGCGCTGATCTTGACCAGGTCGTCGCTGAACCGCTGCTTCGCCCCGGCCGCGACCGGCGTGCCGAGCAGCCGGGCGAAGGCCGCGGCCTCCTTGGCGTTGCCCAGGTCGGGCGAGACCACCACGGTGTTGCTGAGGTCGTAGCGCCGGAAGTGGGTGGCCAGTTCCCGCAGCGCGTGCAGGTGATCCACCGGGACGCTGAAGAAGCCGTGCACCTGCGGCGAGTGCAGGGTCATCGCGAGCACCCGGTCCGCCCCGGCCGAGGTGAGCAGGTCAGCGACGAGCCGCGCGCCGATCGAGATCCGTGGCGCGTCCTTCTTGTCCGACCGGGCGTACGCGTAGTGCGGCAGCACCACGGTGATCCGACCGGCGGAGGCGCCCCGGGCGGCGTCGATCATCAACAGCAGCTCGACCAGGTGCTCCTGCACCGGCGGCACCAACGGCTGGATCAGGAAGACGTCCCGCTCCCGGCAGTTGGCCTGCAACTGGACTTCCAGACAGTCGTTCGCGAACCGGGAGACCCGCACCGGGTGCAGCGGCACCCCCAGGTGGGCGCAGATCTCGGCAGCCAGGTCGGGATGGGCGGTTCCACTGAAAACTGCGATGTCGCGCACGTTCGCACATCGTAGGGGAAGCCGACGGCCGCCGACGGCGGCGGGCCGGAACCCGCCGTGACGCCTGTCGCGCCGCGCCGCCGTCCGGGTACGGTGCTGCGGTGACCCCCCAGTACGTCGCCGCCATCGACCAGGGCACCACCTCCTCGCGGTGCATCGTCTTCGACCGGGCCGGGGACATCGTCGCCGTGGCCCAGCGCGAGCACCGGCAGATCTTCCCTCGACCGGGGTGGGTGGAGCACGACGCCGAGGAGATCTGGGACAACGTCGAGCAGGTGGTCGCCGAGGCGCTGCGGGCCGCCGGCACCGACGCGTCCGGGCTGGCCGCCGTCGGCATCACCAACCAGCGGGAAACCACAGTGGTGTGGGACCGGGTCACCGGCCGCCCGGTGGCCAACGCCATCGTCTGGCAGGACACCCGGACCGGGCCGCTGCTTCGCGAGCTTGCGTCGACGTACGGCGAGGAGCGGTTCCGGGCCCGCACGGGCCTGCCGCTGGCCACCTACTTCGCCGGGCCGAAGCTGCGCTGGCTGCTCGACGAGGTCGACGGCCTGCGCGAGCGCGCCGAGCGCGGTGAGGTGCTCTTCGGGACCATGGACAGCTGGCTGATCTGGAAGCTGACCGGCGAGCACGTCACCGATGTGACCAACGCCAGCCGAACCATGCTGATGGACCTCACGACCCTGGACTGGGCCCCGGAGCTGCTGGACGCGATGGGGGTTCCGGCGGCGATGCTGCCGGAGATCCGCTGCTCCGCCGAGGTGTACGGCACGGCCGGCGGGGTGCTCTCCGGGGTGCCGGTGGCGAGTGCGCTCGGCGACCAGCAGGCCGCCCTGTTCGGGCAGACCTGCTTCCAGCCGGGTGAGGCGAAGTGCACCTACGGCACCGGCAGTTTCCTGCTGCTCAACACCGGCGCCAGCCCGGTCCCGTCGACGCACGGCCTGCTCACCACCGTCGCCTACCGGATCAAGGACCAACCACCGGCGTACGCCCTCGAAGGCGCCATCGCGGTCACCGGCTCGCTGGTGCAGTGGCTGCGGGACAACCTCGGGCTGATCTCCACCGCCGCCGAGGTGGAGGAGTTGGCCCGCACCGTGGACGACAACGGCGGCTGCTACGTGGTGCCGGCTTTCTCGGGACTGTTCGCCCCGCACTGGCGCAGCGACGCCCGCGGGGTGATCGCCGGCCTGACCGGTTACATCACCAGGGGCCACCTGGCGCGGGCGGTGCTGGAGGCGTCGGGGTGGCAGACCCGCGAGGTGGTCGACGCGATGAACGCCGACTCGGATGTGGCGCTGCGCCGTCTCCGGGTGGATGGCGGAATGACCGCGAACGGCCTGCTCATGCAGTTCCTCGCCGATGTGCTCGACGTGCCGGTGGTCCGTTCCCGGATCACCGAGACCACCTGCCTAGGCGCCGCGTACGCGGCCGGTCTGGCGGTCGGCTTCTGGCCGGACCTGGCCACCCTGCGGACGCAGTGGCGCTCCGACGCGCAGTGGGAGCCGGCCATGACCCCGCAGCTGCGCGAGGAGGAGCTGCGCCAGTGGCGCAAGGCCGTGCAGCGCACCCTCGACTGGGTGGAGTGACCGCCGCTGCGGCGGTCACTCCCAGCGGTTGCCGGTGAGCTTCTCGTAGACGTCGATGTAGCGAGCCCGGGTCGCCTCGACCACCTCGGCCGGCACGTCCGGGGCGGGGGCCTGCTTGTTCCAGCCGCTGCCGGTGGCCCAGTCCCGCACGTACTGCTTGTCGTAGGAGAACTGCACCCGGCCCGGCTGGTACGACTCGGCCGGCCAGAACCGCGACGAGTCGGAGGTGAGCAGTTCGTCGGCGAGGACCAGGGTGCCGTCCGGTGCCCAACCCAGCTCGAGCTTCGTGTCGGCGATCAGGATGCCCCGGTCGGCGGCCAGCTCGGCACCGCGCCGGTAGATGTCGAGGGTGATCTGCCGCAGCCGCTCGGCGGTGGCCTCGCCCACCTTGTCCACCACGTCGTCGTACGTGATCGGCTCGTCGTGCTCGCCCATCGGCGCCTTGCTCGACGGCGTGAAAATCGGCTCGGGCAGGATCGACGCCTCGCCCAGCCCTCGCGGCAGTGGTACGCCGGAGACCGCGCCGGTCTGCTCGTACTCCCGCAGACCCCCGCCGGTCAGGTAACCGCGGGCGACGCATTCGACCGGGACCATGTCCAGCCGCTGGCAGCGGATGGCCCGCCCGGCGAACTCGGCGGGCACGTCGGTGGCCGAGATGACGTGGTTCGGCACGAGGTCGGCGAGCTGCTCGAACCACCAGAGCGAGAGCGCGGTGAGCAGGCGACCCTTGTCCGGGATCGGCGTCGGCAGCGCCACGTCGTAGATCGAGATGCGATCCGAGGCCACCAGGATCAGGTCGTCGCCGTCGGCGTAGACGTCCCGGACCTTGCCCGAGTGCAGAAGTTCCACGCGCCCTAGTACACCACGCGACATTGGAAGGGCCTGATTCGACCACCCGGCCGAGGGTGACCGGACGGACGTTGACACCCTCGTGCGCTGCCTGCGTGAATGGTCGGACCGCCACCTTGTAGGTCCAGGAGAGCCCCGTGCCCGTTGTTCGACCCCCGCTCGACCGCCTCGGTGCCGACCCGGGCCGGCGCCGACTGCTCGGCGCGCTGCTCGGCGCACCTCTGCTCGCGTCCGGCGGGCTGGCGGGGTGCACCGACGGCGCCGCCACCTCGACCCAGGACGGGCCCGTCGAGCTGTCGGTCTTCTGGTGGGGTGGCACCAAACGGGCCGAGCTCACCGAGAAGGCGCTGCGGCTCTACTCGGATCGCAACCCCCGGGTCACCTTCCGGGTCACCTGGCAGGGCGCCGACGGCTACTACGACCGGCTGGCCACCCAGGCGGGCGGCGGGAACGTACCGGACCTGATCCAGATCGACGACGCCATGCTGACCGAGTACACCCAACGTCAGGTCCTCCTCGACCTCACCGACCACCACCTGGATCTTCGGGGCCTGCCGGAGGGTCTGATCCGCTACGGCACGGTGGAGGGGCGGACGATGGCGGTGGCCGCCGGGCAGACCCACGCCGTCGTCGTGTTCAACCGGGACCTGCTGCGGGAGCTGGAGATGCCGGAGCCGCGTGCGGGGATGACCTGGGCCGACTACATCTCCTGGGCCACGCAGGTCACCGAGGCCAGCGACCGCCGGGTGGCCGGCACCATGGACGGGTCGGGCGACTACCGGGCGCTCTGGCTCTGGCTGCGGTCGCAGGGCGGCGAGTTCTACCGGGGCAACCAGCTCGGCTTCGGTGCGGACGAGCTGATCGCGTGGTTCGAGTTGTGGCAGCGGGCCCGCCGGGGCCGAGCCACGCCGAGCGCGGCCCTGGTCGAGCAGGCCGACAGCGGCGAGCCGGCCCGGCAACTGGTGGTGAACGGGGTGACGGCGGCGTCCTTCGCCTGGTCGCACCAGCTACCGGAGCTGCAACGGCTCACCGAGTCCGAGTTGGGCATCGTCGGCATTCCCGGCCCGCCGGGGGCTCAGTGGGCACGAGCGTCGATGTACTGGGCGGCGTTCCGGGGCACCCGCCACCCGGACGCGGTCGCCGACGTGATCAACTTTCTGACCACCAATGGCGAGGTCGGCGCCGTTCTCGGCCACGAGCGTGGGCTGAACGCCAGTGCCCAGGTCCGCCGCTACGCCGAGGGCAGCATCACCGACCCGGCGCAGCGACGTGCCGCCGAGTTCGGCGCCAGCATCGCCGACCTGCTCGGGCCTGCGCCAGCGCCGCCGCCCAGGGGGCACGCCAAGGTGCGCACCCTGCTGGTCACCGCCGCCGAGCGGATCCGCGTCAAGCGCGACGGCACCCGCGAGGCCACCGCGCGCTTCCTGTCGCAGGCCATCGCGGCCCTGGCGGTGTGAGCACCGGCGGCCGGCCGGGAGCCGGCCGCCGGTGACCCGTCGCCGCCTCGGGCCCGGTCAGCGCGGCGGGCCACCCCGGCGGTTGCGCATCAGACGCAACACCAGGAACACGACGATCGCGACCACCACCAGGCAGCAGAGCAGCGGGAGCACCCCGAAGCCACTGCGCCCTCGCCGCCGGGCGGCCTCCACCACGAGTTCGCCGGTGCCCGTGGACGCCCAGGCCGCGACCGGCACGAAGACCGCCAGTACGACCGCACCGAAGACCGCGCTCAGGCGGCCCCACCACTTACCGAATGAAGACATGTGCCCATCCTCGCCGAAGGGCGCAACCTCGGCACGTCGGTCCACGCCGAATCACGGGACCGGATGGTCCGGACGCCCCGGTCGGGGCGCAACGTGCTCGCAACGTCCCGGCAAAGATGATGATCTTTACATGAATCTCTCGAGGTGATCGGATTCGCCTCATGCTCAACTCTGTAGACAGTGCGCGGATCTCTCGCACCCGAAGATCTGCGGCGGCAGCGGTCGGCGTCACCCTCGTCGCCGCTCTCCTCACCCCCACAGCGGCGCACGGCGCCCCACCGCCCCCACCGCCGCCGACGAGACCCGCTCCGAGCGGCAACGCGGACCGCGCACCCGTCACGGTCACGCTGATCACCGGCGACCGGGTGACGGTGACCCCGGGCGTCCACGGCGCAACCGGATCGGTGGATGTCAAGCGCGCCCCGGGCGCCACCGGCTCCGTACGCGTCTCCACCGAGGGCCGGGACACCTACGTGTACCCGGACGAGGCGTTGCCGTACCTCGCCACCGGTCGACTCGACAAGCAACTGTTCGACGTCACCCAGCTCATCGCCCAGGGCTACGACGACGCCCGGACCGCCGAACTCCCCCTGATCGTCACCCGCACGACGGGTGCGGCGAAGCTCAGGACCGGCACCACGCTGCCGGGCGCGCAGACCACGCTGGAGCTTCCCTCTGTCCGTGGCGAGGCGATCCGCACCCGCCGATCGCAGGCCGCGGACTTCTGGTCGGCCCTCACCGATGGACAGTCGCCGACCGGCCGCAGCGCTGCCGCCCCGGCACCCTCCTTCGCGGCCGGCGTCGACAAGGTGTGGCTCGACGGCAAGGCGAAGGCCACCCTGGCCGACACCACCGCCCAGATCGGCGCGCCCGCGGCGTGGGCCGCGGGTGGCACGGGCAGCGGTGTCCGGGTCGCCGTCCTGGACAGCGGAGTGGACACCACCCACCCGGATCTCGCCGACCAGGTGGTGGCCTCCCGGAGCTTCATCCCCGGCCAGGACGTGATCGACCGGAACGGGCACGGCACCCACACCGCCTCCACCGTCGCCGGGACGGGCGCCGCCTCCGGCGGCAAGGAACGGGGCGTGGCCCCCGACGCCGACCTGGTGATCGGCAAGGTCCTCGACGAGTACGGCAGCGGTTCCATCTCGGGGATCATCGCGGGCATGGAGTGGGCGGCGCGGGCCGAGCACGCCAAAGTGATCAACATGAGCCTCGGCGTGAGCGCGTGGCACACCCAGGACGACCCACTGAGCCAGGCCGTCAACCAACTGACCGCCGAGACGGGTGCGCTCTTCGTCGTGGCCGCCGGCAACAGCGGACCAGACCCGTACACCCTCGGTGCCCCGGGCACCGCGGACGCCGCGCTGACCATCGGCGCGGTGGACACCTCCGACCACCTGGCGGAATTCTCCAGTGTCGGACCCCGCGTGAACGACGAGGCCCTCAAGCCGGACATGACCGCTCCCGGGGTGGACGTGCTGGCGGCACGCTCGCAGCACATCTCCTGGGGTGAGGGCTACTACTACGCCGACAGTGGCACCTCGATGGCGGCGCCACACGTCGCCGGGGCGGCCGCCCTGCTGGTGCAGAAGCACCCGACCTGGAGCGCGCGGCAGATCAAGGACGCCCTGATGAGCACCAGCGTCCGCACGCCCGACTACGACGCCTACCAGGCCGGCAGCGGTCGGTTGAACGTCGCCGCCGCCTACCACCAGGACCAGGTCGTCGCGTCCGGGTCGGTGGACGCCGGAGTCGTCAGGTGGTCGCCGGGCAGCACACCACAGCCGATCAAGCGGACGATCACCTACACCAACACCACGGACAGCCCGATCGCGTTGGAGCTCTCCGTCGACCACGGCACCGCCCCCGCGCAGACGTTCACGGCAACCGCCGACCGCGTCACGGTGCCCGCCCGGGGCAGCGCGACGGTCGACGTCGTGGTGGCCCCGGCCGGCCTTCCCGCCGGCAGGTACTCCGCTCAGGTCACGGCCCGCTTCGCCGCCGGCGAGGTGCACACGGCCGTCGGGATCGCCGTCGAGTCCAAGAAGTACGACCTCACCATCCACCTGAAGGACCGCGCCGGCCGGCCCATGAGCGGCGAGGTCGAGGTCGTCAACGCCGAGACCGGCTCCGCCTTCATGTGGGTGCCGGACGGAAAGCTCACCGCCCGCCTGGCGCCCGGCTCCTACACCGTCGTCACGGCTGCGGACGTGGAGGGTCTGCACGGGCCCCGCTCCCTCGGGCTCGCGATGCTGACCGCTCCCGAGGTCGACCTGACCACCAACCGGGTCGTGGAACTCGACGCCGCGCAGGCCCGCCAGGTGAAGGTGGCGACACCCCAGCCGACCGCCGTCGTCAACAGCAGAATCGACGTCTACCGCTCCTTCACCTCGAGCGAACCGACACCCGCCGACTGGAGCGCGCTGCGCGAGACGTTCTGGCCGGGTGCCGCCTACGACAGCCTGTGGGCCCTGCCGACCAGGGACAAGGTGCGCAAGGGCAGCTTCGTCTTCACCACCCGGATCCGCGCCGAGCAGACGCCGCTGGCGATCAGCTACCACGGCCGGCACCTCAGCGACCCGCTCGCGCAGCCCGGTTCCCCGCCGCTGCCCGACGGCAGCTCTCGCCTGGACGCCGTCTTCGCGGGCGTCGGCGGCACCGCCGACTACGCCGGCGTCTCCGCCAGCGGCAGGGCCGTGGTCGTCCGCGCCAACGACTCGGTGACCCCCACGGACCAGGCAGCGGCGGCGCACACCGCCGGTGCGGCGATGCTCGTCGTGGTCAACGACCGGGCGGGCCGCAGGAGCGACTGGTACGGCAACCCCGACGCCGTGACGACCGGACCGGTCCCGGTGGCCTCGGTGACCATGGACGAGGGCGAGGCATTGATCCAGAAGATCACCGCCGCGGGCCGCGACCCGGTACGACTGGCCGTGGTCGCCCACCCCAGGGCGAAGTACCTGTACGACCTGGTGGACTACCACAGTGGCGGGGTGCCGAAGGACCCGTCCGCCAAGACCGATCCGCGCAACCTCGCCCGGATCGATCTCACCTTCTCCCCGCCTCCGGGGAAGCAGTCCAGCGAGACCCGGATGGACTTCCCGCCGTACGAGTACGCGGCGGCACGGCCCTTCCCGTTCGAGCCGGTCGCGCCGGGGCCGCGTACCGACTGGGTCTCCGCGGGCGGCGGCATCAAGTGGATGCAGTACGCCGACGTCGCCGACTGGGCGCGGTCCAACACGGAGGCCATCGCGTACCGGCCGGGCAGCGTCCAGAAGGACCGCTGGTTCGGGCCCATCACCCGGCCACGGCTGCTCAGCACCGAGATCCCGTTCCGTGGTGAGACCGCCATGAGCGCCTACATCCAGGGGTTCGGCGACGCGGGCGCCGCCCACAGTGGCGGGGCCAGCATGTCGCAGATCGCCACGTTCTACCAGGGCGACAAGCAGCTGACCCAGTTCGACGGCTGGCCGGAGGTCGGCGCGGGTGACCTGTCGCCGGAGAAGCTGCCGTACCGACTGGTCGTCGAGACCACTGGCAAGCCCGAGTTCAGCCCCTACTCGACCGCCACGCACACCGAGTGGAGCTTCGTCTCCGGCGGCAGCACCGAGGTGCAGGCCATCCCGCTGGTCCAACTGGATTACGGAACGGACGTGGACTTCGCGGGTCGGACGAAGCGCCGAACCGACTTCTCGATCACGCCAGTGGTGGTGGGCAGCACCGCGGCTCGGGACGCCGTGTCGTCGCTCCGGCTGGAGATCTCCTACGACGACGGAGTGAGCTGGCAACGGCAGGACCTGCGGGAGAAGAAGGGCACCTGGCAGGCGTCGCTGAACGCGCCGCACCGGGCCGACTTCGTGTCGATCCGGGTCACCGCCAAGCAGCGCAACGGTGGCGGCGTCACCCAGACCGTCACCCGGGCCTTCGGCCTGCGGTAGAAACCGCCGGGGGCCGGCGCCGACGAGGTGCCGGCCCCTACGGGACCCTCATGGCGCGGCGGCACCAAACAAGTCCGGCCCCCACAGTGTGGGGGCCGGACTTGTATCACTTTCAGTGGTAGCGGGGACAGGATTTGAACCTGCGACCTCTGGGTTATGAGCCCAGCGAGCTACCGAGCTGCTCCACCCCGCGTCGACTGGTTAAGACTAACTCATCCGTTCCGGCGATGATCAGCGGGGGTCACCAACCCCTGGGGCCCACCACGCCAGAAAGTCGAAAGCCCGCCTCCGGTGACCCGGAGACGGGCTTCGAACTTGTAGCGGGGACAGGATTTGAACCTGCGACCTCTGGGTTATGAGCCCAGCGAGCTACCGAGCTGCTCCACCCCGCGTCGGCTCGCTAACCGTAGCGCACCACCCCCGGGCCCCGCAAAACGACATCCGAATCCACCGGACCGCGGTCCGGCACGTCCCGGTCAGCCAAGCCACCTCCGGATGGCGGCGACCGCGCGGCGGCTGTCCGCGTCGACCTGCGCCCGCTGGCTGGACGTGCCCTCCCAGCCCTGCTCCCAGAGGATGGTCACCACGTCGCCGACCCGGATCGCCCGGACCAGCCGAACGACCTCCCCACCGGCCGGGTCGCCGTTGACGTCCTGACCCGCGCGGCGCATCTCGAACAGCACCGACTCGTCCCCGAACCCGCTGTCGGGAATCAACCGCTGCCTGCTCTCCCCCGGCGTGTCGTCGCCCGGCAGCTTCTGCACGGGGCAGTCCCGCACCGCCTGCCGCAACTCCTTCAGCACGTCGTCGGCGCGCCCGGCCCGATAGATCGTGACGGAGTGCGTGTAGGTGCCGTCCGGGACGTACCCCTTGGGGGTCTGCGGCAGCTTGTAGATCAGGAGCCGAGTGCGGCGCTGCACGACCGCCTCGCTCGGGATGTCCGCGCCGCACAGGCCCGGCAGCGCGGCCAGGTCCCGGAACTCCGGCGCGATGCCCACCTGGTTGGTCGGCGCCAGGGCGAAGAACGCCCGATCAGGGATGCTGGTCGGCGTCCTGGAGGGCTGCGTGCCGGTGGCATCCGGAGAGGCCGTACCCGGAGAGCGGCCGGGCGTGGTCGGCGGGACGGACGGCGATGGCGAACCGCCGGTCGCGCTCGGAGACGGCGACGCCGACACCGTCGGCGTGCCGGCCGGCGCGGGTACGGACGCCGGCGGCGGGGTGACCACCTGGGCGCCGATCGCCACGCCCACCACCACCAGCCCCACGGCGAGGGTGCTCCCGGCCGCACGGAACCGGGCCCGACGGTCCGCCTGGTGCCGGAGCACGTCGGGAAGGCCCAGATCGCGAGCGTCAGCGTCGGCGGCGAGGGACCTGTACAGCTCGGACAGTTCACGCGACATCGGTGGCCTCCAATTCCACGACAGCCAGATCGGGCAGCAACGCGGCGAGTCGGGCCCGCCCGCGGGAAAGCCACGACTTCACCGTGCCAACGGGTACGCCGATCTCATCGGCGATCTCCTCGACCGGCATGTCGAACAGGTAGTGCAGCGCCAACGCCCGCCGGTGGGTCGCCGGCACCTGACGCAGGGCCTGGACCAGCAGCACGCTGTCCTCGCTGGGCGGAGACACCGACGGCGGAGGCCCGGCCAACCGCAACGCGCCCCGCAGACCACGCAGCCGCCGCCAGCGGTCGGTCGCCAACCGGGACACCACCAGCCGCAGCCACGCCTCCGGCGCCGGATGCGCCGACAACCTCCCCCACTGCCGCCAGGCCCGGGCGTACGCCTCCTGCACCAGGTCCTGCGCCTCGTTGTAGTCGCCCACGACCGCATAGCCGTACCGCATCATCCGCCGCGTCGTACTGCGGTAGAAGTCATCGAAGCTTTGCCCGTCCCTCACAATTGCTCCCCCTCATCCACCCCGTTGCAATTGAGGACGGCGGACCGGTGCCGCAGGTTGCGGCCCAGCTGCGCCTGTCAGCGAGGTGACAGCGAGGGCACAGCCCGGACGCGGCGGAGCCCCCGCCGTTCGGACCGGTGCGGTCCGAACGACGAGGGCTCCGAGACGTACTTCCGGCGGTGGCGGGCGGGTCAGCCTCCGGCGCTCGGGCTGGCGCCCGGCACACCAGCGGCCTGCTGCGCCTGCTGGAACGCGGTGAGCGCCTCGTCGAGGGCCTTCAGCGCACGCCCGTACCGCTCGAAGTCGCCCGACGTCTGCGCGGCCCGGACCTCGGTGATCGCGGTCTGCACACGGTCCGCGGCGGCAGCCAGGTCACCGGTCGGCGGCGGCGTGCCGGCGCTCGGGGTCGGCGTTGGCGCCGCCGTCCCCGAAGGCGTCGGAGTCGGCGTCGGAGTCGTCGGGTTGCCCCCGGTCGTCGGCGGCGGCGACGTGCCCTGCCCGGCCTTCTTGCCCTGCTCGACCAACTGCTTGATGCCGTCGTTGATGTTGTCGGCGAGCGCCACGAAGGAGCCGCCGTCACCGTACGAGAGCAGCACCTTCTGCAACAGCGGGTACGCGTCCTGCTGGTTGCTCTTCACGTAGACCGGCTCGACGTAGAGCATCCCGTCGGCGAACGGCAACGAGAGCAGGTTGCCGTACTGCACCTGCGCCTGGTTGCTGGAGAGCAGGTTGAGCTGCTGACGGATGTTCGCG
The DNA here is from genome assembly GCF_040302185.1 of Micromonospora sp. NPDC127501. NCBI lineage: Bacteria > Bacillati > Actinomycetota > Actinomycetes > Micromonosporales > Micromonosporaceae > Micromonospora > Micromonospora sp. NPDC127501. Next base: position 168,098 of record NZ_JBEORJ010000005.1, on the reverse strand, counting down.
TTGTTGGTCATCTGCTGGTGCACCTGCACCGGGCCGGAGATCCGGGTCTGATCCGGCAACTCCAGCACCTCCAGCCGGGGCTTCCCCTCGACGTACGACCCGGAGATCAGCGCGGCGAGGTTCTGCCGGCCGTTCGGGGTGACCGCCGAGGTGAGCTGGAACCGGGGGCTCTCCTGCCCGGGGAACTGGGTGAAGAGGTAGTACGGAGGCTGCTTCTGGCCGCTGTCCGGGGCGTCCGGCACGTTGGGCACCTGCCAGAAGTCCTGCGCCGAGTAGAAGTCGCCCGGGTTCGTCACGTGGAACTTGGTGAGCAGGTTGCGCTGCACCTTGAACATGTCCGCCGGGTAGCGCAGGTGCTCGGTCAGCTCGACCGGGATCTCCGCCTTCGGCAGCACCAGGTCACCGCCGAACGCCTTGTTCCACGCCTTGAGCACCGGGTCGGTGTCGTCGTACTCGTAGAGCTTCACGGTGCCGTCGTACGCGTCGACGGTGGCCTTCACCGAGTTGCGCATGTAGTTGACGTCCTCCCGGGCCAGCTGGAAGGTGCCCCGGTTGGTCAACTCGTCGGTGGTCTCGGTCTGAAGGTTGACCTTCTCCGCGTACGGGTAGGAGGCCGCCGTCGTGTACCCGTCCACGATCCACTGCACCCGACCGTCGACCACCGCCGGGTACGGGTCGCCGTCCAGGGTGAGGAACGGCGCGACCTTCTCCACCCGGTCGCGCGGGTTGCGCACGTAGAGCAGCTTGGAGTCCTTGTTGACCGCCTCGGAGAGCAGGAAGTTCGACTCCTGCTCCTTGATGGCGTACAGCAGGCGCCGGGTGAAGGAGCCGATCTCCACACCGCCCTCACCGGTGTAGGTGTAGGACTCGCCGCCGCCCTCACCGACCGGCCTGTCGAACTCGGCCTTCTTGTTCGGGTCGGACTGCCCGACGATGGCGTAGTCGTCGTCCGCCATCCGCTCGCCGTAGTAGATGCGCGGCTGCTTGGCCGGGATCTGCTCGGTCTGCGAGGAGCACGCCTCCTGGGTCTTCTCGCCGAGGAAGCCGGAGACGAAGAACGGCTGCCCGCCGCAGACCACCTGGTTGGCCGGGGCGGCCACCAGCCCGTACCCGTGGGTGTAGACGGTGTGCCGGTTGATCCAGGTGTTCTGCTGGTCGGTCAGCTCGCCGTAGTTGATCTCCCGGACGCCGACCACGTAGTCGGAGACCTTGCCGTTCACCCCGTACCGGTCGATGTCCAGCTTCGGACCGAAGTCGTAGAAGCCACGCACCTGCTGGAGCTGGGTGTACGTCTCGCTGACCAGCTGCGGGTCGAGCAGCCGCACGTTCGACACCACCGAGGTGTCGGTGGCCAGGTTCCCCGGTGGGGTGAGGTTGTTCGCCGCGTACGGGGTCGTCTCGGTGGTCGCCAACCCGAACGCCGCCCGCGTCGCGTCGATGCTGCGCTGGATGTACGGCGCTTCCTTGTCCTTGGCGCTCGGCTTGACCTCGAAGGTCTGCACGGCCCAGGGGTAGATGCCGCCGATGGCCACCGCGGAGACGCCGAGCAGCGCCAGCGAGATCCCCGGCCAGACCAGGTTCCGCATCCAGGCGTTGGAGAACACGAGGATCGCGATCGCCACCACGATCGAGATGTAGGCGAGGATCTCCTTCGCCGGCAGCAACGCGTTGACGTCGGCGTAGCCGGCGCCGTACAACTTGGCGCCCTCGTTGTACTCCAGCAGCATGGCCCGCCGGTCCAACACGTACGCGATCGCCTTCAACACCACGAAGACCGCGACCAGGGTGCTCAGGTGCGCGCGGGCCGCGTTGCTCATCCGGTCACCGACGCCCTGCAGGCGGACCCCGCCGAAGAGGTAGTGCACCGCCAGCGCGCCGATCACGGCCAGCACCACCGCGGTGAAGGCGACCCCGAGCAGGTAACGCCAGAACGGCAGTTGGAAGACGTAGAAGCCGATGTCGATCCCGAACTCCGGGTCCTTGATGCCGAAGTCACCGCCGTTGCGGAAGAGCAGCCACTGGTTCCACCGGTTCTGCGCGGAGAGACCGGCGAAGAGCCCGACCACCGCGGCGGTCAGCGAGATCCAGGTGCCGAGACGCGGGCTGAGCACCATCCGGTAGCGCTCCAGGGTCGCCTGCTCCACCGAGTGCGGACGCAGTCGCGGGCGCAACCGGTAGGCCAGCCACAGGTTGCCACCGACGATCACCGCCATGCCGAGGCCGATGGCGAGGAAGAGCACCAGGCGGGTGAGCAGGACGCCGGTGAAGACCTGGGTGTAGCGGACCTCGTCGAACCAGAGCCAGTCGGTCCACGCCTGTACACCCCAGCCGAGCAGGGTGAAGAGCACGAACACCCCGACCAGGACCGCGATGGTGACGCGCCCGCGCCGGCTCATCCTCGGGAGGGGGCTGCTGCTACGCATGACCACTGTTGGCTCCGCACGCTCGATATGATCGGCTCCGACCAGGCACCCAGAGTACGGGGTGTTCCTGAGCGTGTCGGGGCACGGTCACACCGGTCAGCAACGCGTCGGCTGACCACCCGCGCGCAACGTCTCCAGAGCGGTCATCGCCTCGTCCAACGAGCCCACCCGCAACAGCGGCAGATCGGGCTGCGGATTGCGGACCGCCTCGGCGCAGTTGTCCGCAGGCACCAGGAAGACCTTCGCCCCGGCGTGCTTGGCGCCGACCAGCTTCTGGGCGATCCCGCCGATCGGGCCGACGGTGCCCTCGTCGTCGATGGTGCCGGTACCGGCGATGATCTGGCCGCCGGTGAGGTCGGCCGGGGTCAACTTGTCCACGATCCCCAGGGCGAACATCAGGCCGGCGCTCGGCCCACCGATGTCCCCCAGGTCGATGCCGAGCGTGAACGGGTGTGGCTGCTGCTGATCGATCTCGACACCGATCCGCGGTCGGCCGTCCTGCTCCTGACTGGTCACCGTCGCGGTGGCCGGCACGCCGTCACGGGTGTAGCCGATGGTCAACGCCGTGCCCGCCGGCTTGGCCCGGACCAGCTCGGTGACCTTCGCGGCCACCGGCACCGGCTGGCCGTCGACCGAGGTGATCACATCGCCGGCCTTCAGCGCCCCGGCCGCCGGGCCGTCCCCGGCCACCGTCTTGATCACCACCTGCACCGGAAAGCCCAGCTCCCGCAGCGCGGCGGTCTCCGCGCTGGTCTGCGACGCCTTGAAGTCCTCGGCGTTGCGCTGCTCGACCTGCTCCGTCGACTCCCCCGGCGGGTAGACCAGCTCACGCGGCACCACCGCCTCGTCGTCGGAGAACCAGCCCGCGATCGCCCCCCGCAACCGTACGGTGGGTTGCACCCCCACCGTGGTCAGCCGCAACTGGCCGGCCGAGGTCGAGGTCTCCCGACCGGAGACCTGGATGACCTCCTTACCGTCGGACGTACCGAGGGTGTTGACCGTCGGCCCCGGGCCCAGCACCACGTACGGAATCGGCACCCGGAGCACCCCGATGCTCAGCAGGGCGGTGAACAGGGCACCGAGCAGGACCGTCAGGCCACGACGTCTCATGCCGCAGAGCGTACCGACCGGCTGCGGGTCACCCGCCGGATGCGCCGCGCGACTTCGCCCTCAGCGCAACGCCAGCGGCGGCTACCTGGGGCGCGGTCCGCGTACCGTAGATGTCGTGCCTGATATTCCGTTCGGTTTCGCGCTCCCGGGTGGGCAGCCACCAGACCCCAACGATCCCGCGCAGATGCAGCAGTTCATGTCGCAGTTGCAGCACCTGCTCTCCGCGCCGGGCAGCGGGCCGGTCAACTGGGACCTGGCCCGGCAGGTAGCAGCCAGTCAGCTCGCGGCCGCCGGTGACCCGGCGGTGTCGATGTACGAGCGCAACGCGGTCGAAGAGGCGCTGCGCCTCGCCGACCTGTGGTTGGAGCCCGCCTCGGCATGGCCCTCCGGCATCCAGAACCCCGTTGCGTGGAACCGCAACGAGTGGATCTTCAAGACGCTGGACGTGTGGCGCAAGCTGTGCGACCCGGTCGCCAGCCGGATGGTCGGTGCCATGGGCGACCTGGTGCCACCTGAGGCGCGCGCCCAGCTCGGCCCGATGCAGTCGATGGTGGCCTCCCTCGGTGGCGCGCTCTTCGGCGGTCAGCTGGGCCAGGCCCTCGGTTCGCTCGCCGCGGAGGTGCTCTCCGCCGGCGACATCGGGCTGCCGCTCGGCCCGGCCGGCACGGCCGCGCTGATCCCGGCCAACATCCGGGCGTACGGCGAGGGCCTGGAGCTGCCCGAGGACGAGGTCCGCCTCTACGTGGCGCTGCGCGAGGCCGCCCACCAGCGGCTGTTCCAGCACGTCCCGTGGCTGCGTGGGCATGTGCTCAGCGCGGTCGAGATGTACGCCTCGGGCATCCGCGTCAACCGGGAGGCGATCGAGGAGGCGATGGGCCGGGTCGACCCGACCGACCCCGAGTCGATGCAGGCGATCGCCCTGGAGGGCATCTTCACCCCGGAGGACACCCCAGCGCAGAAGGCCTCACTGGCCCGCCTGGAGACCGCACTTGCCCTGGTCGAGGGCTGGGTGTGCCACGTCGTCGACAGCGCCGCCAGCGACCGGCTGCCCAACGTCGTCCGGCTGGGCGAGGCGTTCCGCCGTCGCCGGGCCGCCGGCGGCCCCGCCGAGCAGACCTTCGCCGCGCTGGTCGGTCTGGAACTGCGCCCCCGCCGACTGCGCGAGGCCGCGGCTCTCTGGGCCGCGCTCACCCAGCACCGTGGCATCGAGGGCCGCGACGCCGTCTGGGGCCACCCGGACCTGCTCCCGTCGGACGACGACTTCGCCGACCCGGTCGCCTTCGCGATGAACGACATGGACCTCAGCGAGCTGGACAGCTTCGACTTCACCGCCCCCGGCGGGGTGGAGGAGAAGGCCCCCGGCCAGTCGGATCAGCCGGGCCAGCCCGGTCAGTCCGGTCCGTCGGGGCAGACCGGTCCGTCCGACGAGACCGACGGCGAGGGCGACACCAGGTCCTGACGCCCGCACATCGACGGCCTGCGCCGCGGGTGCCCGCAGATCGACAGCGGGCACCCGCGGCGCGTTCGGCAACTCGGGCAGGTCAGCGGACCTCGCCGGGCAGCGGAGCCCGCCAGCAGCGGCTCGGGTCTTGTCGGCAGGCAGGCCGACGGCTCAGCCGGGTCGGCCCGAGCCGGAGAGCAGGGCGCGGGTCGCTTCCCAACCCTCGAAGGCCGGGTCCAGCGTGGCCAGGTCAGCCGGGCCGCGCAGTCGTCGCCAACCAGTGGTGACCGCCACGTCACCCGGGCGCGGGGCGTTGGCGCGCGCCTCAGCAGGCGTCGCCGTGTCCAGCTCCAGCGTCGGCAGCCAGTCCGGCGCGGGCAGTCGTACCGCGACCCCGAGCAGACCCGGGCCGCCGCCCTCGACCGGGGCCACCGCGACCGGCCGACTGGTGAGTGGGCGGAGCAGCTTGCCGACGGTCAGGGCGGGCAGGTCAGGCACGTCACTGACCAGCACTGCGGCTTGGTCGTACCCCTCGAGCGCGGCGAACACGGCGTTCGGCGTCGGCTCGGCCACCTCGTACACCGCCGTACCGGGCCACACCAGCGCATCGGCCAGGGCCCGGTCGGCCGGGGTCACCGCGACCGCGACCTCCACCTCGTTGAGCGTGGCGAACAGGTCGATGACATCTTCTGCGAGCGCCGCTCGCCACTGCGCCAGGTCGACGCCGGGCGGCGACCAGTGCACCGGCCCGAGCAACGCCACCACCACCCGTCGCGCCATTCCCCGACCCTAGCGCCCCGCCCCACACAGCCACCCCACCCGGCCCGCCCCGGCGTCGCTCGACGGCATGATCAACCCGGCTTCACTGAAGTCGCGGTGTCTCGGCAGCCCGGATAGCACGGCAGTCAGGAAGGCGAGTGGACCCAGGCCGATCAGGCGCGTCGGAGGTGTGGATCAGGTGGGAAGCGGTGCGCAGGAGGAGGCGGCGGCGACCCCTTCGAGGTAGCCGCGGGCGCGTTCCGCCTTGGGATAGCGGCCGACCAATGCCCAGAACCGGGCGTTGTGGCTGGGCACGATGAGGTGCGCCAGCTCGTGCAGCAACACGTAGTCGATCACCCATTCGGGCATCTCCTGGACGCGGTGCGAGATTCGGATGCTGCGGTCCGCCGGCGTGCAGGAGCCCCACCGGCCGTTCTGGTTGGTGACCCATCGGACGCTGGCCGGCACCGCCTTCGTGGCGTACCCGGCGAGGTAGAGATCGATGAGCCGATTGGCACGGGCCAGCAGCTCGTCGTCGGACCGGGCGAGGCGCCCCTCCCGGGCGGCGAGCCGGGCGAGCATCCGGTCGACCCACTCGCTCTCCTCGGCACGGGAGAACTGGTCGGGGATGAGGACGACCACTCGCTCACCGTCACGGTACGCGGACACCGTGCGTCGTCGACGCTGACTGCGCCGCACCTCGACGACCGGCTTCCGCGCCCCCGCCATCACTGGCCCGCGCAGCCTCGACTACGTGTCACGAAGGAAAGCTAATGCCCACTGACCAGGGGTCCGCAAGAGTCAACCGCACGACACGCGCCCAGAAAATGGTGATTGGTCGCCAGGCGTCCCGAAAATTTCTTGACCGCAGCGCCATCGCGCCATCTCGTCACCCTTGGTGAACGGAAATGGCGCCGGTGCGCGGCACGTCTCCACCGTAGGTGATCACCGCCCCGGATGCCGCTGCGGGGGCACTCGCACGGGTGGCTGAGAGGGTTTGGTCGGCGTGTCCCCGCCAAACTGACTTATCCGACCTATTTCGCCATGCACACTCTCGACGTCGACTTGCTCACAGTGTCGATGCACAGCTGACATGGAACTGCCCAGACCTGGGTAGGGTCCGCGAACCAGCGGTCACGAAGGTGGCCGCGGATTGAGACCCAGCGCCGGCGCCCCGTGTGGCCCGCCGCCGGGCACCCCGCCGGAACGGCATTGACCGGCGGACGAGACGAGGAGGGCACCGTGGCCGACCAGGCCCAGACGACCTACAACGGTTACTGCGTGAAGTGCAAGGAGAAGCGGGACTTCGAGGGGCATGTCGAGGTCTCGAAGACCGGAATGAACATGGCCAAGGGCAAGTGTCCGGTATGCGGTACAACAGTGAACCGCATCCTGGGCAAGGCCAAGGTCTGACCCGAACGGGTGAACGGGGGTGGGGTGGCCGGGTGGCCACCCCACCCCCGTTGCCGGATCGGGAGTGCCTGCCACCGCGGCGGTAGCCCTGTCGGGTGACTGACAACAGGCGCGAGGGGCTGTGGAAAACCCGTCAAATCCTGTGGATAGCGCTGGACAGCGGCCTGACCGCCTGTGGACAACGATCGACTGGACGCGAAGATACGGTCACGATTCGTGACCATGAGCCGTACCGTACTGCCCCGCCCCACCCTGCTGCCCGGCCTGAACCGGCTCTGGCGGGACCGGCACACCCTCCAACTCGGCGTCGGCCCTGGGCCGGCCGCCCTACTGGAGTTGGCCAACCCCCGCGCCGCCCACGTGCTCGACCTGCTCGACGGCACCCGCAGCGAGCGGACCGTGCTGACCCAGGCAGCGTCCGCCCAGGTCAGCGTCGACGACGCGCGTACCCTGCTCGACACCCTGCGGGTCGCCGGTCTGTTGGTGCCCGCGCACAGCCTGCTCCCCCGCGACCTGACCGGCCCGGTCCGCGCCCGGCTCGCGGCGGAGGCCGGCGCGCTGGCCCTGGCCGCGGCCCGACTGCCCGGCACCCCCGCGCAGGTCATTCGTCAACGACGGGCGGCCCGCGTCCTGCTCACCGGCGCCGGGGCGCTCGGCGGGCCGCTGACGGTGGCATTGGCCCAGGCCGGCGTGGGGCAGGTGATTCCCCAGCTCACCGGCCCGGTGCGCCCCGTCGACCTGATCGGCACGGGCATCCCCGCCACCGAACTGGGTCGCCCGCTGGCCCCAGCGGTACGGGCCGCGGTCAACCGCGCCGCACCGGGCACCGGCACCAGCCCGAGCCGCGCCGGGCGGATCGACCTGGTGATCCAGCTCGGCATGGACCGGCCTCCGGCGCTGCTCGCCGCCGGTCTCGCCCAGCGCCGGCAGCCGCACCTGCTGGTCACACTCCGCGAGGGCGTACCGGTGATCGGGCCGTTGGTCCGCCCACCCGCCGGGCCCTGCCTGCACTGCGTCGAGCTGCACCGGGCCGACCGCGACCCGGACTGGCCCCGGCTCGCCGCGCAACTCGCAGCCGCCGAGCCCGTGGCCGCCGCAACGACCGGCACGCTGCTCGTCGCCTGCGGGTACGCCCTGGCCGAGGCGCTGACGCAGCTGGACGGCGGCCAGCCGGAGACGCTGGGTGGCGCCATGGAGATCACCGGTGCCGGCCGCTTCCGTCGTCGGGGTTGGCCGCCCCACCCGGCGTGTGGGTGCTCGCGAGGCCGAGTGTCCGCACCAGCCCGGCCGCAGAGCAGCAGCGGGGCCCTCCGGTCGGTAACAATGACCGTGTGACCGACATCCCGCGCCGCGCCGTGTCCCGCACCGCCAAGCTCGCCGCCCTGCCGCTCGGCTTCGCCGGCCGGACCGTTCTCGGGATGGGAAAGCGCGTCACCGGGCTCGCCTCCGACGTGATCTCCGCGGAGATTCAGCAGCGCACCGCCGAGCAGCTGTTCAGCGTGCTGGGCCAGCTCAAGGGCGGGGCGATGAAGTTCGGCCAGGCGCTGTCGGTCTTCGAGGCGGCACTGCCGGAGGAGATCGCCGCCCCCTACCGGCAGGCGCTGACGAAGTTGCAGGAGGCGGCGCCACCGCTGCCGGCCGCCAGCGTGCACAAGGTGCTGGCCGAGCAGCTCGGCCCCGACTGGCGGGATCTGTTCGTCGAGTTCAACGACGTCCCGGCGGCCGCCGCCAGCATCGGCCAGGTGCACCGGGCGCGCTGGCGCGAGCCGGGCTTCGACGCGTCGGGCGCACCGCACAGCCGGGACGTGGCAGTCAAGATCCAGTATCCGGGGGCCGGCGACGCCCTGCTCGCCGACCTCAAGCAGCTGTCCCGCCTGGGCGGGATGTTCCGGGCCATCCAGCCCGGCCTGGACGTCAAGCCACTCCTGGCCGAGCTGCGCGAACGGATCACCGAGGAGTTGGACTACGAGTTGGAGGCCGAGTCGCAGCGCACCTTCGCCGCCGCGTACGCCAACGACCCGGAGATCTTCATCCCGGAAGTGGTCAACGCCTCGCCCCGGGTGCTGGTCACCGAATGGGTGACGGGCACTCCGCTGGCCGACATCATCCGCGAGGGCACCGAGGAGGAGCGGGACGAGGCGGGTCGGTTGATGGCCACCCTGCACCTCTCCGCACCGCAGCGGGCCGGGCTGCTGCACGCCGATCCGCACCCGGGAAACTTCCGGCTGCTGCCCGACGGCCGGCTCGGGGTGATCGACTTCGGTGCGGTGGCCCGGATGCCGGAGGGCACCCCCGAGCCGATCGGTCGTATCGCCGCGACGGCACTGCGCGGCGATGCCGACGAGGTGGTGGCGGGGCTGCGGTCGGAGGGGTTCATCGGCTCGGCCGAGGAGATCGACGCCGAGGGGGTGCTCGACTTCATCCGCCCCATGTTGGAGCCCATCGCGGCGGACGGTTTCCGGTTCACCCGCGCCTGGCTACGGGCCGAGGCGGGGCGACTGGCCAGCCCCCGCTCCCCCACGTACCAGCTGAGCAAGCGGCTCAACCTGCCACCGTCGTACCTGCTGATCCACCGGGTGACGCTCGGGTCGATCGGGGTGCTCTGCCAGTTGGAGGCGAAAGCCCCCTACCGGAGCATCCTGGAGCGCTGGCTGCCGGGCTTCGCCCCGGTCGCCTGACCACGTCGAGACCCGGGCGCCTGACGACATGGGGAAGGGCGGGTGCCGGTCGGCACCCGCCCTTCTGCGTGGGGTGGTACTAGAGAACGCCCAGGTCGCGAGCCGCCTGGTTGCGGCTGGTCATGGCGACGGTACGGGCGGATCGGGCTGCCTCAGTGCTCGTGGTGGTACGACCGGCCTGAGGCCGGCGCATTCGAGCCCTGGTCAACGCTTCGTGGAGTAGTTGCATCTCGAAGGCTCCACTCGGAACGGTCAACATCGTTTTCTCACTCACTGCCGGTGTGCCACCGGCGTAGTTGGAACGGGTCGGGAACATGTCAGGCTGCCAGCCGGACCGCGCCACGCACCTCGGACAGCCCACTGGCCGCCAGGCGCGCCTCGGCCTCGACCCGAAGCTCGGCGTCACGGGCGACGTCCTCCTTACGCGGACGGCCACGGGGCCGCTTACGCGGGACAACCGCGCCACGCTCGAAGATCTCGCCGCCCCAGACGCCCCAGGGCTCCGCTCGCTCAACGGCTCCGGCCAGGCACTCGACACGCAGCGGGCAGTCCCCGCAGAGTGACTTGGCCAGCTCGAGCTCGGTGGGCGAGTCGGAGAACCACAGGTCGGGGTCGAACTTCCGGCAGGGCAGGTTCGCCTCCATCTCGACGCTCATGTCGAGGGGGGCCAACGCCAGACTCATCTCCCGGTCACCTCTCTCTCACTTCGATCTCGTGGATCGCATTCCGACGTACTTACGGCGGGCAAAAAACTGAGGCCGCGGATCCCGGTAAGCGGGTTCCGCGGCCTCGAGGTGAGCCGGAGTCTGATGGTCAGACCGGTTTACCTCGAGGTGGAACGCCGCGGACATCCATGCGCTTCTTGGCGACCTGGATGCCATTGCCCGTGAAGCCACTGGTCCCCTCGACTCCAGCGGGCGCGACGGTCAGGATCAGCTCGGCCTGAACCTGGTGCACCTGTGGAACCGACGGTCGTGCAGCCGCAAGGGCCACCCGGACAGCCGACAGCGGAGCGCAGACAGACGGCATCGCCGCCAGACGCTCATAGGTGAAGATCTTCACGGGTGCCACCTCCCTCACGTTCCTCGAATCGACTGGACCGACCTCGTGAGCAGCCGGAATGGCGCCGCTCGCGTGGTGTGTCCTGAGGCTATTCCTCGCGCCGGGGCGAGGGCAAACGAATTTACGACGAGATTTCGAAAGTTTTCTCCGGGCAGACATCGTCCACCCCGGCACCGGCCACGAGGGCCAGCACCGACTCCCCGTAGAGACCCAGCTTGCGAGGGCCGATACCGGCGATGGCGATCAGCTCCTCCGACCGGCCCGGTCGGCGCTCGGCCAACGCGACAAGCGTCGCGTCGGTGAAGACGACGTAGGCCGGGACCTTCTGCGCACCGGCCACCCGCTGCCGCCACTCGCGCAGCCGTTCGTGCAGCTCATCGTCTATGTCGGACGGGCAGGTGGGGCAGCGGCCGAGCTTGCGGTCCGGGCCGGCGAGCAGGGTGGCGCCGCAGATCCGGCAGGAGACGATCTGGGTTCGCCGTCGCTCGGGACTGCGGGCCGGACCGGCGCCACCGGTCGCCCGCTCGGTGCCGCCGGAGCGATCCAGTTGGGGCAGGAACCGCGACGGCCTCCGGGCCCGTCCGCCCGGCGAGCGCGCGGTGGCGTACGACAGCCAGAGCCACTCCCGGGCGCGGGTGATCCCGACGTAGAGCAGCCGGCGCTCCTCCTCGACCTGTTCGACGGTCTTGGCGTACGTGGTGGGCAGGGTGCCCTCGGCGAGGCCGACCAGGAAGACCGCGTCCCACTCCAACCCCTTGGCCGAGTGCAGGGACGCCAGCGTGACGCCGTCCACCGTCGGCACGTGCTGCTGTGCGGCCCGGCGCGCCAACTCCTCGGTGAAGTCGGTGAGGGTGACCGGGCGCTCCACCGAGGCGGCCTCGCCGATCGGCACGACCTCGGGAGTGGCCGCGTACTCCTCGGCGAGCTGGACCAGCGCGGACAGCGCCTCCCATCGCTCGCGGGCCGCGCCGCCGGCCGGGGGCGCGTCCGGGGCCCAGCCGACGGCGGTGAGCGCCTCGACGACGGCGGCCGGCAGCGGCGTCTCGCCCGGGATCGAGCGGGTGGCGGCACGCAGCGCGACCATCGCCTGGCGCACCTCGGTCCGTTCGAAGAACCGCTCCGCGCCCTGCACGACGTACGGCACCTCGGCCTCGGTGAGCGCCTTCTCGTACGCCTCGGACTGCGCGTTGACGCGGAACAGCACGGCGATCTCCTTCGCCGGCGTGCCCGCGTCGATCAGCGACCGGCAGCGCGCGGCCACCGCGTTCGCCTCGGCCGGCTCGTCGGTGAAGATCCGCAGGTCCGGCTCGGGGCCGGGCGGGCGCTGCCCGCTCAGCTCCAGCCGCAGGCGCGCCTCGGTGCCCCGAGCCTGGGAGATCACCGCGTTGGCCAGCCCGACCACCTGCGGGGTGGAGCGGTAGTCGCGGACCAGCCGCACCACTGTGGCATTGCGGTGCCGGCGGGGAAAGTCGACCAGGTACGCCGAGGTGGCCCCGGTGAACGAGTAGATCGTCTGGCTCGCGTCCCCGACCACGGTCAGGTCGTTGCGGCCGGCCAGCCAGGCGTCCAGCAACCGCTGCTGGAGCGGGTTGACGTCCTGGTACTCGTCGACCACGAAGTGCCGGTACTGGCTGCGGATCTGCTCGCCGACGTCCGGGTGCTCCTCGATGCCCCACACCGCGGCCCGCAGCATGTCCTCGAAGTCGATCACGCCGTTCGACCGTTTGAGCTGCTCGTACGCGGTGAACACGTCGGCGACCTTCGTCGGTTCGTGCGGTGTGTCGCGCAGCGCCCGGGCCGCGGCCACCACGTAGTCCGTCGGCTCGACCAGCGACGACTTCGCCCACTCGATCTCGCCGGCCAGGTCGCGGGCGGCGGCCCGGTCGGTACGCAGACCGACCCGGGCCGCGGCGAGGGTGACCAGTCGTACCTTGCTGTCCAGCAGTTCGGGCATGGCGCGGCCGGCCAGCAGCCGGGGCGCGAAGTACCGCACCTGGCGCAGCGCGGCGGCGTGGAAGGTCCGCGCCTGGACACCGTGCGCCCCGAGCAGAGTGAGACGGTGTCGCATCTCGGCGGCTGCGCGGGCGGTGAAGGTGACCGCGAGCACGTGCCGGGGGGAGATCTCCCCGGAGAGCGCCCGGTGGGCGATTCGGGAGGTGATCGCCCGGGTCTTGCCCGTGCCGGCGCCGGCCAGGATGCAGACCGGGCCGGCAGGTGCGGTCACGGCGGCGCGTTGCTCAGGGTCCAGCCCGGCGAGCACCTGTTCCGACCCTGAGTGAACCACCACAACCAGGAATCATCTCAGCTCCTCCCAGCGTTGCAGCGAACAGCCTCGGCTTGATCCGCAAGCCGCGGCCGGAGGAGTTGGAGGATCCGAGGATGCTGACGATGTATTCCACCCCCTGGTGCGGCTACTGCCACCGGCTGAAGTCGCAGCTCGACCGGGAGGGCATCGGGTACGAGGTGGTCGACATCGAGCAGGACCCGAAGGCCGCGGAGTTCGTGATGAGCGTCAACGGCGGCAACCAGACGGTGCCGACGCTGCGCTTCGCCGACGGCAGTGCCCTGACGAATCCCTCGATCACCCAGGTGAAGCAGCACCTGGAGACGCTCAACGCCTGATCTGCCGGTTCATTCTCGACGAGCGGCCGCCCCACCCGGGGCGGCCGCTCGTCGTGTTCGGGAACGGGTGGCCACGGTCGGTGGGTGCCGAGAAGCCCTGTCGGTCGGCGTCCTCGACCGGTCGGCGAGGTGCCGGGAGCGTCGGGCGGGTGGGCGGAATCGGCGGGCGGGCCCCGGTCGGGGCGCTCAGGTGCCGGCCCCGCCACAGGTAGCTGCCGGCGGCCAGGGTGGCCACCCCGACGAGCGCGAACAGCAGCCGGTAGTCCAGGAACCCGACCAGCAGGGCACCCGCCCCGATCGAGATCGCCTGCGGCCCGCTGACCACCGCCTGGGTGGCCGCGGCGACCCGGCCGACCAGCGAGGGCGGCGTGCGGCGCTGGATCAGCGTGTGCAGACCCACCATCGTCAGCGGGAGCGAGACCCCGGCCAGCAGCACCGCCGCGAACCCGAGCCGCAGATCGGGGAACGCGAGCGCGAGCGCGGCCGGAGAGAAGAAGGCGACCCCGGCGGCCAGCGTGCCGACCTCTCCGAGCCGGCGGACCAGCGTCGGTGAGCAGAGTCCACCGAGCAACCCACCGACGCCCTGCACGGTGACCAGCACCCCCACGAACGCGGCATCCCGATTCAGCCCCTGGTCGACGTAGGCGAAGATCAGCGACTCGCTGAAGCCCATCACCAGTGACCCGAGCCCGTAACCGAGCAGGGCCCGCCGCAGAGCCGGCTCGCCGGCCAGGTGCCGCAGACCGGCGCCCAGTTCGGCCGGCCACCGCAACCGTACGGCCGGTGGCAGCTGTTGCGGGGTGGGCAGCGCGGTGACCACCGCCGCCGCGGTCAGAAATCCGACCATGCCGATTCCGGCCAGCGCCCAGCCGCCGAGCGCCGCGTAGAGCGCCGCGCCCACCAGCGGGCCGACCAGTCGGATCCCCTGACGTACGGTCTGAAGCACGCCGTTCGCGTCGGCCAGCAACTCGACCGGCACCATCTCGCGGATGAGCCCACTGAGCGCCGCGCCGAGCGTGATGGACGAGAGTCCGTACAGGGCGGCCACCAGATAGACGACCCAGACGTCGCCCGCGTCGCGGACGGTGAACAACGGAGCGAGCAGGGCTGCGGTCAGCACGTTCGCGGCCACGAAGAACGGTCGGCGCGGGTGGCGGTCGACGACCCAGCCGACCAGCGGCGCGAGCGTCATCGGCGCGATGACCGCGAAGATCGTGGCACCGGCCAACCCGTTCGAGCCAGTCAGATCCTTGACCCAGATGGCGAGTGCGAGCAGCAGGATCGACTCGGCGGTCATGCTGGCCAGCAGGCCGCCGAAGAGCAGGCGGAAGTCGGGTCGGCGCAGGATCGTGCGCATGGGTCCCTCCGGCGGGATGGCTGCCCGGGTGGGCGAGGTCGACGGGCCGCGACCGCGGGTCCGTCGTCATCCGGCATTCCCGTGGTGCGATTTTCGCAAGACACGCCCTCGCCGGAACCTCCGACACCGGTCGCGCCGTCCATACTGACCGTGGGGGGCGAATTTCATACAGTTACCGTCGCGTCTGCGGCGGTCGACGGGAAAAGAGGACACTGTGCCTCCTGCCGCACCCAGCCCGATCCTGCGTCGTCGCCGGTTGGGCATCGAGCTGCGCCGCCTACGTGAGGCCGCGGGCCTCACCGGCGATCAGGTCATCGAGCGTATCGGTTGGGCCTCCGCGTCCAAACTGTCCCGCTTGGAGAACGGCCGCAGCCGACCGGACCCGCAGGACGTCGGCGACCTGCTCGACCTCTACGGCGCCGACCAGGCGCTGCACGACGAGCTGCTGGGCATCACCAACGAGGCCGGCGACATGCGCGGCTGGCTGAAGAACTTCCCGGTGATGACGCAGCAACAGCGCGGCTGGGCCGAGTTGGAGGCGGGCTGCGCGGAGATCTCCGAGTACAACCCGGTGTTGGTGCCGGGCCTGTTGCAGACCCCCGGGTACGCCCAGCTCCGGATCGTGTCGGCCCGGCAGGTGAACGCCGGCGCGGGCGAGCCGGAGCCCGGCGACGAGCCGGATACCGAGGTGCAGGCACGGCTGGCCCGCCAGTCGCTGCTGACCCGCGAGCCGCACGCTCCCCGCTACACCGCCGTGTTGGAGGAGGCCGCTCTCGGCCGCCGGGCCGGGCCGCCGGAGGTGCTGCACGAACAGCTGCTTCAGCTCTGCGAGTTGGCGCTCCTGCCCAACGTGGCCCTGCACGTGCTGCCCAGGGACACCCCGATCGGCAATTGGTACCTTCCGCCGACCGCGTTCTCGGTCTATCGGTTCGCCGATCCCCTCGATCCGGAGACATTGGCCATCGAAGGTGGCTTCACCGACGTCATGTCGACCGACTCAATCACACTAAATCGCTATAAAGTGGTGTTCGAGTGGCTATGCACGGCGGCACTTGACGCTTCGGACACCCTCTCCTGGCTGATCGAGGCGACGGGACGGCTGACCGAGGCGGCGCCCCCATCCACAGTGGCGTTCGGGCCGGCAACGGCGCCGACCCAACGCCGCCGGGAATCAGGGCGACTGACGGACCGGTGATCCACGGGGGACCCTCCGTCGGGACGTGCGGCACCACTCGTCCCATCGGATCGCTGCACATCAGGAGCAGAACCATGAACGAAATCCGCAACACGCCGTCCGTCTCCGCCCACTCGTTGGCGGACGCCCCGTGGCGTACCAGCACACGCAGCCAGACCTCCAACTGCGTGGAGGTCGCCCCGCTGGCCACCGGACCGTCGGCTGTCGCCCTGCGCGACAGCAAGGACCGGGGCGGCCCGGTTCTGCTGTTCAACCGCACGGGATGGCTCGGTTTCATCACCGGGGCGAAGAAGGGCCAGTTCGATCTGAACTGATCCGGTGACTGGCACGGGGCCGTCGGCGCACTGCCGGCGGCCCCGTCGCGTCGTACCCCCCGCCTCGGTCGCTCGCGGCCCGCCAACTCCGTCGCTTTGCGACCCGGCGACCCCGCTGAGCAGCCATCCGCCGATCGGACGAGGCTCGAAACCGATAGGCGCGTTTCAGTTGCTGGGACGAACACGGGGCGTAACATGGCCCTCGGATACGTGGAACTTCCACACAGGCTCATCCGTCGCGGTTCATCCGGAGACCCTCATGCGGTTCCTGATCGTTCGCACCGACATCCGCGCCGTCGCTGACGGGGACATCGCCGCCGCCTGGGCGGACGGCCACCGACTTCGCGACGAGACGACCACGCCCGAACCGCGCCGGCAGATCGTGCACGCCGAGGACCGGGACGCCGCGCTGCTGCTGGCCCGCGCCCTGGCCACCGTCGGCGCGGTCCGCGCCGGCAAGCAGCGGGTCAAGGTCCTCCCGCTGATCGAGTCGCGGCCCGCCTTCCGACACAGACCGGGCCGCACCGGCACCTGATTCCACAGGTCGTCCGTCGTGGTCGGACCGGCTCCCCCGCCGCGTTACTCGCACCCGCCGACCACGACGGCCCGTGTTCCCGGCCCGTGACCGCCGCGGCAACGGCGGCCACGGGCCGGGACCGTGCTCAGCGGTCGGCGTCCACCCAGCCGTCCAGCCAGCGGTGAATGAGGAACAGCGCGATCGACGACGGAGGCGGCAGGATCAGCTGAGCCCCGTCGCCCACGTCCACCGTCTGCCCGGCCAACGCCGCCCCGATCTCGCGGCGGGAGAACCACCGGGCGTACGCGATCTCGGACGGGTCGACCCGCACCGGCTCGGCCGGGTTCGCGGTGGCCAGGAAGCCCAGCATCAGCGAGCCGGGGAACGGCCAGGCCTGGCTGCCCACGTACCCGATGCGCTCGACCCCGATGCCCACCTCCTCGCGGACCTCGCGCAGCACCGCCGCCTCCGCCGACTCCCCCGGTTCCACGTAGCCCGCCAGGCAGGAGTAGCGGCGACCACCCGGGGTGCCCTGCCAGCCGGCGTTGTTGCCGAGCAGGCAGCGACCGTCCGGGCCGTCCACGCCGTCATGGACGAGCACGATCATCGCCGGGTCGGTACGCGGCCAGATCCGCCCACCGTTGCGGTCCACCCGCGACCAACCGGCCTCGTCCATCGCGGTCGGCGCGCCGGTGCTCGTCGAATAACCGTGTCGGGTGTGCCAGTTGACCAGCGCCAACGCTGTGGTGAAGATGCCGGCCTCCCGGTCGGCGAGCAGGTGACCCACCTCCCGGAGGTGGACCGCCCGGGTCCCCGGGATCGCCGGAAGAGGCGCGTCGACCGCGAAGACCGGCACCCCGTCCGGCTCGACGCCCAGGAACATCGCCATCGACTCCGACCCGGCGGGCACGTCAGCCGCACCGAACAGCACCAACGTCGGAGGCGACGTCTCGGTGCGGGCCAGCGTCCGACCGTCGTCCGTCGAGTCGAGCAGCAGTACCCGGGCGCGCAACCACGCCTCGGTCAACCACTGCGAGTCACCCCGCCGGTGCGCGGCCCGATCCAGCGTGGACCGCGCCAACGGCGGCGCCGCCTCCCCGCTCACGCCGGCGCTCCGCTTCGCTGCACGCCGCCGTGAAGCGGCCCGCTGCTGACCCCCATGGCTCGCTCGCTCCGCTCGCTCACGCCTCTTGCTCGGTCTGAACCGTGGTCAGCGCGGCCAGCCCCGGGGTTACCCGCTCCGCGTCGCCGAGCACCACGATCGCCGCCCGAGCCGGGGCCAGGTAGCGGGCCGCCGCCTGGGCGACGTCGTCGATGCTCGCCTTCGCCAACCTCGCGGCGTACTCGGCGAGGAAGTCCAGGCGCAGACCGTTGCCGGCGTACGCGCTGGTCAACGCCGCCAACCCGGCCTGGGTGGACATGCCGAGCTGGAGGGTGCCCAGGGCGTACTGCCGGGCCTGCTCCAACTCCTCGGGCTTCGGAGGGAGCGACGCCAACCGACCCAGCTCGTACGTCGTTTCCAGCAGCGCCGGGCCGGTGACCTCGGTGGCCACGTCGGCGGCAGCGACCAGCACCGACCCCGCGACGGAGTGCTCGATCACCGAGTGCGGGCCGTACGTGTAGCCCTTGTCCTCGCGGATGTTCTCCACCCACCGGGAGGAGAAGTAGCCGCCGAAGATCAGGTTGGCCAGTTGCAGCGGGGCGTGGTCCGGGTCGGTGCGCGACACCGCCGGCAGCGCGATCCGCAGCGAGGACTGCACCGAGCCCGGCCGGTCGACCAGCAGCAGCGGCCCCGGTTCCAGCGGCGGGGTCGCCGGCAGTTCGGCCACACGCCCGGCACCCGACCAGCCGCCGAGTGCCCGCTCGGCCGCGTCCAGCGCCTTCTCCGGCTGCACGTCACCGACCAGCACCAACTGCGCGCCGGTCGGGTGGACCCGCTCCGAGTGCAGGGTGCGCAGCGCCGCCGGTCGGACGGCGCGGATCTGGCCGGGCTCCGGCGTCTGCGTCGCGTACGGGTGCCGGCCGTAGATCCGCTTGAGCAGCGCCTCCCGGGCCAGGTGCGAGGGTTGGCTCTGCGCCACCTGGATCCGGTCGACCAGCCGGTCCCGTTCGGTGGCCACCTCGTCACTGGGGTAGCTGGCACCGGTCAGCACCTCGGCCAGCAGCTCCAGCATCCGGTCCAGACCGGTGACCAGGCCGGCGCCGGAGAGCATCAGCCGGTCCGGGTCGACGCCCGCGGAGAGCCCGCCGCCCACCTTCTGCAACTCGGCGGCGATCTGCACGCTGGTCATCGACTCGGTGCCGGAGAGCATGGTCTGCGACAGCATCGCGCCGCGGGCCAGGTGGACCCGGCCGAACGGCACCCAGAGCCGCAGTTCGACCAGGGGTACGGCGGGCCGGCGTACGGCGATCACGGTGAGCCCGTTGCGCAGTGTGCGCTCGGCCTGCTTGGGCACCTTGAGCTTGCGGGTCGGCCCGAGCGGCGGCAGCGTACGCGGTGCGGCAGGAGCGGTGGTGACACTCATCGGGCGCCTCCGGCGATGACCTCGATGGCGGCCCGGCGTTCCGGGCGCAGGGTGGCCGCGGCGGCCCGGACCTGCTCCTCGGTGACCTCGCCGACGAGCCGGGGCAGTTCGTTGAGCAGACCCGGTTCGCCGCGTTGCTGCTCCAGCACGGCCATCCGCAGCGCCCGACCGAGCACCGCATCGGTGTCCCGCAGCAGGTGGGTTGCCATCCGGGCCTGGGTGCGGGCCAGCTCACCGTCGGTCAGCCCGTCGGTGGCCAGCCGGTCCAACTCCTCGTCGATGGTGCGCAGCACCTTGTCCACATCGCCACCGGGCGGCAGGTGCGCCTGCAGCAGCAGCGCGGTGGGGTCGCGGACGTCGAACGGGTCGCCCATGAAACCGAGGTATCCGCCGAGGCTGGTCACCATGCGGTCCCGCTGCACCAGCCGTTCGACCAGCCGCGACGCGTCGCCGTCGGTGAGCACCTCGGCCAGCACCACGTACGGCAGGTAGCCGCCGAAGTCGGTGACCGGGTCGGGCACGCGCCAGGCGCCGGCCACCGCCGGCAGCGGTGCCAGGGCATCGGTGTACGAGGTGCGCCGCTCGGCGCTCAGGTCGGGCTCGGTGAAGTCGGGCCGTTGCGGTGCCGGTCGGGCCGGCACGTCGCCGAAGTGCCGGGTGACCAGCTCGGTCGCCTCGGCCACGTCGATGTCGCCGCTGACGGCCAGCACGGCGTTGCCGCTGGCGTAGTAGCGGCGGAAGAAGTCGGCGGCGTCGGCGACGGTCGCCGACTCCAGGTCGTCGAAGGAGCCGTAGCCGTCGTGGGCGTTCGGGAAGGTGTCAAACATGACCGGCGGCAGAGTGAGCCAGGGGAAGCCGCCGTACGGCCGGTTGAGGACGTTGACCCGGATCTCCTCCTTGACCACGTCGACCTGGTTGCGCAGGTTCTCCTCGGTCAGCCGGGGGCCGCGCATCCGGTCCGCCTCCAGGAACAGCGCGCGCTCCAGCGCGTTGCTCGGCAGCGTCTCGAAGTAGTCGGTGTAGTCCAGGTGGGTGGAACCGTTGAAGGTGCCACCCGCGCCCTGCACGTGCCGGAAGTGGGCCAGCTTCTCCAGGTTCTCCGAGCCCTGGAACATCAGGTGCTCGAAGAGGTGGGCGAAGCCGGTACGCCCCTCCGGCTCCGAGCGGATGCCGACGTCGTAGACCACCGCCACCCCGATCACCGGGGCACTGCGATCGGGGGTGAGCACCACCCGCAGGCCGTTGTCGAGGGTGAACCGCTCGACCGGATACTTCGTCGCTGGAATTCTGGATCTCCGCGCCGCCACGGAGTCGACCCTAGCGCGTCGACACCTCCGCCACCCGCGACCTTCCCGGAGCCGCCGCGACCGGGGCCGTCACCAGGGGCAGCACCTCGGCGCCGACCCGCTCGGCCTCCTCACGGTGCGGCCAGCCGGAGAGGATGAACTCGTCGACGCCGAGCGCGGCGTACTCGTCGATGCGGGCCGCGACCTCGGCGTAGCTGCCGACCAGCGCGGTGCCGGCGCCCTCGCGGACCAGGCCGACGCCGGCCCAGAGGTTCGGCGCGACGGTGAGCCCGTCGGTGCGGCCGGCGTTCAGCGCGGCCATCCGGGTCTGACCCACCGAGTCCATCCGGCGGAACCGGGCCTGGGCGGCGGCGATCCGCTCCGGGCTCATCCCGGCCAGCAGTCGGTCCGCCTCGGCCCACGCCTCAGCGCTGGTCGGCCGGGCGATGACGTGCAGCCGGAGGCCCGTGCGCAGGGTGCGGCCCTGCTCGGCGGCGAGCGCCCGGACCCGGGTGACCCGGGCCGCGATCGACGTCGGTGGTTCACCCCACATCAGGTACACGTCGGCCTGTCGGGCGGCCACCGTCTCGGCAGCCGGGGACGCGCCCCCGAAGTAGACCGGCGGCGGCGCGGCGAGTGGGGTGGCCAGGCCACCGCCGTCGACCCGGTAGTGCTTTCCGGCGTAGTCGAACGGCCCGCCGGCCCAGGCACGGCGAAGCACCTCGACGAACTCGCCGGTGCGCGCGTAGCGGTCGTCGTGCCCGAGGAAGTCGCCGTACGCCCGCTGCTCGGCCGGGTCGCCCCCGGTCACGATGTTGAGCGACAGCCGGCCACCCGAGACGGCCTGGAACGCCTCGGCCTGCTGGGCGATCAGGGTGGGCAGCGCGAAACCGGCCCGGACCGCGACCAGCATGCCGAGCCGCTCGGTGTGCTGGGCGACCGCCGCGCAGACGATCCACGGGTCGGGGCAGCCGGCGCCCACCGGGGTGAGAACGGCGGTGAACCCGTTCGTCTCGGCGGCGCGGCCAACCTCGGCCAGGTAGGCCACCGTCGCGGCCCGGTCGTGCCTCGCGGCGCCCGCGGTGACGGTGGCGGCACCGACCTGGTCGCCGTCGCCGGAGGTGGGCAGGAACCAGTGGAAGGTCATCGCGAAGTCGCCTCTCTGCCGGTGACCGAACGCCGATTACCCTAGCAAGCTGGTAGGAAATACCGACATAACTGAGACGCGCCATCCCGCCATGTGGATGGGCCTTGACGCTGACCGCAGCCTGGCCCACTCTTCCTACCAACTAAGTAGGAATACTGCGGATTGGATGGACGATGAGACGGCTCCCCCTGCGCCGGTTGGTCACCCTGGCCACCCTCGCCGTGGTCGGCGCGGCGACCCTGGGCAGCACCGCCGCGTGCGGCGACGACAGCGAGGGCGCGGGCGGCAGCTCCGGCCCGGTGACGCTGCGCCTCGGCTACTTCCCCAACATCACCCACGCGCCGGCGGTCGTCGGCGTGGAGAAGGGCATCTTCGCGGAGAAGCTCGGCACCAACGTCAAGCTCGACCCGAAGACCTTCAACGCCGGGCCGGCCGCCATCGAAGCGGTCTTCTCCGGCGCGCTGGACGCCACCTACATCGGTCCGAACCCGACCGTGAACGCCTTCTCGAAGTCCAAGGGGGAGGCCGTCCGGGTCATCTCCGGCGCGGCCTCCGGCGGGGTGGCGCTCGTCGTCAAGCCCGGCATCACCGGCGCGCAGGACCTGAAGGGCAAGAAGATCGCCACCCCGCAGTTGGGCAACACCCAGGACGTGGCGATCCGGTACTGGCTCAAGCAGCAGGGCCTCACCACCACCAAGGAGGGTGGCGGCGACGTCAAGATCGTGCCGCAGGAGAACGCCCAGACCATCGAGACGTTCAACAGCGGCGGGATCGACGGCGCCTGGGTGCCCGAGCCGTTCGTCTCCCGCCTGGTCAACGCCGGCGGCAAGGTGCTGGTCGACGAGCGCGACCTGTGGCCGGACAAGAAGTTCGTCATCACCAACCTGCTGGTGAGCACGAAGTTCCTCAAGGCGCACCCGGACGTGGTGCAGAAGCTGGTCGACGGCCAGGTGGCCGCCAACGAGTTCGTCAACACCAAACCGGACGAGGCGCAGCAGGCCATCTCCGACGCGATCGGCAAGATCACCGGAAAGCCGCTGGATTTGAAGCTCATCAAGCAGGCGTGGCCGACGTTGGAGTTCACCAACGACCCGATCTCGTCCTCGCTCAAGGCCGGGCTCGACCACGCCGTCGACGTGGACCTGACCGAGCCGGTGGACCTCAAGGGCCTGTACGACCTGAAGTACCTCAACAACGCGCTCAAGGCGCAGGGCAAGCCCGAGGTCGTCCAGCCATGACGTCGACCACGACGACGCCGCAGAGCGCGACCACCGCGGTCGCGCTCTCCGGCGTGACGAAGGTGTACGGGCGCGGGGCGAACGCCGTCCTGGCCCTGGACGGTGTGTCGCTGGACGTCGCGCCCGGCGAGTTCGTCTGCCTGGTCGGCGCGTCCGGCTGCGGCAAGAGCACCCTGCTCAACCTGGTGGCCGGGCTGGACCGGGTCAGCGGTGGGCAGATCACCCTGGCCGGTGACGCCAACCCGGGCCTGATGTTCCAGGAGCCGGCGCTCTTCCCGTGGCTGACCGTCGACGCCAACGTGGAGGTGCCCCTCAAGCTGCGCCGGCTGCCCCGGGCCCAGCGTCGCGAGCGGGTCGCCGAGCTGCTGCGCACGGTGCACCTGGCCGACTTCGGCCGTAAGCGCCCGCACGAGCTCTCCGGCGGGATGCGGCAACGGGTCGCGCTGGCCCGCACCCTGGCCCTGGACACCCCGGTGTTGCTGATGGACGAGCCGTTCGGCGCGCTGGACGCGATGACCCGGGACATCCTGCACGACGAGCTGGAACGGATCTGGTCCGAGCGCAAACTCTCGGTGCTCTTCGTGACGCACAACGTCCGCGAGGCGGCCCGGCTAGCCGACCGGATCATCCTGCTCTCCAGCCGACCCGGCCGGATCATCTACTTCACCGAGGTGGACATCCCGCGCCCCCGCCGGATCGACTCCCCCGAGGTCGCCGCCATCGCCGCCGAGGTCACCGAGCGGCTCCGTACGGAGGTGGGCCGCCATGGCCAGTGACACCCTCACCAGTTCGGCGCGTACCGACGCGGAGATCACCGGCCTCGACGCGCTGGAGATCGCCGGCCGGGACAAGGAGGTCTCCCGAGGCGCCCGGATCTGGGCGGCCACCTGGCCCAAGCTCGCCGCGCTGGCCATCGCCATCGCCGCCTGGCAGATCGTGGTCTGGACCGGCTGGAAGCCGCCGTACTCACTGCCGCCACCGCTGGAGGTTGGCCGCGAGCTGGTGGCCCAGGCCCAGGGCCCGCAGCTCTGGGACGGCCTGCTCACCACGCTGCAACGGGCCGCCCTCGGGTACGTCTTCTCGGTCGCCGTCGGCCTGCTGCTCGGCCTCGCGGTGGCCCGGTCCACTGTGCTGCGCGCCGCCATCGGCTCGATGATCACCGCATTGCAGACCATGCCGTCGATCGCCTGGTTCCCGCTGGCCATCCTGCTCTTCGAGCTGAGCGAGAAGGCGATCTTCTTCGTGGTGGTGCTCGGCGCGGCGCCGTCCATCGCCAACGGGGTGATCTCCGGGGTGGACTACGTGCCGCCGCTGCTGGTGCGCGCCGGCCGCAACCTGGGCGCCCGGGGGCTCAACCTCTACCGGTACGTCATCGCGCCGGCCGCCCTGCCGGCGATCGTCGCCGGCCTCAAGCAGGGCTGGGCCTTCTCCTGGCGCAGCCTGATGGCCGGTGAGCTGCTCGTGAGCGGTATCTCGCAGACCTCGCTCGGCGCCCAGCTCACCTACTCCCGCGAGTTGTCCGACGCGCCCTGGCTGCTCTCCACGATGATCGTCATCCTGGTCGTCGGCCTCGTCGTGGACGCGGCGTTCGGCGCGGCGGACAAGGCGATCCGGCGCCGCTGGGGCGTACTGGACCAGGCTGGTCAGTGACGTGTTCGTCTCCGCGCGCAGCGACTACGCGCTCCGGGCGATGCTCGCCGTCGCCGCCGCCGGTGGTGGCGGGAACGGCGACCGGGTCGGCGAGTTGGTGAAGGCGGCCAGCCTGGCCGAGGTGCAGGACATCCCGCTCAGCTTCCTGCAGGGCATCCTGCTGGACCTGCGCCGGGCCGGCCTGCTGCACAGCCATCGCGGCGCCGACGGCGGGTACGCGCTGACCCGCCCGCCCGACGAGATCACCGTCGGAGACGTGCTGCGTGCGGTCGGCGGCTCGCTCACCACGGTGCGCGGTCTGCCGGCCGAGCGGGCCGGCTATCACGGAGTGGCCGCCGGGCTCACCGACGTCTGGCTGGCGGTGCACGGGGCGATCGCCACGGTGGTCGACTCCACCACCCTGGCCGACCTGCTCACCCACGCCCCGAGTGCGGTCAGCACCGACGCGCCGCTCGCATGATCGCGCTCGATCATCGATGTAGTGGCCTCGCCCGCCTGGGAAGGGGCCCACGTCCTCGACGGGCGCGATCCTGGGCTCGTGCGTCGTGCACGAGCACACCGGGGAGGGCGCGGAGGCGATGTGGTCGGGCCGGTGCCCCGCCGACCCGACCACACCTCGTACCGATCCTGACCGGGCCTGCCCCTCCGCCGGCACCGGTAGGCCGGTCGCTGCTCAGCCCACGTGGGCGGTCGCCGGGCTGAGGCCCGGGTCGCCAGGACTGTGCAGCTCCACCAGACCGGCGGGAGCGTTACCCGCCGGGGTGGCATGCCAGGGCGCGAAGGCCGCAACCATGGCGAGCAACAACCCGGCGAGCGCGACCGCGACCACCAGGATCAGTTCACGCAGTGCGCCCGAGCCGACTTCGCCCGCCATGGTCACCCCTCCCGTGCCGGGCCCCCCGCCCGACTTCCCCCGTCGGTCAGCCTCGACCACGAACGGCCGGGGCGCAGTCGGCCAGCCGACCCAGCGGAGGCTGATTACCGACTCAGCAGAGTGGGCCACCCGGCAAGGCCGGCTGACCGGTCGGGCCGCACGGACAGCCGACCGGCTCGGAAACCGCGCAGACAAAACCGACCCGCCCCGCAGAAGCGGGACGGGTCGGTCGACGCGCAGAAGATCAGACGGTACGCGGGCGACGCGGGCGACGGGACCGGCCCGACGCGCGGTGCGCCGGCCGGGCGCCCCCATCGGCGGCCGAGCCGCCGGAGGTACGGGCCCGAGAGGCGGGCGCCGGCGGAGCGACGATGGTCACCGGCACACCGGACGGCTCGCGGGCACCGGTCACCCGGGCCAGCGCTCCGTCACCAAGGCGCACCTGGACCGACTCGGGCCGGATACCTGCGGTGGCCATCAGCCGGGACACGTCCCGACGCTGCTCCGGCAGGACCAGGGTGACCACGGAACCGGACTCGCCGGCCCGGGCGGTACGGCCGCCCCGGTGCAGATAGTCCTTCGCCTCGGTCGGCGGGTCCACGTTGACCACCATGTCCAGGCCGTCCACGTGGATGCCACGGGCCGCGACGTCGGTCGCGACCAGGGCGGTCACCTGACCGTTGCGGAACTGCTCCAGGATCCGGGTGCGCTGCGGCTGGGACTTGCCACCGTGCAGCGCGGCCGCGCGTACGCCCTTGGAGAGCAGCTGGCGGGCCAGCCGGTCGGCGCGGTGCTTGGTGCCCATGAACAGGATGGTGCGGCCCTCACGGGCGGCGATCCGGGTCAACGCGTCGGGCTTGTCCGCAGGGTCGACGTGCAGCACGTGGTGGGTCATCGCGGTGACCGTCGCGGTGCCCGGGTCCACCGAGTGGGTGACCGGGTTGCTCAGGAAGCGACGGACCAGCCGGTCCACGCCGCCGTCCAGGGTCGCCGAGAAGAGCATCCGCTGCCCCTGCGGCGCGACCTGCTCCAGCAGTTTGGTGACCTGCGGCAGGAAGCCCATGTCGGCCATCTGGTCGGCCTCGTCGAGCACGGTGATCTCGACCTGGTCGAGCCGGGCGTCGCCACGGTTGATCAGGTCGTGCAGCCGACCGGGGGTGGCGACGACCACCTCGGTGCCGGCGCGCAGGGCGTCCGCCTGCCGCTGCAACGACAGGCCGCCGACCACAGTGGCGCAGCGCAGCCCGACGGCGCGGGCGTACGGGGCCAGAGCGGTGGTGACCTGCTGAGCCAGCTCGCGGGTCGGCACCAGCACCAGGGCCAGCGGGCGGCCCGGCCGCGCCTTACGGCCGGCGGTGCGGGACAGCAGCGGAAGCCCGAAGGCGAGGGTCTTGCCGGAGCCGGTACGACCCCGGCCCAGCACGTCCCGGCCGGCGAGCGAGTCGGGCAGCGTCGCCGACTGGATCGGGAACGGCTCGGTGATGCCCTGCGCGGTCAGCGCGGTGAGCAGCGCCGGCGCCAGACCGGTATGAGCGAAAGAAGGAATAACTGTGGTCATGCGGAAGCCTTCCTCGACGCGGCACGTGTCGAGGGAGGGCGCCGAAGTCGGCGCTGTCAACCGGCGGAAAAAGGCCGCCAGGACTCACAAGCACGAACCGAAAGGGAGTACAGGCCGGCCCGCCGCCGGGCCGCCGCCTGCGTGAGCAGGCGGCGGCGGGGCGGGCCGGTCCCGTCACCGTCACACCCGGAGGGCGCGACAGGTAATGCTGACCGATCCGAAGATCAGAGCGGGCGGATGTTCTCCGCCTGCGGGCCCTTCTGGCCCTGGGTCACCTCGAACTCGACCCGCTGGTTCTCGTCCAGGCTCCGGTAGCCGGAGGACTGGATCGCCGAGAAGTGGGCGAAGACGTCGGCGCCGCCGCCGTCCGGGGTGATGAAGCCGAAGCCCTTGTCAGCGTTGAACCACTTCACGGTGCCAATAGCCATGTGTTTCGTCTCCTTGACGGAACGTCGGACACGCACTTGTTGCGTGCCCGAAGAGGAGCGCTCCGCGCGGGGATGCGCGAATCGCCTGTCGCTTCTGGTCGCCCCGCCCGGAGAACTCCGGACACAACAAAGAGCGCCTGGGGCCACAATCCCGCCAGGCGCACACAGAGTCTCTGGTAACCAAAACTGCAACCCGGTCAACCTACCACGGTTTTCCCCGCGATGGTCAATGTTGGGCAGAATCCTCGGGCAACTGGGCGATCATGGCCGTGAGGCCGGTCACATCCAGCAGGTCGGCGGGCCGCACGGTCACCCCGTGGCGGACGTAGTGGAACGCCGCGCCCACCAGGTCGACCGGCACGCCGGCCAACTCCGCCCAGGCCAGCCGGTACACCGCCAGTTGCACGGCGGCCACGTCGGCCGCCGGCCCGGTGGGCTGCGCGCCGGTCTTCCAGTCGACCACGTCGAACCGACCACCCGGCCGGGCGAAGACCGCGTCCATCCGCCCCCGCACCACCACGCCGGCGATCACCGTGGCGAACGGCACCTCCACCTCCACCGGTGACCGGCCGGCCCACTCGCTGGCCAGGAACCGCTCCTGAAGCTCGACCAGCGCCTCGTCGGGTGCGGCATCGGCGTCGGCCGCGCCGGGCAGCTCGTCCAGGTCCAACAGGCGGTCGGCGCCGAAGCGCTGCTCCAACCAGGCGTGGAAGGCGGTGCCCCGACGGGCGTACGGGTTGGGTTCGGCCGGCACCGGGCGACGCAGCGTACGGGCCAGCGCCGCCGGATCGCGCCGCAGCGCGACCAGCTGGGTGACGCTCAGCGCCCCGGGCAGCGCCACCTCGACCGCACCGGAGAGCCGGGTCAGCTCGGCGCGCTCCGCCAACAGCAGGTCCGCCTCGCGCTGCCAGCGCGCCACCTCCGGATCCACCTCCGACTCGACCGGCTCGGCCGGCTCGGCCGACGATCCGATCGGCGTGACCGGCCCGGCGGGCACCGGCCCGACCGGCCCGGACAGCGCCGCCGCCGGACCGTCGGCCATCAGGCGACGCACCAGCCCGGCCGCCTCGGCCAACGCCGGCCGGCGACCGCCCAGCGGGTCGGCCGGCCACTCCGCGCGGAGCACCACCTCGGCCGTGGGGTTCGTCGCGTCGGGAGTCGGCTCCGGCGCCCACGCGTCGATCAGGTGCCCCGGCCCGCCGTCGAGGCAGGCGTCGTACACCTCACGCAGGAAGACCGACGGACCCCGCGGTCGCTTCGTGCCCTCTCCCCACCAGTAACCGGAGCAGAGCAGCAGCCGGCGCGGCCGGGTGACCGCCACGTACGTCAGCCGGCGTTCCTCCCGCTCGTCGTGGGCCCGCCACGCGTCGGTGAAGTCGGTCACCGCCCGCGCCACGGCCCGCTGGTCCCCCGCCTCGTCGAGCGCCAACTCGGGCAGCCCGTCGGCGTCGCCGCGCAGCGGGAACGGCAGCACGCCCAGCCCACCCAGCCAGTGGTCGGAGTTACGAACCGGACCCGGCCACAGCCCACGACTGAGCCCGGCCACCGCCACCACGTCCCACTCCAGGCCCTTGGCGGCGTGCGCGGTGACCACCTGCACCGCGCCCTCCACCACCTCGACCTCGCCCGGTGCCAGACCGCGCTCCTCGTCCTCGGCGGCGGCCAGGTAGGACAGGAACCCGGACAGGGTCGCGCCGGGCGTCTCCCCGCTGAACCGGGCCGCCACGTCGCCGAGCGCGTCCAGATGGCCCCGGGCCAGGCCCGCGTCGCCGGCGCCGTCCCGGCCGGCCCGCACCGCGACCTCCACGTCCAGGCCGATGGTCCGCTCGATGTCCGCGATCAGGTCCGGCAGCGCCTGGTCCAGCCGGTAGCGCAGCAGCGCCAACTCCCGGCCGTACGCGCGCAGCCGCGCGAACCCCTCCGCCGAGTACGCCTGCGCCGGCCCGAGGTCGGCCAACGCCTCCACCAGCGTCGCCTCGTCCAACAGGTCGGGGCTGATCTCGGAGGCCTCGTCGGCGGCCACCTGTCGCCGGGCGTTCGCGATGGCCCGGGCCCGCCGGTGCAACGCCACCAGGTCACGTGGCCCGATCCGCCAACGGGCGCCGGTGAGCAACCGCAGCAGCGCGGCGCCATCGGTCGGGTCGGCCAGGACCCGCAGCGTACAGACCACGTCGCGTACCTCGGGGGTGTCCAGCAGGCCGCCCAGCCCGACCACCTCGACCGGTAGGCCACGCTCACGCAACGCCGACTCGATCGCCGGGATCTGGCTGCGCACCCGGACCAGCACGGCGGTCGTCGGACGGCGGTCCACCGGGATGTGTTCCGGGGCCGCGCCCGGCATCCCGGCCGCCCCACGCCAGGCGGCGAGCACGCTGTCGGCGATCCAGTCGGCCTCGTCGGCGTACGTGGGCAGCATCGCGCAGTGCACCGTGCCGCCGGCCGCGCCGCTCGGGCTGCGGTGCGGGATCGGGTCCCGGACGGTCAGCGCGGAGCGCAGCTCCGGCACCCGGGCACCCGCCGCCCGCAGCGGGGTGGAGAGCGCGTTCGCCACCCGGAGGATCTCCGGGCGGTTACGCCAACTCGTGGTGAGGCCCAGCGCGGGGGCCGGCTCACCGTTGGCGCGGGCGAACTCGGTGGGGAACCGGTCCAGGGTGCCCGCGCTGGCCCCCCGCCAGCCGTAGATCGACTGGCACGGGTCGCCCACCGCGGTCACCGGGTGCCCGCCACCGAACAACGCGTTGAGCAGCACCACCTGGGCGTGGCTGGTGTCCTGGTACTCGTCGAGCAGCACCACCCGGAAGCGGTCCCGCTCGATCACGCCGACCCCCGGGTGGTCCCGGGCCACCCGGGCCGCCCGGGCGAGCTGGTCGGCGAAGTCCATCGCCTCGAAGTCCTCCTTGCGCCGGGCGTACGCCCGCACCAGCGGCAACAGGCGCAACCGGGTCTGCTGGAGGGTGAGCGCCTTGCGCACGTCGGCGTACACCCGACCCGGCCGGGACTGCACCTCGGCGAAGAACCGACCGGTCCAGGCCGCCAGGTCGTCCGGTGCGACCAGGTGCTCGTCCAGCTCCCCGGCCAGCGCCAGCACCGCGTCGGTGATGGTGCTCGGCATCCGGTCCACCTCGGACATGTCGCCGTCGTAGTTGCGCACCAGCAGGTCCACCAACTGCCAGCGGGACGCCTCGGTGAGCAACCGGGTGGACGGCTCGTAGCCGGCCCGCAGCCCGTGCTCGGTGACGATCCGCCCCGCGTACGAGTGGTAGGTGGAGACGGTGGGCTCGCCCGCGAGCGGGTCGTCCAGCGGGTTCCGTTCCTGCCGGCCGAGTCGGCGGATCAGCTGGTCGAGCCGGGTCCGTACCCGATGGGCCAGCTCGCCGGCCGCCTTGCGGGTGAAGGTCAACCCGAGGATCTGCTCCGGCCGCACGTACGAGTTGGCCACCAGCCAGACCACTCGGGCGGCCATCGTCTCGGTCTTGCCCGACCCGGCGCCCGCGACCACCAGCAGCGGCTCCACCGGGGCGGCGATGATCGCGGCCTGCTCCCGGGTGGGAGCCGGCAATCGCAGCAGCTTGGCCAGCTCCACCGGTGTGTACCGGGGGCCGGAGTCCGCGAGTCGGGGCGTCGGCGCGGGGCCCGCGCCGAACAGGGTGGGCTGACTCACCGTGCCGTCTCGGTTCCCAACACCGGCGCACTCCTCGCCCTCACGGGTGCCGTCCCAGGTCGCGACTGGGCTCGCAAGCTCACTCCTCGCCCTCACCTGTGCGTCGGACGGTGGGCGGCTCGACGACCTGGCGACCCTGCCCGGAGACCGGGCAGCTGGTGCGCACCGGGCAGACCCGGCACTTCGAGTTGGCCACCGCGGCGAACGTGGCGGCTGCCATCGTATCGGCGGTCCGCCGGACCAGCGCTGTCGCCCAACCGGCCGCCGGCCCCTCGCTGGCAGCGGGTTGATTCTGCTCCCTGGCGTCCTTGGCGGAGGTCCCGAGCTGCACCAGCGCGGCGCCCCCGGACTCGTCACCGAACTCGGCGAACGCCCCCGCCTCCACCGCCGCCTGGTAGGCGCCGAGCTGCGGGTGCTCCGCCAGGTCGGTGCCGGTGACGGCGGTGGACTTGCCGGTCTTCAGGTCGATCACCACGAGCCGTCCGGCCTCGTCGACCTCCAGCCGGTCGACCCGGCCGGTCAGGTCGATGGGCCGCTTCGGGTCGTCCAGGCGGACGGCGAACTCGTGTTCGATGGCGAGCAACCGGCGCGGATTGGTGGCCAGCCAGCGCAGCAGCTTGTCGACCATCGCCTCGGCGCGTTCCCGCTCCGGCCCGGCCATCCACCGGGCCGCCAGCTCGATCGCGTCGAACCGCGCGGCCACGTAGTCGAGCAGCGCGCCCCGGTCGGCGCTGGCGTCCTCGGCGAGCATCGCGGCGGCGTGCACCAGGTTGCCCACCCCCTGCGCGGTGCTGGTCGGGCCGCTACCGCCGTGCCGTTCCAGCAGCCAGCGCAGGCTGCACCGCAGCGCGCTCTCCATGGCCGACGGGGTGACCCGCACCGGGTCGCCGTCGTCGACCAGCGGCCGGTCGTCGGAGAGCACCCGCAACCCCCACCAGTCGTCGGGGTGCGCGCCGGGCACCCCGGCGGCGGCGAGCCGGGCCAGCTCGGCCGCCGCGGCGCGCCGCCGGGCCGCCGGGGCCGCCGGGTCGGTGATGGCGGTACGCAGTTCCGCGACCAACGCCGGCAGGGTGAGCGCCCGGGGTGGACGGGTCACCGGCAGTGCCCCGGGGCGGTCCGGCTCCTCGTCGCCGGTCTCGCCCACCGCAACGCCGCCGGAGCCGCGGGTGCCGCCGGAGCCCCCGGAGGACGGCTCGGCGCGGGGACCGGGCGGCGGGCCGGGCGCTGTCGGCGGCGTGGTCGGTGGCGGGCCGGGCGCTGTCGGTGGAGTCGGCGGCGTGCTCGGCGGCGGTGTGCTCGGGCCCAGCTCGTGCAGGAACCGGCTGGGCTGTTCCTCGTGGTCGTCCCCGCCGACGGCGGCCGACGCCACGGCGCTGACCAGCAGCCGGTGCCGGGCCCGACTGATGGCGACGTGGAAGAGACGACGCTCCTCGTCCAGCAACGCCGAGGTCTGACCCACCACGTTCGCCGCGGTCGCCCCGTCGACCGACCGGCCGGCCAGCACGTCGACCAGTCGCTCGGAGCCGAGCAGACTGCCGCGCAGCCGCAGGTCCGGCCAGATGCCCTCCTGCACGCCGGCCACCGCGACCAGGTCCCATTCCAGGCCCTTCGCGGCGTGCGCGGTGAGCAGGCGTACCGCCGCACCCCGGTCGGCGGTCGGGGCGATGGTGTCGGCCGGCAGGTCCTGGGCGAGCACGTGGTCGAGGAAGACCTCGGTACGTGCGCCGGGCAGCCGGTCGGTGAACCGGGCCGCCGCGTCGAAGAGGACCAGCACGGCGTCCAGGTCGCGGTCGGCAGCCTCGGCCCGCCGACGCCGGGCCAGGTCGCCCTCGCCGGCCTCCGGGCGCCCCTGGTTGATCGCGCCCGCCCACCGCTCGGCGAGACCACTGGCGTGCCAGACGGCCCAGAGCACGTCCTCGGCGGTCGCACCCGGCCGGGCGGCGGCTTCCCGTGCGATGGCCAGCAGCCCGGCCACCGCCTGCGCCGGCTCCGCCCAGCGCCGTTCGATGCCGGCCAACTCCTCCGGATCCTGCAACGCCTCGACGATCAGCTCCCCGGAGGGGCGTCGGTCACCGCCGGCCAGCGCGAGCGCGCGCAGGCCCTGCCGCAGCCGCCGCTCGGCCAGCGGGTCGGCCCCGCCCAGCGGCGAGTGCAGCAGCGCGACGGCCGCCTCCTCGTCGAGACGTTGCGGCTCCAACGCGCAGCGCAGCAGGAGCAGCAGCGGCGCGACCGCCGGTTGCAGGTGCAGGGGCAGATCCTCACCGTGCACCACGGTGGGTACGCCGGCAGCGTGCAGCGCCCGTCGCAGGGTGGGCAGCTGCAACGCGGTGGACCGCA
Organism: Micromonospora sp. NPDC127501; assembly: GCF_040302185.1. Lineage (NCBI taxonomy): Bacteria > Bacillati > Actinomycetota > Actinomycetes > Micromonosporales > Micromonosporaceae > Micromonospora > Micromonospora sp. NPDC127501. The sequence continues at coordinate 134,503 of NZ_JBEORJ010000005.1, read as the reverse complement.
CCAGCACCGCCATCCGTGACCAGGGCACGCCGTCGAGCAGGTGGGCCGAGCGCAGCGCGTGGGCCAGCCAGGCGGCCTCGCTGGTCGCCGAACGGAAGGTGTGCACCTCGACCACGCCGGGCGGCGCGTCCGGCAGGGGGTGCAGCCGGCGGTGCGCGGCCGGACCGCGCAGCCGGCGACCCAGCCTGGCGATCGCCGCGAGCAGACCCGGCCCGGCCCGGTACGACGTGGTCAGCAGCACCTGCGCGGCCGGCGCACCGGATGCCGTCCGGAACCGGTGCGGGAACGTCGTCACCCCGGCCGGGTCGGCGCCCCGGAAGGCGTACGTGGAGGAATCGGGGTCGGCGAACGCGACAAGCGACTTGCCACCACCGGCGATGACCGAGAGCAGCTCCAGTTGGGCGGGGTCGGTGTCGGCCAGCTCGTCGAGGTAGACGTGCGCGAGCCGACGACGCTCGGCGGCCAGCAACTCCTCGTCGTCGCGCAGCAGCCCGGTGGCCGCCCGGACGAGCTCCGCCGGGTCGTACGCGATGGAGCCCCGGTTGCTGACGTCGCGCAGCGCGAGCACGGCGACGTACTCCCGCAGGAAGCGGGCGGCGGCCGGCCAGTCGGCGCGGCCGAGCCTCTCACCCAGGCGGGCCAGGTCGATAGGGCCCACGCCGCGCTCGGCGGCGCGCATGAGCAGGTCGCGCAGTTGGCCGGCGAACGCCCGGGTGCGCAGGGCGGGACGCAGGTCGGTGGGCCAGCCGACCGGGTCGTCCTCGGGCTCCTCGCCCACCACGTCCAGCAGCTCACGGATGATCAGATCCTGCTCGGGGCCGGTGAGCAGCCGGGGCGACGGTTCGCCCCGCTCGGCGGCGGCCCGGCGGAGCAACCCGAAGGCGTACGCCGGGAAGGTGCGCACCAGGGGCTCGCGCAGCACCCGGTGGCCGTCCTGCGCGATCCGGGCCTCGATGCGCTGTCGCAGCGCGGTGGCGCCCCGACGGCCGAAGGTCAGCACCAGGATCCGTTCGGGGTCGACCCCCTCGGCCACCCGGGCGGCGACCGCCTCGACCAGCGTGCTGGTCTTGCCGGTGCCCGGGCCGCCGAGCACGAGCATCGGCCCGTCGGTGTGCCCGACCACCTCGGCCTGCACCGGATCGGCCCGCCAGCCACCGCCGACGGCCAGCTCGGGGCGGGCCAACTGATCGGACCCACCCGACGCGCCGACACCGCCCCCGGACGTGCCGCCGCTGGCGAGCACGGAAGCGCTGTCAGGCGTCGTCCCGTCCCCTCGCGCCGGCCCTCCGGGCCGCCGCACCAACCGGTACGCCTGCATCAGCTCATCCCATCAGACCCATACGACACCCACCCACCCAAACCCCACCCCACCCGCCCCCCATCCACCCCACCCCATCCACTCCCGTCGATCATGAGGTTGGCGGCGCGACATGCCGACGGCGGCGTCGCCAACTCCATGATCACCGCGGCCGGGCCGGGGTGGGGGTCAGGTTAGGTGGGATTCCAGGACGTCGAGGGCCTCGGTGACGGTGGTGGTGACCGTCAGGAGGTCGCGGCCGGCGGGCTTGAGGAAGGTCTGGTCGGCCAGCGCGTCGAGCCAGTCCAGCAGGGGGCGGTAGAACCCATCGGTGTCGATCAGCACCATCGGCTTGGTGTGCAGGGCGAGGGTGGCCGTGGTCCAGACCTCGAACAACTCGTCCAGGGTGCCCAGCCCGCCGGGCAGGGTGAGGAAGGCATCCGACTTGTCGATCATCAGGGTCTTACGGCTGGCCATCGAGTCGGTCACCAGCAGCTCATCCGAGGCCAGGTCGGCGACCTCGAGGTCGACCAGCGACTGCGGGATCACGCCGACGGTGCGTCCACCGGCGGATCGGGCGCCGTCCGCCAGCGCGCCCATCATGCCGACGCAGCCACCACCGCTGACCAGCGTGTGCCCGCGCCGGGCCAGCTCCGCGCCGGTCTCGGCGGCCAGGTCCAACCAGCGCTGATCGAGGGTACGAGAAGAGGCACAGAAGACGCAGATCGCCGCCATCAGTCGTGGTCCCGAGCCTGTTCGGCTGCGGCCTGCTGGGCTGCGCCGGTGCGCGCGACAGCCTCCTCGCGGACCGCCTCCTGCTCGGCGGAGAGCGCGGCCTCCGACTCGACGATGTACCGGACCGCCTCGTTGACGTCGTCGGTGAGGCAGATCAGGTCCAGGTCGACCGGCCCGATCTTGCCGGTGGCGGCCATCGTGTCCCGCAGCCAGTCCAGCAGGCCCTGCCAGTAGGCGACGCCCATGAGCACCACCGGGAACCGGGTGACCTTGCCGGTCTGCACCAGGGTGAGCGCCTCGAACAACTCGTCCATGGTGCCGAACCCGCCGGGTAGCACGACGAACGCCTGGGCGTACTTGACGAACATCGTCTTGCGGGCGAAGAAGTAGCGGAAGTCGATGGCCAGGTCGACCCAGTCGTTGATGCCCTGCTCGAACGGAAGCTCGATGCCGAGACCCACGGAGAGCCCACCGGCCTCGCTGGCGCCCCGGTTGGCGGCCTCCATCACGCCGGGCCCACCTCCGGTGATCACCGCGTAGCCGGCTCGGGCCAGCGCACCGCCCAACTGCTCGGCCAACTGGCACTCGGCGCTGTCCGGCGCGCTGCGCGCGGAGCCGAAGACGCTGACCGCGGACGGCACGTCGGCGAGGGTGTCGAAACCCTCGACGAACTCGGCGAGGATGCGCAGCGCGCGCCAGGCGTCCTTGGTCTTCCAGTCGCCCCGCCCCCGTGAATCCAGCAGTCGCTGGTCGGCGGTGCTGCTCGGGATCGCCCCTCTGCGCAGGGTGACCGCGCCGCGATGCCGCTCCTGTCCCGGACCGCGACCGGCCTCCCGCCCGTTGCTCTGGCTCATGGGGCAACCGTAGTGGAGCAGCACCGCCCGGGTGCGCGGGGCGGCGACGCCGAGAAATTGTTCGGGATCATGGGCAACTATTCGGCGCTCCCGTACGTCTTACTATTCACATACCGGGTATGCCCCGGCGCGCGCCTTCGGGGGAGGAGACAGCGTGATCAGTAACAGCGAGATGATCCGGATCCGTCGCCAGATGCAGCGACGGATCCGAGACGTGGTGGCCGAACGCCGCCGTACCCGCCAACAGAACCCAACCCCTGCCTCCTCCACTCCATCCGGAGCCGATCAAGAGGTTTGCGTCGCCGACAACGGGCCAGGCTGACGCAAACCTCTTGATCACCGGTGGGCCCCGGCGCGGGACCGGGGCCGGGGGGGGTTAGGCCGGGGCCAGCCAGCGGTGCAGGGTTGCCGCGCCGTCGCGGATCTTGCTGATCTCGACGTGCTCGTCGGGGTGGTGAGCGAGGTTCGGGTCGCCCGGGCCGAAGTTCAGCGCGGGAATGCCCATCGCCGCGAACCGGGCCACGTCCGTCCAGCCCAGCTTGCCGATCGGCGCGGCGCCGACCGCCGCCAGGAACTCCTTCGCGGGGGCCGCGTCGAGCCCGGGCGCGGCACCGGCAGCCGTGTCGGTGACTGTCACCTCGAAGCCGGCGAACACCTCACGCAGGTGCGCCTCCGCCTCGGCCGGGGTGCGGTCCGGGGCGAACCGGTAGTTGACCTCAACCTCACAGAGATCGGGAACCACGTTGCCGGCCACCCCACCGTTGATCCGCACCGCGTTCATGCCCTCGCGGTAGTCGCAGCCGTCGATGGTGACCCGGCGCGCCTCGTACGTCTGGAGACGTCGCAGCACCTCGCCGGCGGCGTGGATGGCGTTCACCCCGTGCCAGGAACGCGCCGAGTGGGCGCGTACTCCGGTCGTGGTGACCACCGAGCGCATGGTGCCCTGGCAGCCCGCCTCGACGATGCCGTACGTCGGCTCCAGCAGCACCGCGAAGTCCGCCTGCAACCACTCCGGGAATGCCTGAGCGACGAGGTTGAGCCCGTTGTACCGGGACTCGATCTCCTCGGCCTCGTAGAAGAAGTACGTCACGTCGTAGCGCGGCTCGGGCAGCGTCACCGCCAGGTGCAGGGCGTACGCGGTGCCGGACTTCATGTCGGAGGTGCCGCAGCCGTACATCAGGTCGCCGCGCATGGTCGACGGGAAGTTGTTGTTCAACGGCACCGTGTCGAGGTGCCCGGCCAGCACGACACGCTGCGACCGACCGAGGTCGGTGCGCGCCATCACCGTGTTGCCGTGCCGGTGGGTGGTCAGGTGCGGTACGCCCCGCAGCACCTCTTCGACACAGTCGGCGATCGCCTTCTCGTTGAGGGACACGGACTCTATGTCGACCAGAGCGCGGGTCAGCTGCACCGGATCGGCGAGGACCTCGGGGGTCAGCGGGTTCTCCATGGTTCGCACGGTACCTTCAGGTCTGTCAGCGCGAGGAGCGAGCCGAGGCCAGCCCGGCCGTGACCGAGAGGTGTAACAGTGACGTCCGCAGATTCCGCCTGGGGCATCGGCCTGGCTACGGTCACCGCAGACGAGCAGGTGCTCGACACCTGGTACCCGACCGGCAAACTGGGCCTGGGCGAGCTGCCGCTGGTCGCCGGCGAGGACAAGGCGGACGTGCTCGACCTGCCGCCGGCCGCGCTCGGTGACCGGTCTCTGCCCGGTCTGCGTACCGTGCAGGTGGTCACCGTGATCGGCTCGCTGGACGACCCGATCAAGGACGCGTCCGACGCGTACCTCCGGTTGCACCTGCTCTCGCACCGCCTGGTGCGACCCAACCAGCTCAACCTGGACGGCATCTTCGGCAAGCTGGCCAACGTGGCCTGGACGTCCGCCGGGCCGTGCCCCCCGGAGCGGGTGGACGAGCTGCGGGTGATCGAGCGGGCCGCCGGCCGGCACCTGGCGGTGTACGGGGTCGACAAGTTCCCGCGGATGACCGACTACGTGGTGCCGTCCGGTGTGCGGATCGCCGACGCCGACCGGGTCCGCCTCGGCGCCCACCTGGCCGCCGGCACCACGGTGATGCACGAGGGCTTCGTGAACTTCAACGCCGGCACCGTCGGCACCTCGATGGTCGAGGGGCGGATCGTGCAGGGCGTGCTGGTCGGCGACGGCTCCGACATCGGCGGCGGGGCCTCCATCATGGGCACCCTTTCCGGCGGCGGCACCGACAAGATCAGCATCGGTGAGCGGAGCCTGGTCGGCGCGAACGCCGGCGTCGGGATCTCGCTGGGTGACGACTGCGTGGTCGAGGCCGGCTGCTACATCACCGCCGCGTCGAAGATCACGCTCCCCGATGGCCGGGTGGTCAAGGCCCGGGAGCTGTCCGGCGTCGACGGCCTGCTGTTCTGGCGCAACTCGGTCACCGGCGGGCTGGAGGCCCGGCCGCGCACCGGCCGGGGCATCGAGCTGAACGCCGCCCTGCACGCCAACGACTGACGGACCCGCCGGGTCCGCGGCGTTCGGCCGCGGACCCGGACGGGGTACGCCTCAGCGCAACCGGTACGCCTGGATGATCCGTTGGGTCACCGTGTTGCCGGCGGTGTCCCGGGCTGTTGGCCGGATCCGGCGTCGTCACTGGCTGCTGACGGTGGCGGCGAACCTGTCGGCGGAGATCGGCTTGCCGAGCTGACCGCTGGTCGGGCCGGTGAACGTCTCCGCCCAGAGCCCGATGCCGTACGAACTTCCGTCGTCGGTGGTGAAGATGCCGCTGAGGTCGATCAGTTGCGGGACGGCCGTCCGATCCGGAACGGTCGTCCGCACCGGCTTACCCCGCCGGGCGTCCACGATGATCCGGGTGTCCCGCTCGACGGTCACCTCGGGCTGCATCAACAGGGACACCCCGCGCTGCTCATCCTCCGGACCAGGCTCGAAGACGAGGCCGCTCAGGCCGTAGTGCCCCTCGGGCACCCGCACGGTGGCCACTCCGTCGGAACTGACGAGGTCCCAGGTGCCAAGAATGACGGACCGGCCACGAGCCGACGAACCGGGCCGGCATGATCGGGCGGTGACCTCCATGAAGGACAAGATGCTCGCTGGCGAGCCATACATCGCCGACGATCCCGAGATCGTCGCCGATCTGGACCGGGCCGCCCGGCTGATGGAGCGCTTCAACACCAGTCCTGCCGCCGATCCGCAGGCCCGGATCGCGGCACTGCGTGAGCTCCTCGGCGAACTGGGCGAGGACACCTGGATCCGACCACCGTTCTACTGCGACTACGGCTGGCAGATCCGGATCGGCCCGCGCAGCTTCGTCAACTACAACGCGGTCTTCCTCGACGTCGCCCGGATCACCCTCGGCGCGGACGTCCAGGTCGGCCCGAACGTGCAGCTACTCACCCCGACACATCCGGTCGAGCCCGGCCCGCGACGGGACAAGTGGGAGGCGGCCAAGCCGATCACCATTGGCGACAACGTGTGGCTCGGCGGTGGCGCGATCGTGCTGGCCGGCGTGACGATCGGCGCGGACACCGTCGTCGGCGCGGGCGCGGTGGTCACCCGGGACCTGCCCGCCAACGTGGTGGCGGTCGGCAACCCGGCCCGGCCGGTCCGTCAACTCGACTAGGGTGCGCCCTCAGGACCTTGTTCGAGCGGGAACACGGAGGACAGCATGGGCACCATCCACATCGACCTGTTCGCGACCCTCGACCTTGTCGCCCAGGCGCCAGGCGGTCCCGAGGAGGACCCGGACGGCTTCCCGTACGGGGGATGGCAGGCGCCCCTGTTCGACGAGGCGGGCGGCCAACAGGTCATGGACGGCATGCGGGGCATGGACGCACTGCTCCTGGGCCGCCGGACCTATGACATCTTCGCCGGATACTGGCCGAACCAGACCGGTGGTATCGACGGCGGGATCGCCGACCTGTTCAACAGCATCCCGAAGTACGTCGCCTCACGTGGCAACCCGGAGCTGGACTGGGCCGGTTCGACCCACCTCGGACCCGACCTGGTCACCGCCGTCCGCGCGGTGCGGGACAAGCACGAGAAGATCCACGTGATCGGAAGCCTGAACCTGGTGCAGGCTCTCCTGCACGAGCGCCTCTTCGACCAGCTCAACTTGTGGATCTTCCCCATCGTGCTGGGTGTCGGCAAGAAGGTGTTCGACGGCGGCGCGGTGCCCGCGAACCTGACACTCCTCGAACCACCCGCCACCTCCGGCACGGGCGCGGTGCTCCTGCGCTACGGCCTCGCCGCCGGGACGCCCAGCACCGGGGACATGAGCCGCCCGGACCGCGGCGTCGCGGAGTAGCGCGTCCCGGTCCGCGGTCAGGCCACCGGGGGCTCCGACAGCCGGACCACCAGGTCGGCCCGGTCGGCGGTGGGGGTGATCAGGGCCGCGTTCGACTCGTCGCTGCCCAGCGCCCACGCCCGCGCCTGTTCCGGAGACCGACCGAACGCCTCGTGCCGGGCGGTCAGCCGGCGGTGCCGCACCTCGGCGTCCAGATCGAGAAACCACGCCTCGTGCAGCAGCGGTCGGATCTCCTGCCAGGGGGAGTCCGGCAACAGCAGGTAGTTGCCCTCGGTCACCACCAGCCGGACCGAGGGCAGCACCTCGATCGCGCCGGCCACCGGCTCCTCCAGCTCCCGGCGGAACTCCGGCGCGTAGACCGACGTCGGCTCCAACCGGTGCAGCCGGCGCAGCAGCGAGACGTACCCGTTGGCGTCGAAGGTGTCCACGGCGCCCTTGCGGTCGGCGCGGCCCAGGCGAACCAGTTGCGACTGCGCCAGGTGGAAGCCGTCCATCGGCACCAGGCAGGCGGCCGACCCGATCTCGGCGACGATCCGCTCCGCCAGGGTGGACTTCCCGGCACCCGGTGCGCCGGCGATGCCGAGCAGTTGTCGCGGGCCGGCCTCGGCGAGTACCAACGCCCGCGCCACCAACTCGTCGGCGGACAGCACCCGGGCCGGCGGCATCAGCCCAGGACCGGGTCGCTGATCGTGAACCGCGCCTGCACCGCCGCCTGCACGGTCTGCGGCTGCGGGTCCAGTTCAAGCTCCGGCGGACCACCGCCCGCGCCACCACCCCCGCCGAAGGCCGCACGGGCGAACATCGGCCGGTCGGCAGGGCCCGCATCGGCCAGCTCGATCAACGAGGTGACCCGGGCGCCCAGCGCCTCCGCGTACTCCCGGGCCCGCAGCAGCGCGTCGCTGATCGCGGCGTGCCGGGCCGCACGATGGGCAGGGCTGTCCGGGCGAAGCTCCCACCACGGGCCGGCCACCTCGACCTGGTCCTGGTCGGCGAGCCGGAGCATCAGCTCACCCAGCGCGGTGAAGTCGGTGACCGTGACGGTGGTGGTGACACTGCCGTGCCAGGCGACCACCCGCTCACCCGAGCGCCGGGTCTCCGGCCGCACCCGCAGGTCGCCGGTCTCCCGCCGCGCCACCGCCGGCCCGGAGCCGTCCAGCAGCACCCGGACCGCCGCGGCCCGCTCGGCCAGCCGGGTCAGCGTCGCCTCCCGGTCCCGGTCGCGGGCTGTCGCGGTGACCGCGAACCGGGCCAGCTCGGGAGGCACCTCCCGGTACGCCTCGCCGCGCACCTGCACCACCGGACCGTCCACCGCCATGCCCCTCAGCCTAGTCAGGGACGGGGCGCCGCGCCGCGTAGGAGACGGTGTCCGCGTCGACGTGCAGGCCGGTCAGGTAGCCGCCGGCCACTCCCAGCTCGCGCAACCAGGACACCTCTGCGGCGTGGTCACCATCAGCCGGGAACTGCCGGTCGTACGCGTCGAACCGCCGGTCGCTCAGCGCCACGCGAGAGGCTCGCGCCTCGTCGTAGCGGGCGGTGAGCGCCGGCGCGTCATCGGCGCGCAGCGCGGCGGTCAGGTCGTCCAGGAACGCGGTGACCTCGGCCAGCTCACGCAGCACCCGCTCCCGGTTGCCGAGCAGCATGTTGGCGGTCCGATCGGCCGGGGTTCCGGCGACCCGGGTGCCGTCGGAGAAGCTGCCGGCGGCGAGCGCGAGGATCGCGTCGCGCAGCGGTGCGCGTTGCACGGCGCCGGCCAGCGCGCCGGCGAGCAGGTGCGGCACGTGTGAGGCGAGCGCGGCAGCCGAGTCGTGCTCCGTGGCGGACATCGGCACCACCCGGGCCTCGAAGACCTCCACCAGCAGCTCGGCCAGCCAACGGAACGCGGTGGTGGCCGGCCCCGGCGCCGGACAGAGCACCCAGGCCGCGCCGGTGAGCAGATCCGGTCGCGCGGCCGTCAGGCCCGCCCGGTCGGTGCCCGCCATCGGGTGTCCGGGCACGAACCGGTGCGTCAGCCCCTGCGCGGCGGCGAACGTCGCCAGCTGCTCCTTGGTGCTACCGACGTCGGTCAGCACACAACGCTCACCGGTCATCGCCGCCACCTCGACCAGCGTCGCCGGCAGGCTGGGCAACGGCCCGCACAGGAAGACCACGTCCCGGTCGGTCACCGCCTCGACCAGGCGGTCCGGCGCGGGTACGCCCACCCGGCGGGTCTCCCGCCGGGTGGCCTCGTCCGGGTCCCACCCGACCACGTCGACGCCGGCGGCGACCATCCGGAGCAGCACCGAGCCACCGATCAGGCCGGTGCCGACCACCGCCGCCCGTACCCGCGCACCTGGCCTGTCCACCACGCTCGACCGCCCGGAGCCGCGATCAGGCGAGACGTGCCGCGACGCCGGCGATGTGCTCGTCGGACTCGGTCAGGGCGACCCGGACATGCTGCCCGGCCGTCGGGCCGTAGAAGACGCCGGCGGCGACCAGGATGCCGCGTCGGGCCAGCCAGTCGACCGTCTGCCAGCAGTCCTCACCCCTGGTCAGCCAGAGGTACAGGCCCGCCTCGGAGTGCTCGACGGTGAACCCGGCACCGGTGAACGCCGCGGCGAGCACCTCCCGCCGGGCGCGGTAACGCTCCCGCTGCTCCTCGGCGTGTCGCTCGTCCTCCAGCGCGGCCACCATGGCCGCCTGCACCGGCGCGGGCACGATCATGCCGGCGTGCTTGCGGACCTTGAGCAGCTCGGCGACGAGCGCCGGGTCGCCGGCGACGAAGCCGGCCCGGTAGCCGGCGAGGTTGGACCGCTTGGAGAGCGAGTGCACGGCCAGCACCCCGGCGTAGCTACCCCCGCTGACCTGCGGAGACAGCACCGAAATCGGCTCGGCCGACCAGCCCAGGGGCAGGTAGCACTCGTCGCTCGCGACCACCGCGCCACGTTCGCGGGCCCAGTCGACCACCTTGCGCAGGTGCGCGGCGGGCAACACCCGGCCGGTCGGGTTGCCGGGCGAGTTGACCCAGACCAACCGGACCCGCGGGGTCGGCCCGAGCGAGGTGAGCGAGTCGGTACGGACGACGGTGGCGCCGGCCAGCCGGGCGCCATCCTCGTAGGTGGGGTACGCGATCGACGGCACCACCACCACGTCACCCGGGCCGATGCCGAGCAGCGTGGGCAGCCAGGCCACCAACTCCTTCGAGCCGATGGTCGGCAGCACACCGAGACCGTCGACGCCGGCGCCACAGGCTCGGGACACCCACGCCGCGATCGCGGCCCGCAGCGCCGGCGTGCCGGCGGTCAGCGGGTAACCGGGAGCATCGGACGCGTCAGCCAACGCCCGCCGGATCACCTCGGGCACCGGGTCGACCGGCGTACCCATGGAGAGGTTGATCAGGCCCTCCGGATGCGCCGCGGCCAGCGTGGCCGCGGCGTCCAGGGTGTCCCAGGTGAACTCGGGCAGCCGCGACGAGACCGGCGCGGGCCGGTTCAGTGGCCCTCGCCGCGCGGCGGCTGCGCGGCGACGAAGGTGGCGTCCTTCTCCACCTTGCCGACCTTCGAGGCACCACCGGGCGAGCCCAGGTCCTCGAAGAACTCGTAGTTCGCGCCGGTGTAGTCCTTCCACTGCTCCGGGACGTCGTCCTCGTAGAAGATCGCCTCCACGGGGCAGACGGGCTCACAGGCACCACAGTCGACGCACTCGTCGGGGTGGATGTAGAGCATCCGATTGCCCTCGTAAATGCAGTCGACCGGGCATTCCTCGATGCATGCCTTGTCGAGCACATCTACGCACGGCTCGGCGATGATGTAGGTCACCGGTCTTCTCCTCCGCAAGACTCGCCGCGATCTCCCGCGACGGTATGAGCCTAGTATCTCGCCGGGGAGGGGGTCGATCGTGCTCCGACAGCAGGATGTGGGACACCGGATAGTGGTCCGCCGGATTGTGGGGATTCGCGAGGGCCGCCCACAATTTTCCGATGCCCTCGGCGAGTTGGTCGAGCTGAGCGAGACTCATCTCACGCTGGCCACCGCTCAGGGGCCGCTTCGGGTCCCGGTGGCGCAGGTCCACCGCGCCAAGCGCGTTCCGCCGACCCGTCGGCCGACCGCCGCGGCGGTCGTGGCGCTCGAGCGGGCCGCCGACGAGGCCTGGCCGGCACCGACCAGGGGCCGACTCGGTGACTGGCTGCTCCGGTCGGCCGAGGGCTGGACCGGGCGCGCCAACTCGGCGCTGCCGATCGGCGACCCGGACCGACCGCTGGCCGCCGCGGTCGACGCGGTGGAGCGCTGGTACGCCGAGCGGGGGCAACCCGCGTTGATCAACACGCCGCTGCCCCTCGCCGCACCGGTCGGCGCCGAACTGGACGCCCGCGGCTGGGGCACCCGCCCGCCGACGCTGGTGCAGACCGCGCCGCTGCCCCTGCCGGCGTCGACGCCCTCCAGCGGCCAGGCCGACGGGTGGGGCGGTGCTGTCGTCGAGCTGGCCACCGCGCCCAGCGACGAGTGGCTGGCCATCGCCGCCGGCCGCAAGGGCGGCCTGCCGGACGCCGCCCGGCACGTCCTCACCGCCGTGGACCAGGTCCGCTTCGCCCACGTGTACGCCGACGGCACCCTGGTGGCCGTCGGCCGCGGCACGGTTACCGGCCAGGGGCGCTGGTTGGGCCTCAGCCTGATCGAGGTCCTACCGGCGGCCCGCCGCCAGGGGTTGGCCCGCCGCGTGATCCACGAACTGGCCAGCTGGGGCGTGTCGGGCGGCGCGACGCACGCGTTCCTCCAGGTCGAGCAGCGCAACACGGCGGCGGTCGCGCTCTACCAGCGGCTCGGCCTCGTCACCCACCACACCTACCTGACCCGGGTCGCCCCGAACTGACCTCGACCGCCGCCGGGGTTTGATCCACCCGGCTTTCAGCAAGTCGCGGCATCCGGGCGCGTGGGACCCCCCGACTTCAGGGAAGCCGAGCCGTTCAAGCAGGGTGGGCCGGGCTGGGCGGTGTCAGCGGCGGACGACTCGGCGGGGCTTCGCGGCCTTGACCTCGGCGTACCGCTTGAGCTGCTGGGAGCGGTAGTCGCGGCCGAGCGCGGTGAGCACCAGGTAGCCGATCAGCAACCCGGCGCCGGTGGCGAGCAGGTAGAGCCAGATCTGGGCGAAGAACGTCGCCGCGCCGCCGGCGAACGGGTTGTGACCGACCAGCAGGGGCCCGACCAGCACGGTCAGCAGCATCGCCACCGGCACCACGAGGGCCATGTCGGCTGCCCAGTCGGCCAGCGGCCGGCGTCGGCCCCAGCGGAAGGCGACCACGGCGAGGATCAGGCCGATCACCGTGAACATCGCCAGCGACACCCGATCGGCGGCGGTGTCGTCACCGTCGAAGCCGAACCGGGTGATCAGTCGGGCGACCACGTTGACCGCGAACAGTGCTGCTACGAGCACCCCGAGGTCACGCCACCGCTTGTCCATCGCCGGACCCTCCTGCCGTACGCCCCGTCGCGGGGTTCGCATCCCTGGCAGGAATATCTACCACCCTTACCTGGGAGACGTCATCAGTCGGCAGCACCCCAAAAGCAGCCGAGCGTCAGCCGCCGAGCAGGGGCGGCTGCGGGGCGAGGATCTGCCGGAAGCCCATCACCGCGAAGGTCATCGCGCCGGCCACGATCATGGCCAGCCCGACCCAGTTGTCGCCGGCCAGCAACAGGTCGCCCTCGTTGGTGCGGATGGCGGCGACCGCCATCAGCGCGAACCACGGCACCGCCGGCAGCGCCACCGCCCAGCGACGGCCGACCGCCTCGTACGCGAACCAGCTCAGCACGATGTTGGCGCCGATGGCGAGGAGCACCGACACGCCGACCAGTTGCCCGCCGACGCGGACCGTGGCGAGCAGCAGCTCCAGTACGCCGGTCAGCACACCGGCGAGGACCACGACGATCCCACCGACCAGCCGGACCCCCAGGTCCAGCAGTCGCGGCGGTGGCCCCGCCGGGGGCGGGGCTTCCTGGTCCTCCACGACCGACATCGGTGCGGCCGGCACTGTCACCGGAGGCCCGCCGCCGCGACCGGTGACCGGTCCGGGGCGGTCTCCGCGGGCAGGCCGGCGAAGAGGTCGTCCTCCCAGCCGTACGGCCCGGTGCCCGGGCCCTTCTCACCGACCGCGAGGGTGAAGAACTCCACGCCCATGAACTCGCCGCCGAAGTTGCCGGCGATCGAGTAGAGCCACGAGTTGGCCGGAATCTGGGTGGCGTGCGCCCGCATCGCGGCCTCCTTGGCCGTGTGCTGGTCGGTGCCGTCGATCCGGGCGGCGATCTGGGCGTCCGGGGTGCCGAAGGGCAGGTCGGCGATGTCCTCGATGCCGCCGAACGGGTTGTCGGAGGACTCGGCGAAATGCGTCATGCCGGCCTCCAGGACGCTGAGCGGCATGGCCGTCCAGTAGACCTTGAGCGGGGCGCAGCCCTCGGCGGCGGCCAGCTCGACGGCGCGCATGGCCACCCGGTGCGCCTGGATGTGGTCGGGGTGGCCGTAGAAGCCGTTCGGGTCGTACGTGACCAGCACCTGCGGGCGTACCTCTCGCATGATCTCCACGAGGTGCCCGGCAGCCTCGTCGAGGTCGGCCTGCCAGAAGGCCCGGGGGTGCTCGTTGGTCGCGAGCCCCATCATCCCGGAGTCGCGGTAGCGGCCGGCGCCGCCGAGGAAGCGGTGGTCGCTGACGCCGAGCGCGGCACACGCGGCGGCCAGCTCGGCCACGCGGTACCCGCCGAGCTGGTCGGCCTCGGCGGCGGCGAGCTGCGCCAGCGCGGGCACGTGGATCTCGCCCTCCTCGCCGAGCGTGCAGGTCACCAGCGTGACGTGCGCGCCGTCTGCGGCGTAGTGGGCCATCGTCGAGCCGGTGCCGATCGACTCGTCGTCGGGGTGCGCGTGGACCAGCAGCAGGCGGCGGTCGGGCAGCATCGTCACGACGGTCACTCTAACTGGCGGTCTCCCCCGGCCGACGCTGACGCGTCCGCCCAGGTCGGCCACATCACCCCCGCTCCCGCTCTACGATTTGGCGTGTGGACTTTCCGGAGCTGGCCGCCCGCACCCGCCGGTTCAGCCACGGCGCGCCACGCGCTGTCTCGGTGGCTGAGGACGGCTCCCGGGTGATCTTCCTGCGCTCCGCCGGCCCGGAGGACCCGGCGGACGCGCTCTGGTTGCTGGACGTGGGCACCGGCGAGGAGCGGCTGGTCGCCGATCCGGCGACCCTGCTGGGCGAGGGCGGGGACGTCCGCTCCCTCTCCCCCGGCGAACGCGCGCTACGCGAGCGGCTGCGGCTCAGCGCCGCCGGCATCGGCTCGTACGCGTTGGACGCGGCCGGCCGGGTTGCGGTGTTCGCCCTGGCCGGGCGGTTGTTCCGGGCCGATCTGGTGCACGGCGACGTGGTGGAGGTGGCGGCCGTCGGCCCGGTGCTGGACCCACGTCCGGACCCGACCGGGCAGCGGCTGTCGTACGTGACGGACGCGGCCGAGGGTGTGCGCCGGGGTGAGCTGCGGGTGATCGACCCCGACGGCACCGACACCCTGCTGGCCGGCGAGGACGCCGGGGTGAGCTGGGGGTTGGCCGAGCACATCGCGGCGGAGGAGTTCGGCCGGTTCCGGGGGTACTGGTGGGCGCCCGACGGCCGCTCGGTGCTCGCCGCCCGGGTCGACGAGTCCCGCCTGGAGCGGTGGCACCTGCACGACCCGGCCGAGCCGGCGAGCCCCCCGACCGCCGTCGCGTACCCCCGGGCCGGCGGCCCGAACGCGGAGGTCAGCCTGCACCTGCTGGACCTGGACGACGGCTGGGTCGACGTGCACTGGGACCGGGAGACCTACCCGTACCTGACCGGGGTCAGCTGGGGTGAGGGCAGTCCGTTGATCACCGTGCTGCGCCGCTCGCAGCAGCACGGGCTGGTGCTGGCGGTGGACCCGCGCACGGGTGAGACGCAGGTGCACGCCGAGCTGGCCGATCCACGCTGGGTCGAGCCGATCGCCGGCACCCCCGCGCACCTGCCGGACGGCCGGGTGCTGGTCGGTGGGGAGTTGGCCCACGACGGGTACGACGCCCGGTGCCTGTTCGCGGACGGCACCCTGCTCACCCCGCCGTCGCTGTACGTACGACGGGTGGTGGGTCGGCTGCCGGCCGCCGCCGGCCCGGCCGACCTGCTGGTGGAGGCGAGCGACGGCGAACCGAGCGAGCGGCACCTGTTCCGGGTCCGCACGACCATCGGCGGTGGGGTGGACGCCCGTCGGCTCACCACCGACTCCGGCTGGTACACCGCCGCGGTGGGCGGGGACGTGCTGGCCGTCGGCGTCGCGTCGCTGGATCACGCCGGGGTCCGCTGGACGGTGCGCCGCGGCGATCAGGAGATCGCCGAGCTGCGCTCGTTCGCCGCCGCCCCGCCGTATTCTCCGCTGCCGCTGCTGGAACGGGTGACGGATCGGCGGCTGCCGGCGGCGGTGCTCTACCCGGACAACCACGTGACGGGCCGGCGGCTGCCGGTGCTGCTGGACATCTACGGCGGCCCGGGGCACCAGGAGGTCGTGGCGGCGCGGGCCGCGTGGCTGGAACGGCAGTGGTGGGCCGACGCCGGGTTCGCGGTGGTCACCATCGACAACCGGGGTACGCCGGGCGTGGCGCCGTCGTTCGAGAAGGCGATCCACCGGCGGGTCGCCGACGTGATCCTGACCGACCAGATCGACGCGCTGACCGCGCTCGCCGGCAAGCACCCGGACCTGGACCTCGGGCGGGTGGGGGTGCGCGGTTGGTCGTTCGGCGGATGGCTGGCCGGGTTGGCGGTGCTGCGCCACCCCGAGCTGTTCCGGTGCGGAATCGCAGGTGCCCCGGTGACCGACTGGGCGCTGTACGACACCGCGTACACCGAGCGTTATCTGGGGTTGCCGGAAGACGGCCAGGACATCTACGCGCACCACTCGCTCGTCGAGTTGGCCGCCGAGCCGGTCACCAGCCCGGACCAGGCCCGCCCGTTGCTGCTGGTGCACGGGATGGCCGACGACAACGTGGTGGCCGCGCACACGCTCCGGCTCTCCGCGGCCCTGCTGAGCACCGGCCGACCGCACGCCGTGCTGCCGCTGACCGGGGCCACCCATCTGGCCGCGAACGGCACCGCCGAGCGGCTACTCCCCCTGGAACTGGACTTCCTCCGCACCCACCTGCTGTAGTGGCCACGATCACCAACGCTCCACGAGGTGTTCCCGGCCCTGCGGCGGGTCGTACGGCTCGGGCCAGTAGTCGACGACCGTGCTGATCAGCCCATGCTCGGACACCTCCAACCAGACGCACGCGTCCTGCTGCTCGTCACCGACGGTGACGTCGAGCAACAGGGCAGCGGCCCGGCCATCGGCGATCACCCGGCGCGGCCGCAGGTGCCAGTCGCCGGGATACTCGGTGTTGAACCGCAGGAACGCGTCCCTGCCGCGAATGCGCTCCCGAGTCTGCGGCATCTCGTAGACCACATCATCGGTGAGCAGGGCGGCCAACCCCGACCAGTCGCGGCGCTCCAGAAGATCAATGTAGGCGTGGGCGGTCTGCCGGGCCATCAAGGTGTCGTCCACGGCGCGGACCCTAGCCCCCGCCGGCGACAATCTGGCAAGCACAGCGGCAAGCCACGGTGATCTTCGCAGCCCATACCAGCAACTCCGGGCGGACACGTTGCGGCGAACTCCGACGTGATCGATGTCGCTGGTTCAGGGGCGTGCGTCGTATCGGGTCCGGGCTTCGAAGACGCGGTCCATGTGCGTCTCCGCCCAGTTCTTGATCGCGATCATGACCGGGAACAGCTCGTGGCCGAGCGGGGTGAGCTCGTAGTCGACGCGGACCGGCACCGAGGCGGTGACCGTGCGGGTGACCAGGCCGTCGCGCTCCAGGGTGCGCAGGGTCTGGGTGAGCATCTTCTGGCTGACGCCGGCGATGCGCTGGGCGAGCTCGCCGTGCCGCTGCGGGCCGTCGACGAGCGCTGGGATCACCAGGGCGACCCACTTGTCGGTGAGCCGGCTCAGCAGCTCACGCGTCGGGCACTGTTCCAGGAACGCGTCGTAGTCGCTTTTGGCCTGTTCGCGTCGTTGCGCTGCGGTCGACGTCGCCATGCTCACCTCCACCTGGTGCCCTAGGCACTTCAAGGTACCTACTTTCTCATAGTGCCGATGATTCGTACGGTCGTGGTGATCACGAAATCCCACGAAGGAGACGGCGATGCGCGCAGTCAGCTACGCACAGTTCGGAGGGCCGGAGGTCCTGCACGTGGCCGAGGTGCCGGTGCCCGAGCCCGGGCCGGGGCAGGTGCGGGTACAGGTCGCCGCGTCGGTCGTGCACCCGGTCGATCTGATGGTCCGCTCCGGCCGGTTCCCGGCTCCGTTGCCGACCGGTCTGCCGTACACGCCAGGCTGGGACGTTGCCGGCAGCGTCGACGCGGTCGGCCCGTCGGTCGACGACTTCACGATCGGCGACGAGGTCATCGGCTTCTCGCCCTGGTTGCAAACCACTGTCGGCGCCCACGCCGAGTACGTGGTCCTCGACGCCGCCTGGCTGACCTCCGCACCCGCCAACGTCCCCGCCACCGAGGCGGCGACCCTGCCGACCAATGGACTCGCCGCCGCCCAGGCACTCGACCTGCTCGCGCTCCCAGCGGGCTCGACAGTGCTCGTCACCGGCGCCGCCGGGCAGGTCGGCGGGTTCGTTCTGGCGCTGGCCCGGGCGGCCGGCCTGCACGCCACCGGACTGGCCGGAGCCGACGACCGCGAGTTCGTCGAGTCGCTGGGCGCGGCGTTCCTGTCACGCACCGACGATCCGACGGGGACGTTCGACGCGGTCATCGACCTGGCGGTGATCGGCTCCTCGCTGCTGGACCTCATTCGGGACGGCGGCGGCTACGTGGCCGCGTCACCCCCGCTTCGCCCGGAACCGGTGCGAGGGATCCGGACCGTCGCGCTGGAGGTGCTACCGGACGGAACCCGGCTGGGCGAACTGGTCAAACTCGTCACCAGCGGCGACATCCCGCTCCGGGTCGCTGACGTGTACCCCTTCGCCGACGCGGCGGCCGCCCACGAGCGGCTGGCCCACGGTGCCGTGCGCGGCGGCGTGGTGATCGTCCCCTGATCCGCGGCGAAAACAAGCCCGACCTCCAGCGTGCGCCTTGGCTGGCCCCGCATGTCGATGTGCTGTTGAGCGGTACCTCAGAGGTATGAATATGACTCTGAGGTATACCGCTCAACGCCACGTCCGCCCGGATGGAGGTGACGGACGGTCACCGCCGATGGTCGGCCGCGCCCGCAGCCTGGCCAGGGTCAGGACCTACTCGTATCACCTTGGCGCGAGGAATTCAGGGGCGCGAGGAACTGGGTTGTGGCTTCGATGAGCAGGCTGCGGGTGCCAGGTTCGGAGCCGCTGTGGCCCGCGTCCTCCACGATGTGGAACTTCGCCTCAGGCCAGACTCGATGCAGGTCCCAGGCTTGGCTCGGCGGCGTCTTGATGTCGTAACGGCCGTTCACGATGACCGTCGGGATGTGTCGAATGCGGTCGACGCCCGCCAGGAGACCTTCCGGCGGGAGGAAGCCGCCGTTGCTGATGTAGTGGTGTGTGATGCGGGCGAACGCCAGCAGGCTGGTGTCGTCGATGTCGGGCGGCGTCATCGGCAGCAGGGTGTTGGCCGAGAGCTCCCAGCTCATCCAGGCGCGGGCCGCCGGGCCGTGGATCGCGGGGTCGGGGTCGGAAATGCGGCGGCCATAGGCGCCGACAAGGTCGTCCTGTTCCGTCAGGGGGATCGCAGCACGAAACGCCGCCCACTCGGCGGGGAACAGGTGCGCTGCGCCCGCCGAGGTGAACGCCCATGCCTCGTCTGACCTGCGAATCAGCCACACGCCACGGAGCACGAGTTCGGTGACCCGCTCGGGATGGGCCTGCGCGTAGGCCAGGCCGAGGGTGCTGCCCCAACTGCCGCCAAAGACGAGCCAACGGTCGATCCCCAGGTGCTCGCGAAGCCGCTCGATGTCCGCCACCAGGTGTGGGGTGGTGTTGTGTTCCAGTGACGTCGTCGGGTCGCCCGCGAAGGGCCGGCTGCGACCGCAGTTCCGCTGGTCGAACAACACGACCCGGTAGCCGGACGGGTCGAAGTACCGCCGATTGTCCGGGAGCAGGCCACCGCCGGGGCCGCCGTGCAGGAACACCGCGGGTTTGCCGTCAGGATTTCCGCAGAGTTCCCAGTAGAGCTCATTACCGTGGCCGACGCCGAGCATCCCGGAGTCGTACGGCTCGATGGGCGGATACCAGTCCATCATTCATTCAACCCCAATCGATCAACCGACATCACCCTCCAGGCCCGTCGGGCGACCAAAGCCATTGGGTACGCCGACAGCACCGCCCGGATCCACGTTGCCAACGCCGTCGTCGGGCCCTACCGGTAGTGGTGCTCGGCCCTTCGGGCACCGGCACGGTGGTCGCGCCCGAACAACAGATCCCCGAACGAGCTGACTCAGTCGCCGACTCTCGGGACCCCCCACAGGGAAAGGCAGAACGGATGCCCGGCCGGGTCGGCGTACACGAAGCAGTGGTCCGCGTTGGGCTGATGCTCGAATCGGGTAGCGCCGGCCGCCAGCACGCGCGCTCCGGTCGCCTCCAGGTCGTCGACGAAGAACTCGAGGTGCATCTGCATCCCCACCTCGCCATCCGGCCAGGTGGGGGGCCGGTAGTCGTCGATCTGCTGGAAACCGATGTCACCGTTCGGCCCTGCCACGAGCGCCCAGCTCTCGTCACCCTTCGCGACCCCGCCGGTGATCTCGGCGTAGAACCGCGCGAGCGCGATTGCGTCGGGCGCATTGACCGTCGTCAAGCTGAGCCTGATCAGGTCCGTCATCGAAGAATCTCCATCCGCTGGTATGTCGGCGTGAGCTCTTCCCAGCGTTCCTTCCAGCCGGGCGCTCTGGCATCGGAACTCCAGCCCTCCGAATGGACCGGGCCGTCGACCGCCAGCGACCGACCGAGATCCTCGAGGTGGGCCCGCCAACCAGAGGCGTGGAACGGGAGATGCCCGATCGGCAGGCCGCGCTCCTCGACCACCAGCCGGGTCTTGGAGCCCTCCTCGGTCAGCCACGCCTCGATCTGCCCCTCGTGGTCCGTACCGGGCTGCGTCGTCAGCAGCAGGTGGTGGGGCGCATCGCACACCTCGATGCGCGCCGGACCGGTCCAACTGCTCGTGAAGACGGCCTGGATCGTGCCGCCGACCCGCATGTCGCCGTCGACCCGGGCGATCCAGCGGGCCAGCCGCTCGGGCGTCGTACACGCCTGCCAGAGGTCGCGGATGTCCGTGTCGTAGAGGTCCTCGACCCGGACTGCTCCGCGACCCTCGTCGATCGTTCGCATCGTCGCGATCGTGGTCATCGTCGCGCCTTCTTTCCTCGTGCGATCTCGGTATGAAGAGCGCCGAGTCGGTTCTCCCAGAGCCGGCGGTACTCCCCCAGCCACTCGTCGACCTCGACGAGCGCCTCCGGCCGGAGGGTGTAGATCCGGCGCTGCGCGTCCTGGCGTACGTCGACCAGCCCGGCTTCCCGCAGCACGCGGAGATGCCGGGACACGCCCGGGCGGGCGATCGGGAGAGCCTCGGCCAGCTCTCCCGCACTCGCCGGGTGGTCGCGGAGGATATCGAGAACCGTGCGCCGGCTCTCGTCTGCCAGCGCGTGCAACACGGCATCCATGGCGACTAATGTAACCACGCGGGTACGTATCCGCAAGGTTACATTCAGCCTTCTCATGCCGCAGGTCGTGGCCGATCGACAGAAACAGCAGGGTCCCTCCCGACGACGCTGTCGGGAGGGACCCTGCTGGTCTGCGGTGCGGCTTACGGCTTGACGTGCGCGTTCACGAACGACGGGTAGCCGAAGACGCTGGAGATGAAGATCCCGCCCGCCTTGGACCCGTGCACGTTGTAGGCCACGTCGACGAAGAGCGGCACCACCGGGGCGTGCTCCTTCATGATCCGCTCGTCGAGCTTGGCCCACTCCGGGCCCTGCTCGGCCGCGGGCATGGCCGAGATGCGGTCCATCTCGGTGTTGATGGCCGGATCGTTGAAGTAGGCCTGGTTGCTGTTGCCCTCGGCCTTGATGGTGCGGCCGTCGTAGAGCACCGGCAGGATCGAGGCCCCGCTCGGCCAGTCCGCCGCCCAGTTACCGATGTACAGGTCCCAGGGGTTGTCCTTCTTCTTGATCTCGTCGAGCTTCGCGTCGTCCGAGATGTTCCGCAGCGTGATCTTGAAGCCGGCCCGCTCCAGGTTGGCCTTGAGCTGGGCGCCCTGCTGCTGCTCGGTCGTGTTGTCGGCGACACCGAGGACCAGCGCCGGCGTCTGTCCGCCGAGCAGTTCCTTGACCTTGTCGAGGTTGCCGTTGGCGCCCGCCGGGTACGCGTCGTACGCCTTGTAGCCGATGGTTGCCGGCGGCATCAGCGTGGTCAGCGGCGCGGCGACGGTCTGCCCGCCCATCGCCTTGATCAGGCCCTCGCGGTCGATGGCGTAGTTGAGCGCCTGGCGGACCTTCAGGTCGGTGACCCGCTGGTTGTTGATGACCAACTGGTTGGCGCTCGGGGTCGGCGAGAGGATGCTGCGCGACTTGAGCGTGGCGTCCCCGGCCACCTTGGCGACCAGCGAGGCGGGCACCGTGTTGAAGGCGAGAGCGCTCTGGTCGGCGCCGTTGTCGGCGATCACCCGGTTGTTGGCGGCGTCCGCGGTCGGGCCGAAGCTCCAGACGAACTGGTCCGGGTACTGGTGCCGGACCGGGTCGGTCTTCGGGTCCCAGTTGGTGTTGCGGTCCAGGGTGATCTGCACGCCGACCTGGTTCTTGGCGACCTTGTACGGGCCGGACGAGAACGGCTGCTTGTCCAGGTCGACGCCGGTGTCCTTGTCGGCCGGCAGCGGCGCGGTGGTCGGCAGCGAGACGGCGAACGGCAGGTCACATCGGGGCTTGGCGAACTCGAAGCGCAGGGTCTTGGCGTCCGGCGTACTCAGGCCGGGCGGCAGCGACGTCTTGTTCTTCTTGAAGTCCCACTTGGTGTCGAACTGCGGGGTGTCGGCCAGCCACTCCTGGATGTAGGTCGGGCCGCCGGACAGGTCCGGGTCGAAGGACCGGGCGATGCCGTACGCGATCTCCTTGGAGGTGATCGGCCGGCCGTCCTCGAACTTCACCCCGTCCTTGACAGTGAATTCCCAGACCTTGCAGTCGTTGTTGACGTTCTTGCCCGGCGTCTCGGCCAGGTCGCCCACCAGGACCAGGCCGCCCTTGCCGTCGTCCTTCCAGGTGGTCAGGTAGCGGGCGAAGAGCGGGTTGGCCATCAGACCGGCGAACGAGTACGTCCGCTGCGGGTCGAGGTGGGAGATCGGCGACTCCCGGATGATGGTGAAGGTGCCGCCCTTCGCAGCTCCGCTCACCTCGGCCGCCGGCCCCTGCGAGTCCTTGGGGTCGGTCGCGATGACCCCGGTCTGCTGCCGTTCGTTGTCCACCGTGGTGCCCTCGCCCGTGTTCTTCGAGCACGCACCCAATGCCACAACCAGAGCGATCGCGCCGCCTGCGGCAGCCACCACGCGTGGTCTCATGAAGTACCCCCTTCACCCATGTGCCGTGCGGTTTCGTCGGGGCGAGAACCGCCGACGTCCCGAGGATCGTAAGGAAGAAAACCTACAAGTTGTGTAACAGTTGTCGATAAATTTCGCCACCGGCCCAGCCGCAGGTCGCCTGCTGGACATCGACAGGTCAGCGCAGCCGCACCCGGGGGTCGATGGCCGCGTAGAGCAGGTCCACCAGTACGTTCGCCAACACCACGAAGACCGCGGCGATCAGCACGGTGGCCATGATGGTAGGCAGATCACCCGAGCGCACCGCGTCCACCGCCGTACGTCCCAACCCCTGGATGCCGAACGTGGTCTCGGTGATCACCGTCCCGCCCAGCGCCCCGCCCACGTCCAGCCCGGCGATGGTCACCACCGGGGTGATCGCCGCGCGCAGGGCGTGCCTCCCGTACACAGTGGGTTTGGCCAGGCCCTTGGCCCGCGCGGTCCGGACGAAGTCCTCCGACAGCGTCTCCAACATCTGCGCCCGCGACAACCGGGCGTAGATGGCCGAGAAGAGGAAGGCCAGTGCCACCCAGGCCAGCACCAGCCCACTGGCCCACTTCGCCGGGTTGTCGAAGATGGAGGTGTAGCTCGGCACCGGCAACAGCCGCAGGTTGTAGACGAACACCAGCAGCAGCACCGCGCCCACGAAGTACAGCTGCAACGAGGCCCCGGTCAGCGAGAACCCGATGGCCAGGCGGTCCAGCCAGGTGCCGCGCCGCAACGCGGAGACCATGCCGAGACCGACCCCGAGCAGCAACCAGAGGATCGCCGCCGGGATCACGATGCTCAGCGTCACCGGCAGCACCCGGGCGATGGTGTCCGAGACGGCCTCGTTGGTGACGTACGACCAGCCCAGGCAGGGCGCGTCACACCGGCCACCCTGGGCGCTGCCCAGGTCCCGACCGGTGACGATGCCCTTCATGTAGCCGGCGTACTGGCTGACCAGGGGGTCGTTCAGGCCCAGGTCGTCGCGGACCCGCTCCAGCCGCTCCGGGTTGCAGTTCTTCGAGCAGATGCTGCTGACCGGGTCGCGCGGCAGGGCGAAGAACATCAGGAAGGTCAACACGCTCACCGCGAAGAGGGTCAGCGTGGCGGAGAAGAGTCGCTTGAGCAGAAATCGCGCCATGATTTTGACCCCTACCGGGACGACTTCGGGTCGAGCGCGTCCCGCAACGCGTCGCCGAAGAGGTTGAAGGCGAACACCAGCGCGAAGATCGTGATGCCCGGGAAGAACACGTACGCCGGGTCGGTCTGGAGGAAGTCCAGACTGCGGTAGATCATTCGGCCGAAGCTGGGCGTCTCGTCGCTGAGGCCGACGCCGATGAACGACAGCGCCGCCTCGCTGGTGATGAACTGCGGCACCGCCAGGGAGAACGACACCAGGATCGGCGCCCAGATGTTCGGCAGCAGCTGCCGGAAGAGCATGTGCCCCAGCCCGGCCCCGCTGGCCCGGGCCGCCTCCACGAACTCCCGCTCACGCAGTGCGATCACCTGCCCGCGGACCAGCCGGGCCGTACTGGTCCAGCCGAAGATGGCGAAGACGGCGATCAGCACGCCCACCCCGAAGGCGGACGACACCTGCCCCCGCTCACCGTAGAAGCGCAGCGTGATGGTGGGCGTGAGCGCCAGCGCGATGATCAGGAAGGGCATGGCCAGGGTCAGGTCGGTGATCCAGTTGATCACCGCGTCGAGCCAGCCGCCGAGGTAGCCGGCGAGCGCGCCCAGCACGATCCCGATCGTCGCGGTGATCAGGGCCGCAGCGAACGCGATGAACAACGAGGTCCGCAGCCCGTAGATCAGCCGGATGAAGATGTCCCGGCCCAGCCCCGGCTCCAGACCGAACCAGTGCTCGCCGCTGACTCCGCCGGCGTACCCCAGCGGCATGCCGAAGCCGTCCAGCATGTTCTGGAACTGCTCCCGCGGGCCGATCCCGTAGACCATCTCGATCAGCGGGGCGGCCAACCCCAACAGCAGGAAGAAGATCAGGAGTACGCCGCTGACCATCGCCGTCCGGTCGCGGCGCAGCCGCAGCCAGGCGAGCTGGCCGGGCGAACGGCCGACGACGCCCTTCGCGGCGGGCCCGACCGGGTCCGTGCCGGACTCGATCTCGGCCAGCGCCACACCCTCCACCGGGGACAGGCTCACGACGACACCTCCTCCACGATCGCGTCTGTCGTCCCGGCCTCCGCAGCCGCCCCACCTACTGGGCTCGTGCCGGCCGTGTCCCCTTCGGGGAAGTGACACGCGGTGGCCTGGTTGCCGCCGTCGCGCGGGATCAGCGCGGGCTCTTCGGTGGCGCAGATGTCCTGCGCCTTCCAGCAGCGGGTACGGAACCGGCAGCCCGACGGCGGGTCCAGCGGGGTGGGCACGTCACCGGTCAGTCGGATCCGACCCGCCGGGCCGAGCTGGGTGACGTCCGGGATCGCCGAGAGCAACGCCCGGGTGTACGGGTGCTGCGGGCGCTCGTAGATGTCCGCCCGATCGCCGATCTCCACGATCCGACCCAGGTACATGACAGCGACCCGCTGGCAGAAGTGCCGGACCACGGCCAGGTCGTGCGCGATGAACACGAAGGCCAGGCCAAGCTCGCGTTGCAGGTCGCGCAGCAGGTTGACGACCTGCGCCTGGATCGAGACGTCCAGCGCGCTCACCGGCTCGTCCGCGACGATCAGCTTCGGCCGCAGGGCCAACGCGCGGGCGATGCCGATGCGCTGGCGCTGACCACCGGAGAACTCGTGCGGGTACCGGTTGTAGTGCTCCGGGTTCAGCCCGACCAGCTCCAGCAACTCCTGCACCCGGGCCTTGATCCCACCCGGCGGCTTGATCCCGTTGACCTGTAGCGGCATCGCCACGATCCGGCCCACCGTGTGCCGAGGGTTCAGCGAGGCGTACGGGTCCTGGAAGATGATCTGAAGTTCCTGACGCAGCGGGCGCAATTCCCGGCGGCCGGCGTGCGTGATGTCCCGCCCGTCGAACTCGATGCTGCCGCTCGTCGGTTCCAGCAGCCGCACCAGCATCCGACCGGTGGTGGTCTTGCCGCAGCCCGACTCCCCCACCAGGCCGAGCGTCTCGCCGGGGCGCACGTCGAAGTCGAGCCCGTCGACCGCCCGCACCAGACCGGTGGCACGCAGCCCCTGGCGTACCGGGAAGTGCTTGCTCAGGCCGCGGACCCGCAGCAGTGGTTCATCGGTCATCGGGCCACCCCCACGGATGCGATGTCCTCGGCGTAGAACGTGGCCCGCTCCTCGGCGCTCAGGTGACAGGCGACCAGGTGGCCGGCCGAATCGCCCTCCCCCGCCGGGCGCAGCTCGGGCACCTCGGTGCGGGAGCGGCTGCCCGCGCGGTCCGCGTACCGGCAGCGGGGGTGGAACGCGCAGCCCGGCGGCAGGTTGATCAGGCTGGGCGGGTTGCCGGGAATGGGCACCAGGTCCGCGTCCGCGTCGCCGTGCAGGGACGGCACGCTGGAGAGCAACCCCCAGGTGTACGGATGCTGCGGCGCCCGGAG
This sequence comes from Micromonospora sp. NPDC127501, assembly GCF_040302185.1. Classification (NCBI taxonomy): domain Bacteria; kingdom Bacillati; phylum Actinomycetota; class Actinomycetes; order Micromonosporales; family Micromonosporaceae; genus Micromonospora; species Micromonospora sp. NPDC127501. Next base: position 108,225 of record NZ_JBEORJ010000005.1, on the reverse strand, counting down.
CACCTGCTCGACGCTGCCCCGCTCGACGGCCCGTCCGCCGTACATGACCAGCACGTCGTCGGCGACCTGGCCGACCACGCCGAGGTCGTGGGTGATCAGGATGATCGCGGAGTGGAACTCGGCCTGGAGGTCGGCGAGGAGGTCCAGGATCTGCGCCTGGACGGTGACGTCCAGCGCGGTGGTCGGTTCGTCGGCGATCAGCAGCGCCGGGTCGTTGACCAGGGACATCGCGATCATCGCCCGCTGGCGCATGCCGCCGGAGAACTCGTGCGGGTACTGGTCGAAGCGGCGCGCCGGCTGCGGGATGCCGACCCGGTCCAGCATGTCGACCGCCCGCTGGCGGGCCTCGCGCCGGTTGGCCTTCGGGTGGTGCACCCGGTACGCCTCGGCGATCTGCCGGCCCACCGTGTAGTACGGGTGCAGCGCCGACAGCGGATCCTGGAAGATCATCGCCATGTCCCGGCCGCGCAGTCGGCGTACCTCCTCGTCTCCGAGGCCGACCACCTGCCGGCCACCCACGGAGATCTCCCCGGTGATGGTGGTCCGTTTCGGGTCGTGCAGGCCGAGAATCGCCAGCGAGGTGACGCTCTTGCCGGAGCCGGACTCACCGACGATGCCGAGGGTGCGGCCCCGCTCGACGGCGAACGACACCCCGTCGACCGCGCGCACCACGCCGTCCTCGGTGTCGAACCGCACCCGAAGATCACGCACCCGCAGGTAGGCGTCCTGGTCGGAGCGCTGTGCCGGCACGGCGGGACGGTCGTCCGGGTCTCCGGACGGCGAGGGTTCCGAGCTGTCCACGGCCACCTCCCTCAGTGACGAAGAGAACTTACAGCAAAGTCCCGAGGGTGAAAATAAGCTACAAAGTCGGCACGTGTCAGCGGGCCCGAGCGTAACGAGTCGGCATCGGCCCCGCACCCCCGCCACCTCGCCATCCACGCCCATTCATCGCCTTGAACGCACGTCAAGTGCGATCATTGGACGCGCAACCGGCAGAGGATGCCCCTGGCACGAGGTGGAGGTGACCCATGACCGCGGCGGTGTTCGATCACGAAGGTCCGTGGACCGAAGAGGAGTTCCTCGCCCTCGGCGAGACGCAGGATCGCGTCGAACTCTTCGACTGGAGCCTCCACGTGACCCCAGGACCCACCCCACGGCATCAACGAATCTCCCGCAAGCTCGGCAACATCCTGGAAGCAGCCGCGGAGGCAGCCAACCTTGAGCTGCTGGAGGCGGTGAACGTCCGGCTCCGGCCAGGTCGAATACCGATTCCTGATCTCGTCGTCACCAACGCAATCGATCTCGACGAGCCCAACATCGAGTCAGCTGATGTGCGACTGGTCTGCGAGATCATCTCGCCGAGCAACGCGTCCACCGACAAAGTCCTCAAGATGCATTACTACGCCGCAGCCGGCATTGAGTGGTATCTGCTGGTGGAACAGGGGACGGGCGCAATGCGTCTTTACCAGCGGCAGGGTGGGCACTACGTGGAGAGGGCAACAACGAAGCGCGGCGAGGTTCTGGAACTGACCGAGCCGGTGCGGGCCACTATCCGGCCAGAGGATCTCGTCCCCTGACGGGTGTCGGTCGGCTGGCCTAGGGTCGGTCCATGACCGAGTTCGACGCGGCCGCCGCCGCCGTCCAGGCCGCCCTCGACGCGGGCGCCCGGTACGCCGACGCCCGGGTGATGCACCGCCGCTACGAGTCGATGACCGCGCGCAACGGCGACGTGGAGGAGCTGACGCAGGACGAGAGCATCGGGCTCGGGGTCCGGGCGTTGGTCGGTGCGAGTTGGGGCTTCCACGCCGTACCCGATCTGTCGGACGCCGCAGCCCGCGACGCCGGCTGGCGCGCGACGCGGACCGCCATGGCGAGCGCGCGGGTGCCGGGCCCTTCGGTCGACCTGGTGCCGGTCCAGGCGGTCACCGCGAGCTGGGCCTCCGGCTGCGAGATCGACCCGCTCGGGGTGCCCCTGTCGGACAAGGGCGATCTGCTGGTCGACGCGACCCGCACGATGGCCGAGCACGGCGCGGACCTGGCCGAGGGCCTGTACCAGATCTGGGACACCGCGAAGTGGTTCGTCTCCAGCGAGGGCCACCGGATCGACCAGCGCATCCGCGAGTGCGGCGGCGGCATCTCGGCCACCTCAATCGGCGACGGCGAGACGCAGCGCCGCTCCTGGCCGAGCTACCGCGGCCAGTACGGCACCACCGGGTGGGAGCTGGTCGAGTCGCTGGATCTGGCCGCGCACGCCGCGCAGATCGCCGAGGAGTCCCGGGCGCTGCTCACCGCGCCGCCCTGCCCGGCCGGCGAGACCGATCTGATCCTCGGCGGCGAGCAGCTGGCCCTGCAGATCCACGAGTCGGTCGGGCACGCCATCGAACTGGACCGGATCCTCGGCTGGGAGGCGGCGTTCGCCGGCACGTCCTGGCTGGACCTGGCCCAGCTCGGCTCGCTGCGCTACGGCTCTGAGCTGATGAACATCACCATCGACCCGACGATCCCGGGTGCGCTGGGCAGCTTCGGTTTCGACGACGAGGGCTCCCCGGCGGTCAAGCGGGACGCGGTCCGCGACGGTCGCTGGGTGGGTGTGCTCGCCGGCCGGGATTCCGCCGCGATGGCAAGCCTGGACTACGGCGGCAGCGTACGGGCCGACGGGTGGGCCCGGTTGCCGATGGTGCGGATGACCAACGTCGGCCTGGAACCCGGCCCACACACGCTGGACGAGATCATCGCGGCCACCGACGACGGCGTGTTGATGGACCTCAACCGCTCCTGGTCGATCGACGACAAGCGGCTCAACTTCCAGTTCGGCTGTGAGGTCGGCTGGGAGATCAAGAAGGGGCGGCGGGGGCGGATGCTGCGCAACCCCACGTACACCGGGATCGGTCCGCTGTTCTGGCGCTCGATGGACATGCTCTCCCGCGAGACGGTCCCCTGGGGCACGCCCAACTGCGGCAAGGGCCAACCCGGCCAGATCGGGCACACCGGGCACCCGGCCGCGCCGGCCCGGTTCCGCAACGTCCGGGTGGGGGTCTCGGCATGAGCGGGCAGACGGAGTTGGATCTGGCGGGGCAGGTCGTGGAGCTGGTTCGGCGTCTTGGCGGGCCGGCCACGCAGGCCGAGGCGGTGGTGACGCGGGCGGACCTGGCGTTGACCCGGTTCGCAAACTCGGGCATCCACCAGAACGTCTCCGAGTCCACGGTCGGGGTCCGGCTGCGGGTGCACGTCGACGGTCGGACGGCTGCCGGTGGCGGCAGCGTGGTCACCGCCGACGGGTTGTCTGCCCTGGTGGAGCGCACCCTGGCCGCGGCCCGGCTCTGCCCGCCCGACCCGGGTTGGCCGGGGCTGACCCCGCCCATGCCCATGCCGGACGCCCCGCCCGTCGACGAGGCCACCGCGCACGCCGAGCCGGATCAGCGGGCCGATCGGGTGGGGGCGTTCGTGGCCGCCGCCGGGGGCCTCAGCACCGCCGGTTACTGCCGCACCGCGCACCGCTCGTCGGCGTTCGCCAACTCGGCCGGGCACTCGGCGTACGGCCGCTCGGTGGAGGCGGCGATGGACGGCATCGCCCGCCGTGATGGTGCGGACGGGGTGGCTCGGCGCAGCGCCGACCGGCTGTCCGACCTCGACGGCGCCGAGTTGGGCGCGCAGGCGGCCGCGAAGGCGCAGGCGGCGGCCGACCCGGTCGAGCTGCCACCGGGGCACTACGAGGTGGTGTTCGAGCCGGCCGCCGTGGCGGACCTCCTGCAGAACCTGTCCTTCTACGGCTTCAACGGCAAGCGCTACGCCGAGCGGCAGTCGTTCGCCGAGCCGGGCGCGGCCCAGTTCGACCGGGCGGTGACACTGGTGGACGACCCGCTGGGCGGGTCCGGGTTGCCGTTCGACGCGGAGGGCACCGGCCGACGGGCGCTGACGCTTGTCGAGGCGGGCACCACCCGGGCGGTGGCGCACGATCGCCGGACCGGCACCGAGGCGGGCGCGGAGTCCACCGGGCACGCGGTCGCGGGGGGTGCCACCTGGGGCCCGATGCCCCGCAACCTGCGGCTGACCGGCGCGGTGGCGGGCCCGGCCAGTGCGGTGGGCCGGAGCACCACCGGCGCGGCGGCCGGGGCTGTCGTCGACGCGGACACCGCCGCGTTGGTGGCCGGCGTACGCCGAGGGCTGCTGGTCACCGACCTCTGGTACACCCGGGTGCTCGACCCGAAGAGCCTCGTCGTCACCGGGTTGACCCGCAACGGCGTCTGGTTGATCGAGGACGGCACCGTCGTCCGGGCGGTCCGTGACCTGCGGTTCACCGAGTCGTACCCGCGGGCGCTCGGGCCGGGGGCGGTGCTCGGGCTGGGGGCGCGGGCGGTGCGCCAACCGGAGCGGGTGGACGGTGCCTGGTGGGCGGCGCCCTCGCTGCGGCTGGCGTCCTGGCACTTCACCGGAGGCGCCTCCGGCTGACGTTCTCGACCGTGGGCGCCAAACCGGCGTGTCGAGGGCTTTTCCGCAGGCCAGACACACGGGACACTCCCTTGCGCGGACGGCTCGCAGAGATCGGCGTAACGTGTGTCACTTAGCTGCGTCGGTCGATCCGGCGTGGTCGTTGGTGTGCGCATGACGTGGCAGCGGGTGCGGGTTCGCCGGTCCGCGTGCCGACCGGAGAGAGACCAGCCCGCCCGTACGGGCCCGTCGAGGAGACGACTCGAATGACTTCAACGGCAACGAGGCCGAGGGGGGCGCGGGCGCGCGCCGCCATCGCGGCGAAGACGTTGCGTACCGACCGATGGTGGTTCGCCCCGCTGATCACCGTGATCGGGCTCAGCGCCTGGGTCGCGTACGCGACGGTCCGGGTCTTCATGCACAAGTGGTACTGGGTGGACCAGTTCCACTACCTGACCCCGTTCTACTCCCCGTGCGTGACCGACCGGTGTGTCGAGGAAGCCTCGCACTTCGGCCGGTTCCTGCCCGGCTGGTGGATCATCCCGGACGCCGCGCTGACCCTGCCGTTCCTGCTGCTGTTCCGGCTCACCTGCTACTACTACCGCAAGGCGTACTACCGGTCGTTCTGGCTGTCGCCGCCGGCCTGCGCCGTCCCGGACGGGCACAAGGAGTACGGCGGTGAGACCCGTTTCCCGCTGCTCGGGCAGAACCTGCACCGCTACTTCTTCTACGCCGCCGCGATCATCTCGCTGATCAACACCTGGGACGCGATCCTCGCCTTCCACTCGCCGAAGGGCTTCGGCTTCGGGCTGGGCAACATCATCCTGCTGCTCAACGTGGTGATGCTCTGGGCGTACACGATCTCCTGCCACTCCTGCCGGCACATCATCGGCGGCCGGCTCAAGCACTTCTCCAAGCACCCGGTGCGGTACAAGGCCTGGACCTTCGTCTCGGCGTTGAACGTCCGGCACATGCAGCTCGCCTGGATCACCCTCGGCACCCTGGCGCTGGCCGACTTCTACATCATGGCGCTCGCGGCCGGCTGGTTCTCCGACCTGCGGTTCATCAACTAAAGGGCCCCTGACATGACCACAACCACTCGCATCGAACGACACCACTACGACGTCGTCGTCATCGGGGCCGGCGGCGCCGGTCTGCGCGCGGCGATCGAGGCCCGGCTGGCCGGCAAGAAGACCGCGATCATCTCCAAGTCGCTGTTCGGCAAGGCGCACACGGTGATGGCCGAGGGCGGCGCGGCCGCCGCGATGGGCAATGTGAACAGCCGGGACAACTGGCAGGTGCACTTCCGCGACACCATGCGCGGCGGCAAGTTCCTCAACAACTTCCGGATGGCCGAGCTGCACGCGAAGGAGTCGCCGCAGCGGATCTGGGAGCTGGAGACGTACGGGGCGCTCTTCGACCGCACCAAGGACGGCAAAATCTCGCAGCGCAACTTCGGTGGCCACGAATACCCGCGCCTGGCGCACGTGGGCGACCGGACCGGCCTGGAGCTGATCCGCACCCTCCAGCAGAAGATCGTCTCGCTCCAGCAGGAGGACCAGCGGGAGTTCGGCTCGTACGACGCCCGGATCAGGGTGTTCTCCGAGACGACCATCACCGAGCTGCTGCTCGACGGTGACCGGGTGGCCGGCGCGTTCGGCTACTACCGCGAGTCGGGCGAGTTCATCCTCTTCGAGGCGCCGGCGGTCGTGCTGGCCACCGGCGGCGTCGGGCGCTCCTACAAGGTCACGTCGAACTCCTGGGAGTACACCGGGGACGGGCACGCGCTGGCGCTGCGCGCCGGGGCGACGCTGATCAACATGGAGTTCCTCCAGTTCCACCCGACCGGCATGGTCTGGCCGCCCTCGGTGAAGGGCATCCTGGTCACCGAGTCGGTGCGCGGTGACGGCGGCGTCCTGAAGAACTCCGACGGCAAGCGGTTCATGTTCGACTACGTCCCCGACGTCTTCCGCAAGCAGTACGCGGAGACCGAGGAGGAGGCGGACCGCTGGTACACCGACCCGGACAACAACCGGCGTCCGCCGGAGCTGCTGCCCCGCGACGAGGTGGCCCGCGCCATCAACAGCGAGGTCAAGGCCGGCCGGGGCTCCCCCGCCGGTGGTGTCTTCCTGGACATCGCGAGCCGACGTTCCGCCGACGAGATCCGCCGCCGGCTGCCGTCGATGTACCACCAGTTCAAGGAGCTGGCCGACGTCGACATCACGGCCGAGCCGATGGAGGTCGGCCCGACCTGTCACTACGTGATGGGCGGCGTCGAGGTGGACCCGGATTCGGGTGCCGCCTTCGGCCACGTACGCGGGCTGTTCGCCGCCGGCGAGGTCTCCGGTGGCATGCACGGCTCCAACCGACTCGGTGGTAACTCCCTGTCCGACCTGCTGGTCTTCGGCAAGCGGGCGGGCGGGCACGCGGCCAGCTACGCCGACGGTCTGACCGCCCGGCCGAAGGTGGCCGTGCACGAGGTCGAGGCGGCGGTGGAGACCGCCCTCGCTCCGCTGCAACGGGACACCGGCGAGAGCCCGTACACCCTTCAGCAGGACCTCCAGGCGGTCATGGGTGACCTGGTGGGCATCATCCGCCGCGAGGGTGAGCTGGCCGACGCGCTGGTCCGGCTCGCCGAGCTGCGTGAGCGGGTGGCCAAGGTGAGCGCGGCCGGCGGCCGACGCTACAACCCGGGCTGGCACCTGGCCCTGGACCTGCGCAACATGCTGGTGGTCTCGGAGTGCACCGCGAAGGCGGCGCTGGAGCGGCAGGAGTCGCGCGGCGGGCACACCCGGGAGGACTACCCGGCGATGGAGCCGAAGTGGCGGCAGGTCAACCTGGTCTGCGCGCTGGACGGGGACACCGTGCAGCTGACCCGCAAGCCGCTGCCGAAGATGCGGCCGGAGCTGATCGGCCTCTTCGACCGGGCCGAGCTGGCCAAGTACCTCACCGACGAGGAGCTCGCCGACTTCGACGCCCTCGTTGCCGACGCTGGAGAGGCGGACAACCGATGAGCGGGAAGCGTCAGTTCCGGATCTGGCGGGGCGACGAGAGCGGCGGTGACCTCCAGGACTACATGGTGGAGGTGAACGAGGGCGAGGTCGTCCTCGACGTCATCCACCGCCTGCAGGCCACCGACGCGCCCGACCTGGCCTGCCGGTGGAACTGCAAGGCCGGCAAGTGCGGCTCCTGCTCCATCGAGATCAACGGCAAGCCGCGGCTGGGTTGCATGACGCGGATGTCGACCTTTGGCGACGACGAGACCGTCACGGTCACTCCGCTGCGTACCTTCCCGGTCATCCGGGACCTGGTCACCGACGTCTCGTTCAACTACGAGAAGGCACGGGAGACCCCGGCGTTCGCCCCTCCGGCGGACGTGGCCCCGGGTGACTACCGGATGCAGCAGGTCGACGTGGAGCGCTCGCAGGAGTTCCGCAAGTGCATCGAGTGCTTCCTGTGCCAGACGGTCTGCCACGTGATCCGCGATCACGAGGAGAACAAGCAGGCGTTCTCCGGCCCGCGGTACTTCATCCGGGCGGCCGAGCTGGACATGCACCCGCTGGACGCCCGGACCGACCGCAAGGAGTACGCGCAGGCCGAACAGGGCCTCGGTTTCTGCAACATCACCAAGTGCTGCACCGAGGTCTGCCCCGAGCACATCAAGATCACTGACAACGGGATCATCCCCATGAAGGAACGGGTCGTCGACCGCAGGTACGATCCCCTTGTGTGGCTTGGTAGCAAGATCTTCCGTCGGGGCGAGACGCCCCAGACCAGCGTGACCACCGCCCGTCAGGGCTCGACGAACTCGTCGGGTGGGACCAGGAGCGGGGTCCACTCGCACGCGGGTGGCTCTCACGATTCGCGGGCTGAGGCGCAGGCGCAGAGCGGCGTCAACTGGCACCGGGAGGTGCCCCACCCGACCGCTCCGGCGGTTGACGACCGGGGCAAGCTGCCGCTGACCGAGCTCACCTTCGACCGGGCCGCCGCGCCGTCGCCGTTCGGCGACGACGTGACCTTCCCGCTGCCTCCGGAGCACCTCAACTTCGCCCACCCGGAGCAGGACAACAAGCACTAACCACCTGAACGACAACGGGGGCCGTGGCAGTTGCCACGGCCCCCGTCCCACTTCCCACCCCACCCCCGTCACCCCGGTGATCAAGAGCTTTCGGTCATCTGAAGGCGTGATCGTGACCGAAACCTCTTGATCACCCGGGCGTAGGGGGCGGAGGGGGCGGGGGTTGGGGTTACGGGGTTGGGGTCAGGAGGGGGCGGAGGGCGGCGACGATGGGGGCGTCGGCGGGGAGCCAGGTGACCGAGTCCAGTTCGTCGGCGGTGAGCCAGCGGAGCGCCTCGTGCTCCAGCGCCTGGGGCTGGTCGCCGCCGACCAGGCGGGCCGCGTACACCTTGAGCACCGAACGGCCGTGCGCCATCCGTACGTTGCGGCCGACCCGGGCGCCGATCTCGACGCGTACGGCCAACTCCTCGGCGCACTCTCGGATCAACGCGTCGGTCTCGGCCTCTCCAGGCTCGACCTTTCCGCCCGGAAACTCCCACATGCCCGCCACCTCGGGTGGGGCGGAACGCGCACAGGCGAGCACCCGCCCATCTCGGATGATCGCCGCACCGACGATCACCTTCAGGTCCCGTCGTTCGGTCTGCCCGCCATCACTCGCCCGTTCGGTCCGCACGGGCGTCCAGGGTGCCAGATCAATCGGCGGTTTGGGTACCGTAGCCGTCCGCTAGGCCAACAAGACACGGAAGTGTGGGCGTGGACACCCCCTCCGAGCAGCGAGAGACTAGGAGACACCGACAAGACACGGGATGGCGACGATTTGGCCACAAGCCGGCAACGGCGCTTGGGGGGTGCGGTGATGCGCGTGCTGTTCAACAGCAGGGCCAAGCACGACTACCTTTCCGACGCGTTGACCTTGCTATCTGGTTGGACGCGCGAGGGCGAGCAGATCCGACGGACGCTCGTGATCGACGATACCCAACACGCCGCACTAACTGAACGGGTCAAGGTCGTCGCGGACGCGCTGCATCTGCGGCCCGAGATCAGCCGCCGGGCCGACAGCACCCAGATCCGGGTCGGGCACGGCAGCGGCGAGCCGCTGACCGAGGGCGAGGTGCTGTTGGCCGCCCGCATCGAGGACGCGTACCGGGCGGTCACCGAGGGCTGACGACCGTCTCCGAATCCGACCCGTCGTCCTGCGGGTACCAGCGCAGCTCCACCGAGTTGCCGTCCGGGTCCCGCACGTAGATCGAGGTCGCCGAACCGCGGGCCCCGAACCGGCTGACCGGCCCGGTCAACACCGTGAAGACCCCCGACTCGATCACCTGCGCCCAGTCCAGTGGTGCCACCACCAGGCAGAAGTGGTCCACGTTCGCGCCCTGCGGCTCACCCCGGACGAGGTCGATGATGCTGTCGGGGCTGATCCGCACCGAGGGGAACGGGACGCTGCCCGCACGCCACTCGTCGACCCGTACCGGTGCCAGTCCGAGCCGGCCGCAATAGAAGTCCAGGGACCGTTCCACGTCGGCGACGGTCAGCACCAAGTGGTCGAAACCGGTTACCCGCACCGCGCTCACGCCTCCTCCAGGTGGGCCGCCGCGCGCAGCCAGTCGCTGAACAGGGCCGGGTCGATGTCGGCGACGTCGCGCAACTTCACCGCCGCCATCGCCCGCGCACCGGGGATCAGCCGCCCCGACAGGTCGGTGATCTCCTGCCCCCGCCACAGCCCGAAGGTGACGTACGACCCGTACGCCTTGACCAGGCAGACCGGGCGCTGGCCGGGCCGGTCGCCCAGGCTCCAGACCGGGTGCCCGTGCCACATCGCCCCGATCGCCCCGGGAAGGGCTTCCGCGATGATCGGCGTCAGCTTCTCGCCGATCTCGCGCAGTGGGCCGGCCAGGCCGGCCAGGTAGTCGTCGATGGTCACGTCAGCGCCTTTCGCTCGGTTTTCCCTGCCGGTTCACGATCCCCGGACGAGGAACGCCGACCAAGACCCGATGCCGCTACGATCGTTGCCCACAGGTCAACGATGGGAACGGTGTGCTGGAGCGGTACGAGGTCGAGACGTTCCTGACCCTCGCGGAGGAACTGCACTTCGGCCGGACCGCCGAGCGGTTGACAGTCAGCACCGGCCGGGTCAGCCACATCGTGAAGAAGCTGGAACGCCGGATCGGCGCACCGCTGTTCGCCCGCACCAGTCGGGTCGTCCGGCTCACCCCGATCGGCCGGCAACTCGCCGACGAACTGGCCCCGCTGGTGGCAGGCATGGACGAGGCCGTCCGCCGCGCGACCGACGCCGCCCGGGGCGTGACCGGGACGCTACGGGTGGCGTTCCTCGGCGAGTGGACCGCGCCGGTGCTGCTCCGGGCGGTGGCCCTGTTCGGTGAACGGCACCCCGACTGCCGGGTGGAGGTGCACGAGGCGCAGTTGTCCACCACCCGCTCGGGGTTGCTCGACGGCTCGACCGACGTGTTGATCGCCTCGTACCCGTTCGACGGGATGGCCACCGGCCCGGCGCTGCTCTCCGAGGGCCGGGTGCTGGCGGTGGCGGCGGGCCACCCGCTCACCCGGGAGCGGTCGGTGTCGTTGGAGGTGCTCGCCGACCACCCGGTGGTGCAGTACCCGACAGTGACCTCGGTGGAGTTCAAGCGGGACCGCACACCGGAGCGCACCCCGTCCGGCCGGGCGGTGCCAAAGGGGCCCGCCGGGAACACCTTCTCCGAGATGCTGTCCCTGGTCGCGCTGGGCCGGGGAGTCCTGCCGGTGGGCGAGCACACGCGGCGCTACTACCCGCGCCCCGACGTGGCGTACGTGCCCATCCACGATGCGCCGCCGATCGAACGAGGGCCGGTCTGGCTGGCCAGCAACACCACCACCCGGGTACGCGAGTTCGTCCGCGCCGCGACCGACGCGAACCCCCGATGAGGCACGCCGAGTTCCGCCACCACCGGCTGGTGCGGGTGTACGACGCGGAGTGCCGGTGGGGGCCGGACGACGATTTCTTCCAGACGGTGGTCGACGAGACCCCGGCCGCCCGGGTGCTCGACCTCGGCTGCGGCACCGGCCGGCTGGCCATTGCCCTCGCCGCCGCCGGCCACACCGTCACCGGTGTGGATCCGGCCGACGCGTCAGTGGCCTCCGCCCGGGCCAAGCCGGGTGGTGAGCGGGTGACCTGGCTCGTGGGCACCTCGGCGCTGCTGCCGGAGCGGGCGTTCGACGTCGCGGTGCTGACCAGCCACGTCGCGCAGTTCTTCGTGGACGATGCGGAGTGGTCGCGTACCCTCGCCGACCTGGCCCGGGCGCTGGTGCCCGGCGGCCGGCTGGTGTTCGACGCCCGCGACCCGGCGGACCGTCGCTGGGAGCTGTGGAACCCGGTGGATTCGCACCGGCTGGTCACGCTGCCCGACGGCGGCGAGGTCCGCGCGTGGACCGAGGTCACCGGGGTACGCGACGGAGTGGTCGACTTCACCCACCACTACCACTTCGACGACGGGGAGGAACTCCTCAGCTCGGCGAGCCTGCGCTTTCGCACGGAGGCCGAGCTGCGCACCTCCCTGACCAGGGCGGGCTTCATCGTGGATCGCGTTCACGGTGGCTGGCACGGCGAGCCCGTCGGCCACGGCGACGGCGAGTTCGTGATCCTCGCCCGGGTGGGCACGCTGGCACCGGTTTTCTAGCCTGGATCGCATGGCGAACATCGCGTACGACCGCAAAGAGCAGGTCCAGCAGATTGAGAGTGGCCTCCTCGAAGGCGAGCAGATCATCGCCGTCTACGACGCCGTCGGCACCGGCACCGGGTTCATCGGGCTGACCGACCGCCGCGTGATCATCCAGGACCGGTCCTTCGTCGGGAAGCGGTTCGCGATCACCAGCATCCCGTACTCGAAGATCACCAGCGTGAGCGTGGTCAGCAACAAGTCGTGGGGTGGTTCGTTCTTCTCCACCGGTGCCATCGCCATCCACGTCGGCACGCACACCTATGAGGTGGAGTTCCGTGGCGCGCAGAAGAGCCACCACGTGCACAACGTGATCCTGCACCACATCTCCTGACCGCACGTCCCGTCGTGGGCCCGGCCGGCGTAAATGCCTTGCCGGGCCCGCGGCGTCTCTGGTGTCCTCGGTCGACAGCCGCGCGAAGGGAGCAGCCGCCATGCCCGACACGACGAAGTCCCCCGAACCAACCGTCATCCGACCCGAGGAATCGAGACTTCGTGAGCAGGACTGTTTCCCTGGCGCTGCTGGGCGCCACTGACCCCAACCTCGGAGGCCGCTGATGTCGGTCTTCGACGATCCTGGCCTCTTCGGCCGGCTCTGGGCTGCCGACTACGACGGCCCGGGCAACCCCGACCCGGCCCCTGCCGTTGACTTCCTGGCCGAACTGGCCGACGGAGGTCCGGTTCTCGAACTGGCGATCGGCACCGGCCGGGTCGCGCTGCCGCTGGCCGAACGCGGCCTCGCCGTGCACGGCGTCGAGGCGTCCGAGGAGATGCTCGCGCAGCTGCGGGCGAAACCCGGCGGCGACCAAATCCCGGTGGTCGTCGCCGACATGGCGGACGTGCCGGTGGCCGGCGAGTTCCGGCTCGCGTACCTGGTCTTCAACACCCTGTTCAACCTGGTGGACGCCGAGCGGCAGGCGGACTGCTTCCGCAACGTCGCCCGGGTGCTGTCGCCCGGCGGCGCGTTCGTCATCGAGACGTTCGTGCCCGACCCGCGCAGCTTCGACTCGGACGAGCAGGTGCAGGTGCGTGAGGTCACCGAGGACTCCGCGACGATCCGACTGCACCGGTACGACCGGCCGGCGCAGCGGTTCATCCGGCAGACGATCACGTTCGACGCGGACGGTGTGCACCTGAAGCCGTTCGCCATGCGGTACGCCTGGCCGCACCAGATCGACGAGATGGCGCAGCAGGCCGGGCTCCGGCTCACCGAGCGGTACGCCGACTGGCACCGACGACCGTTCCAGGCCGACAGCCCGTCGCACATCTCCGTCTACCGGGCGGAGTAGCGGTTTGATCGGCTCGGGTTTCGGAAAGTCGGGGTGTCATCGCCCCGACGTCAAGGAACCCGAGCCGATCTCCCGCCGGCGGAAAGGTGAGATGCCGCCATGAGCAGGCGAGCCGTCCATGTAGTCCTGGCCCTGTCGGTCGTCCTGATGGTCACCGGCATCATCCTCAAGGTGACCGGCGACGGCGGTGCCGACACGGCCGGCACGGTGGCGGTGTCGCTCGCCTCGGTGGGTTCGATCGTGGCGAGCATCGGCTCGTCCTCGCGCGCTGCCCGCGGTAGCGACGGCCCGCAACGGTGATCCGGCCTTTCACCCTCGGCTGATTCTGCTGGTAGCAGTAGGTGTTGATTCGCAGGTGCCGCGGCGGGTGAGCTGACAGCATGTCGGACGCCTCCCGTTTCCCGCGCTCCTCCCCGTACTGGCCGGTGGTCAGTCATCCTCAGCTCCGGCGCGTACTGCCCGGGCTGGCCGTCTCCGCGTTGGGAGACGGCCTGGCGGTGGTCGCGGTGACCTGGCTCGCCATCCAACTCGCTCCGCACGATCAGCGGGGCACCTGGATCGCGCTGGCCATGGCGTCGTACACGCTGCCCAGCGCGGCCGGGACTGTCGTCTTCGGCCGGCTGTTACGGGGGCGCAGCGGCGCGCAACTCGCCGGTTGGGATGCCATCCTGCGGGCCAGCGCGCTCGGGGCGATCCCCCTCGCCCACCTCGCTGGCGTGCTCACCATCGGGCTGTACGTGGTTCTGCTGGCCGCGTCGGCGCTGCTGCACTCGTGGGGTTCCGCCGGCCGATTCACCCTGATCGCCGAACTGCTGCCGCAGCGACACCATCTGCCGGCCAACGCCGTGCTCAGCACCATCGGAGGGTTCGCCACAATCGTGGGCCCGCCACTGGCGGGCATCCTGATCGGCTGGGTGGGGCCGGTCTGGGTCATCGCCATCGACGCCGCCACCTTCGCCGCGCTGGCCCTCACGTACCGTCTCGCCCTTCCCGCCAACGACGGACCCGCACGGTCCGAGAGTGGCGCTTCGCGAACGGCCGGCTTCGCGGTCATCCGCCAGAACCCGGCCCTGCTGGGCCTGCTGGTGCTGAGCCTCGGGTTCTTCTTCCTCTTCGGACCGGTGTACGTGGCGATGCCCATCCACATCACCGACGACCTGCACGCCTCGGCGACGCTGCTCGGCGCCTACTACACCGCGTTCGGCGTCGGCGGTCTCGCCGGGGGTCTGGTCGCCGGTTACCTCCGCCGCTGGCCACTGCGAGCCACCACCATCGGCATCGTCGTCGCGTTCGGCGTTGCCATGCTGCCCCTCGGCCTGGGCGTACCGGTCGGCGTGTCGTTGCCGGCGTTCGCCCTGGCGGGCTTCATCTGGGCGCCGTACATGTCCACGTCGATGGCGCTGTTCCAGCGCAGCACGTCGACCGCCCGACTGCCCGCGGTGCTCGCCGCGAACGGTGCCATCCTCGTGCTGGCGGTGCCGCTGGGCACCATGCTGGGCGGGCCGCTGGTGGGTGCCATCGGCCCCCGCCCGACGCTGCTGCTCTGCGCCGTGGCGATCGTGGCCCTCGGCCTGGTCGCCGGGGCAATCGCGATCTCCAGGCGGAGTTCGCGATTGCCCGGCGATGCAGCCGTCACCCAGGTCAGTGCCAGTCGCTGATCCGCACGTCGTCCGGGGCCGGTCGGCCGTGGCCGGTCTCCACCTGCTCCTTCAGGCTCATCAGGAACAGCGCCCACTTGGTGCTGCAGTGGTGCATGAACTCGACCGGCTCGCGCCAGCCCTGGTGCGCGAACTGGACGATCGTGTACTCGCCGCGCTGGTCGAGACGCCAGTCGACCTCGGTGCCGACCCACTCCTCTGGGCCGTCGACGACGCGCCACCGCACCCGCCCGGCGGGGTTCAGCTCCAGGACCTCCATGTCGAAGCCGCCGGCATCGCCGAACCGGAAGGCCAACTGTCCACCGACCTCGCTCTTGCCCACCGTGTCGGTGGTCCACCAGGCGGCGAGGCCCTCCGGCGTCGCCACCGCTCGGTAGACGTCGTCGAGCGGAGCGACGACGCCGACCCGGTGCAGGATGTCGACCATTCTCAGTCTCCTTCGTCGTTGGTGCGGGTGCGTTCGATCGCCTCGGCGATCCGCTTGATCCGGCGGAGTCGGGCGTCCCAGGTGGAGCCGACCGCCGACAACTGGGCGACCGCGCGGGCGAGCTGCGCCTCGTCCACCTGGTAATGGCGTTCGCGACCGGCCGGTTCGGCGTGGATCAGCCCAACCCGGTCGAGGACCGCCAGGTGCTTCGAGACGGCCTGACGGGTGACGGGTAGCCGCCTGCTCAAGGAGGTGGCCGTGCCCGGCCCGTCGGCGAGAAGAAGATCGATCATCGTACGCCGGATCGGGTCGCCGATCGCCGACCACAACTCGTCGTCGACCATTGCGCTCACGGGGTCGCGACCAGCCGCGCGACGTATTCGCCCAGCCGAGGCATGTAGTGGTCCCAACCGTTCTCGTGGTCGCGGTACTGCTCCTCCAGGACGGCGACCTCCCAACCCAGCTCGCGGAACCCGGTCTCGGTCATCCGGATCAGCGTTCCGCCGCCGCTGGGCACCAGGTCGAAGGTGACGAACAGCGCCTGCCCGCTCCGGTCCGGCTCGGTGAAGCACCATCGAAAGGAGAACCGCTTCGGCGGGTCGACCTCGACGACGGCGAGCGCGACGGTCTTCGTCTCCCCGGTGTCGGCGTCGCGCCACACCAGCTCACCGGGCGCGCCCGCGACCGACTCGAACCGCGCGTCGTCGGGCCACCACTCCCGCATGTGCTCGGGTTGGCTGACCACCTCGAAGACGACCTCGGGGGACGCGTTGACGTGGATGTCGCGTTCGATCGTTCCCTGTTCCATGCCCACAACCTTTCGCAACCTTTGGTTGCACTCAACCTACGACAGCCCGCACCAATCGCGCAACCTTTCGTTGCACGTCGTGGTTTCGTCGTACCCGGGGTGCACGATCGGCGCATGTCTGAGTCATCGCCGCACCGACACCACGCCATCGACTACATCGAGCTCACGGTGACCGACCTCGCCGTGGCCAAGCGCTTCTACGCCGACGCGTTCGGTTGGCAGTTCAACGACTACGGGCCGGAGTACGCCGGCATCCGCAGCCCACACGGCGACGCCGCGTCCGAGGTCGGCGGTCTCCGTGTGGACAGGGAGGTTCGGGCGGGCGGCCCGCTCGTGCTGCTCTACTCCAGCGACCTGGACCGATCCGTGCAGGCCGTCAAGGAGGCCGGCGGCCAGGTGGTGAACGGGCCGTACGAGTTCCCCGGTGGCCGGCGGTTCCACTTCACCGACCCCAGCGGCAACGAGTTGGGTGCCTGGGCCGAGCAGTAGGACCCTTGCACCCATGCACAGCTTGTTGGTAGCCGTGAACCCCGAGCCCGGGTCCCTGACGCACCACGTGGCGCGGCGACTTGAGGCCGCGCTGCGCCCGGGGTCGGTCGAGATCGCCGACCTGGCGAAGGAGGGCTTCGACCCGAGGTACACCCCGGCCGACCGCCTGGCGTACCAGCAGCGCGGCGGGCCGCCGCCCGACGTCCTCCGCGAGCAGCAGCGCATCGATCGAGCAAATGACCTCGTGCTGGTCTTCCCGGTCTACTGGTGGTCGATGCCGGCGCTGCTCAAGGGGTGGATCGACCGGGTGTTCATCAACGGCTGGGCCTTCGACTACGCCCCGGCCACCGGCATCCAACCGCGGCTGCACCGCCTCACCACCCACCTGCTCCCGGTCGCCGGTGACGACGCCGGCCTCTACGAGCGACACGGGTACGGACACGCGCTGCGGACGCAGATCGAGCACGGCATCGTTGACTACTGCGGCAGCCGTCGTGGCGTCACGGCCTTCGTGCACGAGTCCGAGCAGGACGATTCCCAGGCCACGGCACGAAACGTCGACCAAGCCGTAACCATGATCCGCGACGCCATCTCCGTACCGCTCGACGCGCGTTAGGAGGGGTGCTGCCTCTCAGACCACTCCGAGATCGCCCGGCCCGTGGGTGATCGTCGTCGCCAGCTCCGGCAGAGTGTCCCCATGCCCGGAAGAGGACTGGACGTCGAGGGATGGATCGCGCGCGAGGGTGCACTCAGTCGGGTCCCGGCCGCGTTCGCCGGTGTTGTCGACGCGGCACGCGCTCGGATAGCCGAGTCGTTCGACGGTGGTCTGCTGCACAGCGCCTACATCTACGGCAGCATCCCGCGCGGCACCGCCATCCTCGGCGTCTCCGATCTCGACCTGCTCCTCGCCCTGCACACGGAACCAACCGAGGCCGACCGGGCGGCTGCCACCAGGATCGAGCAGGACCTCGACCGGTCCTTTCCGCAGATCGACGGCGTGGGCGTCCTGCTGTTCAGCGCACGTACGCTGCTCAGCGAGCTTGAGCGGCACGACCTCGGCTTCTTCGTCGCCTGCCTGTGCACCCCCCTGCTGGGCGACGACCTCGCCGACCAACTCCCCCGCTACCGGCCCACTTCCCTGCTCGCCCGGGAGACGAACGGCGACCTGTCCCTTGCGCTTGCGGGGTGGCGCCGCCAGGCGGCCGAAGCGAACACCGACCAGCAACGGAAGGCCCTCAGCCGGGTCGTCGCTCGGCGCATCGTCAGGACCGGCTTCACACTGGTCATGCCTCAGTGGGGAGGCTGGACGAGCGACCTCACCCAATCCGCCGAGGCGTTCGGGCTCCACTATCCGGAACGCGCGGAGCAGATGCGTAGAGCTGCCGTTATCGGCCGCACGCCCTCCCCGGTTCCGGGTGGCCTCCGCGAACTCATCGACGACCTTGGGCCCTGGCTCGCCGCCGAGTACGCGACCGTCCACGGCGAGAAGGCCGTCCGTCCCTGACCTACCGGAGGTCCTCGCCACTCATCACGAGACAGCCGAACATGTCCGTGAGGACGGCCCGCTGGTGGCCGGTCAAGGGATTCGCGAAGACCACGACGCCGACCCCGCGCTGCCGGCAGTCCTCGGCGACTTCGCGGGCTCTACCGGGGGTGAGCAACGTCCGCCGCGAGAACGGGTCGCCCATCTTGTCCGCTCCGCCGGAAGAGACTCCCCGCCGCTGCACATGCCGGCTCACGACCTGGCCACCGTGGGCTTCCACCACGCTGGCCAGCAGATCGAGCTTGCTGTCGAACTCCTTGTCCTTCGCCGAGAACAGGCCCACGAGTGCCACCTCGGCGCCTGCCAGCGCAGCGTTCAACGCCCCGGAGCGATGCCGGTTCACCGGGTCGACGATCGTCAACTCCGGCGGGCGCGCAGCACGCCGGTCAGCATCGGCAGCGTGAACTCGCCGTGGGCGGTTTCGGGTCGGCTCCCGAGGAAGGAGCGGATCCGGCCGAGGGTGGCCTCTCGCTCCTCGTCCGGCATGACCAGCATCCCGGCCCGCGTCGCGAGCGTCGCGACGAGCGAGTCGGCGGTACGACGCTGCCCGTGCGGGAACTCGACCTGCTCGGCCGCCCCGAACCCCGCGATCAGGCCGGTGCTCGGAACGAGCATGTCCGCCGTCGCCGCGCGCCAACTGCTCAACGTGTCACGCGGGCCGATGGCCGCACTCCCGCTGACCCGTCCGAGCCCGGCAACCCAGTCGATCCGGTCGTCCATGATGTTCCACAGACCGGCCAGGACACCGCCGGGTGCGAGGACCCGGGCGATCTCCGCCCCCGCGACGGTCATGTCGAACCAGTGCAGGGCGTTGCCGGCGAGCACGGCATCGACGGACCCGTCCGGCAACGGGATGGCCTCGGCGCTACCCGGCAGGGCACTGACGGTCGGCACCGCACGGCGAAGCTCGGTGAGCATCGCCGGGTCGGGCTCGACCGCCACGACATCCGCGCCCACCGCCACCAGCGTCGCGGACAACTTGCCGGTGCCGGCACCCAGGTCGAGCACGCGTAGACCGGGGGCGGCCTCCAGCGCCCACCGCACCGCGGCCCGCGCGTAGTCAGGGCGGTGCTCGGCGTACGCGGTCGCCGCCGCGCCAAACGACGACCGGAGCAGCTGATCCGTCATCCGGTCACCCTACTGCCGCCTGTCGACATCGACTGCGACCATGACCACCGTGAAGATCTTGCGGAGCTGGTGGCTTGCCCGCTACCCCGTCTACGCACTCGGCCTCGCGGTCGGGCTGGTCATGATGTGGCTGCCGTTCAAGACCTTTCAGGACAACGACGCCTGGGGGCGTCGACTGCGGGTCGACGGCGTGCCAGCCCAGGCAGTTGTCGATGAACTCGTGCACAAGCGGCGGAACACGATGCACCTGCGCTACGAGTTCGCCGGCGCTCAGCGTCAGGCCGAGGTTGGCTGTTGGGAGGTCTGCCTGGCGGCCGGCAGTGCTATGCAGATCTGGGTCAACCCCGATGATCCGCAGGATTTCGTCACCGATTTCGGCATCCTCAGCGGGCATCGGGGCCGGCTGCAAGGGGTGGTCGGGGCGGCAGGCCTGGTGCTGTCCGGGTGGATGGCACTAGCCGTGGTCGCCCGCGGCTACGAGAGACGACGCGACCGCCGGCGACACGACTGGCAGCGGCAGCAACGAGACCAGCGCCAACGGCAGTTCGCGAACGCCAGGGCCGGGAGAAAGCGCAAGCCGAGCCGGCGACGGCCGAACCTGGACTGATCTCACGACAGACAGGTGACCGCGATGAACTGCATCGAGGTCCGCTGCTGGCTGGACTGGTGGGCCGACAACCATCGTCGGTTCGCCCTCACCGAGTGACGGACCAGTTCGTGGCGGGCGTATCCGTCACAGACGCCGTAGCCAGCCCGGAGCAACAGGTGCGAAGACCCGCAACGGTCCGCGGCGGTCACGGATGTACGTCGCATAGTCGTCAAAGTGGCGACGGCGGCCGAGGAAGTGCGGGTAGTGATCGAAGTGCCACCGGCAGGCCTCGACGAACTCGGTGTGGTCATCGAGCCCGAGGCGAGCACAGACACGTGCGAACTCGTCCAAGCCGTCCAGCATCTCGGCGCACTGGGCAGGTGTCGCGCCATCGGCACCCCACAGCACACCGGCCGGCAGCTCGTGGACCGCACAGTCAAGCCACTGGCGATCACGAACATAGCGGGCCCGGTCGTCGTCAGCTGAGGCGGTCACCGGGCTACCCCTGCCTGCACCATGCCGCCAGCCTAGGCAACAGCCGCCGACCTGAGTCAGACGTTGAGGCGGAACATAGACCGCCTCTCCCATGACCTGCGGCGATCTGGTCGGCGCGCTGGTCACGGTCGCTCCTGGGCTCACGTCCTTGATAGCTGGTTGCCGACGTTTCACAGTGTCTTGTGCCCCGTGCGCGCCCCCGGCTGCCGCCCGGTGAATCCAGGGCCGGTCTAGCATCCCGATGTGGACTTGAACCCTGATGACAGCCACTTGAGCACCGAGGACCTGGAATCCGTCCGGGCCGCCAGTGCGGCGCTCCATCAGCAAGGGTGGCGCAAGGAGTTCACAATTGAGGAGATGATCGGCAAGTGGGCGTGGCTCGTCGCCCAGGTTGAGCGGGGCTACTCCGACCTCGTCGACGAGTACACAAATGATCTCTACTGCAGAGACTGGCTAGCTAAGGCATGGCCCCAGGTGACTCACCCCGTCCGGTCGTGCTGGCACGAGATGCTGCAACCGCTGGACGAGCGCTTCCGTGCCGCCACGATTGAGGATGGCGGCCAGGCAGTAGGCCGATACCACCAGATCACTCCCGCTATGGGCTGGTGGTGGCATCGACGACCCAAGAAGCTTGTCGGCGACCTGGCCGAGGCTCTGCGCACCGCTGAAGAGACTCCTTGGCCCCCAGGCAACAAACCCACGACGGTGACCTGCTGATGCATCCGGCCGAGCCGTCGGAAGATCCTCCGGAGTCCACGCTCGTCCGTCGGCGTCCGGGCCGATCGTCACCCAGTTAGTCACTCACGAGCCGTAGTCCTCGAACTCATGCTGCGCCAGGCGTCCCACCTTCGACGCGACCTCGCTCCAGCTGGCACCCTCGATGTTCTGGATCAGCTTGCGGAGGAACTGCTCGACGCGGCCAGGGTGGAAGTGATCGACAAACAGCCAGTGTCTTCCAACGATGACGTCCTGATCAGCGAGCAGCCGTGACAGAGCAGCCGGAGTGCACACCGTTGCCTGGAACCGCTCCTCACCCTGACCATCGCTCGGGCCTGCGTAAATCTCCACGAGTTGCATGGTGACGGCGGGGTCCTCGGGAGGGCCTTGCTGAAGGTCGGGGAACCTGACCGAGTGAACAACAACGCGCATGTCCGGACCCTAGCGGCCCAAACGCCGTCCTCGTGCTGACCAACGAGACGATCAGCTTGGGAATCGGGTTGATCGTCACTTTCGGTAGACAGACGACCAATCCCACACGAGATACCAACTACAGAGCGTCAATCTTCCGGCGCTGCTCTCGGGTGGTTTTGGCCCCTGTAGACCCGGCCTTCGGGCACGCATCTGGCACGCCCCGCCATCCTCACTGTCTGCCGTCGACCCGCCCTCTGGGGAGCGGGCCGCCGCCCGGTCCGCCACGTCAAGCGGACCTTGACGCACCTACGAATGCTGGCGGGCCGGGCGGTGGTCTGCTCGGCCCGCCCGGGTCGACGGTGGGCGGGATGGCCCTGCGCAACCACCCACGGACCGTGACCCGCCAGCGGTGCCCCAGCCATCCTGGAGCCGTTGCGCCCCCGCCGGAGGCGCGGTAACCGCGACCAGCTCGCCGCCGCGACCCGCCGCGGACCCGGCGTGCGCCCTTCGCTGCGCCGCGCCGCTCGGGGCGCGGCCCGGCTGGCTGCCGGCCCACGAACACCAACCACCCTCGGCCCCACCGTCTGCGGCGGCCCCGGGCTTCCCGCTCTCCGCGCCAGCCGCCGGGCGTGTCGCGTGGCCGGAGTCGGAGCGCCAGCGGAACGACGGACGCGCGCCCAGACGGCGGCGCGTGCGGCCCGTCTCGACCCGCCTCCCCGGTCCCACCCCCAGCCGCCGCGCCGACCGTCGAGCGGGTCGTGTCGATCACCGGCAGCATCCAAGTCGGTGTCGTGCATTCCCGCAAACTCGTCACCGTCGCCCTCGACGAACACACCGTCACCGTCTACGACGCCGACACCCCGATCAAAGCCGTCCCCCGGCGCAGCACCACCGACCTGAACCGCACCAAGGCGCACCACCACATCACCGCGACTAGCTGAACCTTGAGTCTGGGGTCAGGCGGTGAACCAGCCCACCGCCGGAGCGCGGCGGTAATCCGGCCGGCTCGCCCACACCTGGTCCCACGCTTGCTCCTGCGTCGAGTCCAGACGTCCGTGCCGGGCAGCGTCAGCGTATGCGCCCAGTCGACGGTGCAGCGCCGACGCCGCCTCGACGTCCGATGCCCTGATCTCGTGCAGCACGTACCGGCGGGGACGACGATCGAGTGGGTAGACACCCGCGAACCAGAACTCCCGCCCCTCCCACCGGGCCAGCCCGTCGATATCCCCGTCGTAGAAGTCGTCGCACCACAGAATCTCGACGCCAGACAGCTCACTCAGCCTGGCCAACACCGACTCCTCGTGCATCAAAAAATCTTCGTCGGGTTCCTGAGGCACGCATAGACCCTAGCCCCAGCGTCTGCTGGCGGTGACCAGCCTTACCATCGACCGAAGGCACCAGACCTAATCGATCACGACCTAGCGTCAAGGATCCTGCGACGCCGATCCGTCAAACATCATGCGGGACCAAGCATCGCCGGCAGTCCGGTGTCCGGTCTCGGGACCTGCGCGACACATCGTTATCAGGACCTGCGTGACAGCCAGACGTAGCAACGGTCAGGCGGCCTCCCTAAGCCGTTAGGGGAACGTGGCCTCGGTGATGGTCGCTGCACCGGTTTCGGGCATCTGCTCGTGCATCGTGATCACATCGCCGCCTGTCAGACGTCGCCAGCGTTCCGGGCTCAAGGGTGCTAGCCGAACAACACCGCGCTCGCCGGGCTTAAGGTCCGGCTCGTGCTCGACCCAGATCCGCGCGACGTACAGATCCGGGTTGCCCGCGGCTGTCACGTCCCCGATGTCCCACAGCGGTCGAAGGCGCCCATCGCCTGGTATGGGCATGTGCCGGCCACCCGAGGCAGCGGACTCGACGAGCTGAAGGTCCGCGCGGATAACGCCGTGGAGCACTTCAAACCGACGCCAGTGACACCATCGCTCGGCTCTGTCGAGCTGCATCCAATGGGCGGCCTGGGCGCAGAGGTCCCAGAACGAGGTCTCGGCGGGGTAGACATCGCCAAGCTCCATGAGGATGTCCAGTGCAGCTTCCCAGTCATGGTGTCCGACGTACTCACTCGCATCGGTCACCGTCCAGCCAGTGCTGCTCCTCGCTGACGCGGGGACGCGAGAGGCGGCCCGGCGAAGAAGGTCGGGGACATCCATACCGTGATTCTCCAGCAAGGCTCGGCGGTCCTGTCTCCGCGCAAGAAGCAGCCGGGTTCGAGATCGTCTAGCCGGACGTGTCACTTACGTCCCGAGACTGATCTGTCATGCAGGTCCCGAGACCCGACATCGCCGGCAGTCCGGCTGTCGTACTCCGGTTGACCCGTGACAGTTCAGCTCCACATGATGAGCGACATGATCAGTTGGCGTCGACGCCCGCCGGGTCCCAGTGTCTCGGCCGCACAACGCGGCATGTGTCGACGCTTCACGGTCGAGCCAGCGCCGCCGGGTCAGCGAACGATGGTCGGCCTCGCACTGTCGCGCCCACGTCACCTGGAACCGCTTAACGCCCTGCGGCACCCGATCGCAGCCAACAGCAACGGCTGGTTCATCTGGCGCGGCCCCGCGATCCCCCAGTGTGACGACAACTTCTTCGCACCCTTGCATGTTGAGCACCTGGACGAGCACGCCCCAGAGCTTGGGCCGTACCTCGCACTCCCACCAGGTTGGGGCGTGGTACTCGCACCCGGCTATGAGGACGTCTGGTACGACGAGACTCTTCTCGACATCCAACCTCGGTGCGGCGGCGCCGGCAGGTAGATCGCCCTGGCCGATCAGGTAACGCCCAGGTCGAAGCCGACATCGTGCGCAGCCCTCGCGCCGGACTGTGCCGCTGTCTCAGGTCGTCGCCGCCGCGCTGCGGGCGCACATGGCGCAGTTCCGCCCCAGGGCGAGGCACCGACCGTTTGACCTGCGGCAACGGGCCGGTTTCAGACGTTGAAGCGGAACTCCACCACGTCGCCGTCCTGCATGACGTACTCCTTGCCCTCGATGCGGACCTTGCCCGCCGCCTTGGCCGCCGCCATCGAACCGTGCTCGACCAGGTCGTGGTACGAGACCACCTCGGCCTTGATGAAGCCGCGCTGGAAGTCGCTGTGGATGACACCCGCGGCCTCCGGCGCGGTGGCGCCGACCGGGACGGTCCAGGCGCGCGCTTCCTTGGGGCCGGCCGTGAGGTACGTCTGGAGGCCGAGGGTGCGGAAGCCGACCCGGACGAGCTGGTTGAGGCCGGGTTCGTTCTGCCCGATCGACTCCAACAGCTCGCGGGCCTCCTCCTCGGGCAGATCCACCAGCTCGGACTCGATCTTGGCGTCCATGAAGATGGCCTCGGCGGGGGCGACCAGGGCGCGCAGCTCGTCGAGGAACGTCTCGTTGGCCAGCTCGGCCTCGTCGACGTTGAAGACGTACAGGAAGGGCTTGGTGGTGAGCAGGTGCAGCTCGCGCAGGTGCTCCACCTCGATCTTGGCGGCGGCGGCCCCGGAGTAGAGGGTGGTGCCACCGTCGAGCACCTCGATCGCGGCCTTCGCGGCGGCGACGGCGGCGGCCCGGTCCTTGCGGAGCTTGGCCTCCTTCTCCAACCGGGGCAGCGCCTTGTCCAGGGTCTGGAGGTCAGCGAGGATCAGCTCGGTGTTGATCGTCTCGATGTCGTCGGCCGGGGAGATCTTGCCGTCGACGTGTACCACGTTCGGGTCGGAGAAGGCCCGGACGACCTGGCAGATCGCCGAGGCGTCCCGGATGTTGGCCAGGAAGGCGTTGCCCCGGCCCTGCCCCTTCGACGCGCCGCGGACCAGGCCGGCGATGTCGACGAACGACACCGGCGCCGGCAGCACCTTCTGCGAGGAGAAGATCTCGGCCAGCTTGCCCAGCCGCTCGTCGGGCAGCCCGACCACGCCGACGTTGGGCTCGATGGTGGCGAACGGGTAGTTCGCCGCCAGCACGTCGTTCTTGGTCAACGCGTTGAAAAGCGTGCTCTTGCCGACGTTGGGCAGGCCGACGATGCCGATGGTGAGACTCACGACGGGCCAGCTTACGCCGGTCCCGGCCGGGCCGGTCCAGGCGGCTCCGATTCGGCGCCCCGCCGGTGGTCGATCGTCGCTCCCACCGGGCCGCGTCGGGCGTTGCTAGTCTCCCGGTTCGATGTTCCGCTGCTGGAGGTGTGGGATGACCTCGACATTGCCCGAGCTGTACATCGCCGTCGATGTGGAGGCGGACGGGCCGATCCCCGGGCCGTACAGCATGATCTCGCTGGGCATGGCCGTGGCCGGCCGCCCGGACCTGACCTTCTACACCGAACTGCGTCCCATCTCCGACGAGTTCGTCCCTGCGGCGCTGGCCGTCTCCGGCCTGGACCGGGACCGGCTGCTGCGGGAGGCACCCACCGCGCAGGAGGCGATGTCCGCCGCGGCGGCCTGGGTCAACGGGCTGCGCCGGGTCGGCCGTCCGGTCTTCCTCGCCGCCCCGGCCGTCTGGGACGGCATGTTCGTGCACTGGTACTTCGTCCGCTTCGTCGGGCACAGCCCGTTCGGTGCGACCGGCTCCGGCGTCGATCTTCGCAGCTACTGGATGGGGTTGACCGGCAGCGAGTGGGTCCAGACCCGCAAGGGCACGATCAAGCACGAGCTGGGCCTGCACGACGTGCCGCACACGCACCACGCCGGGGAGGACGCCGCCGAGCTGGCCCAGGTCTTCGAGGCGGTGCTGCGTCGCCGACAGGCGGTCGAGGAGGCGTGACGCTCAGCCGAGCCGGCGGGGGGCGATGACCGCCTCCCGGACGCTGCCGTCGGCGCCCCGGCTGACCTCGTACGCCGAGACACCCTCGCGGTCCGCGATCGCCTCGACCAGCTGGGTGCCCCGGTAGACCAGGCCGACGCCGTCGTCGGTGCAGTGGCTGGTG
This sequence comes from Micromonospora sp. NPDC127501, assembly GCF_040302185.1. Lineage (NCBI taxonomy): Bacteria > Bacillati > Actinomycetota > Actinomycetes > Micromonosporales > Micromonosporaceae > Micromonospora > Micromonospora sp. NPDC127501. The sequence goes on along the minus strand of NZ_JBEORJ010000005.1, from coordinate 81,619 downwards.
GGGAGTGTGCCGTCACCGACCAGCTCGTGCATGAGCGGGCGGCGCTGGCCCTCGCTGTCGTAGTGCACCCCGTTGCCGTACGGCAGCCAGGCCAGGCCCTCGGTGAAGCCGCGCAGCCGGGGGCCGAAGCTGTCGGTGGCACCGCCGACATGCCAGCAGATCGAGCCGGCGGAGACGCCGGCCAGCACCACGCCGGCCTGCCAGCACTCGTGCAGGATCTCGTCGAGCCCGTGCACCCGCCACACCGCGACCAGGTTGGCCACGCTGCCGCCGCCGACCCAGATCACGTCCTGGGCGAGCAGGTGGGCGCGGACGTCCTCGACGTTCGGCATCGGGAACAGGGCGAGGTGTGACAGCCGGAACCGGGTGTCGGCGAACGCGCCGTAGACGGCGGTCAGCGAGGTGGGCTGGTCGCCGACGGCCTGCCCGAGGTAGCAGACCCGCGGCTGCGGACCGGCCTCGGCCAACTCGGCCGCCAGCTCGAAGACCGGGCTGGGGCGCAGGTCGTAGGGCCCGCGGTCGCCCCGGAAGAAGCCCATGCTGGTGGCGATGATGGTCGGTTCGCTGGCGGGCATCGAAGCGTCCTTCCGTCGGGGGTGGTGCGGCGTCCATCCTGCCGCAGCCGATCTCCTGTTCGCTCGGTGCGGGGCCTGACAGCCACCCGCGGGTGGCTGTCAGGCCCCGCCAGCCTCGTGATCAACCAGCCTGGTCGGGCCGCCGTTGGCGGGGCACCTCGACCTCGGGCCAACGGCCCAGGGCCCGACGGTCGGCCGGCGGCAGTTGCCCGGCGGCGGCGCGGGGCAGGGTGAACCGGTCGGCGGCGGCCGGGCCGGCCGAGACCGACTCGCGCAGCATCCAACGCACCTCGTCGGCCGTCCAGCCCAGCCCCGGCCGCGCGGCGATCTCGCGGATCAACCGCCGGCCGACCCTCGTGTCGTCGTCGTAGAAGCGCATGCACCAGTGGTGCGTCCACATCCCGAGCGCCCGCAGGCCCGCGTCGTCGAGAGAGCCGGCCAATCGGCCGCAGGCCGTGTCGGAGAAGCCCTGCTCGGGGTGGCCCGCCCGGTCCCGTTCGATGGCGCCCACGGCGGCCGGCGCGACGGCCCGCATCCGGCGGTAGAAGGATTGCGCCACCGCGCGGGGCAGCGGCGGGAACGCACCCGGTGTCGACGCCGCCGCCCAACCCGCCACGCTCGTCATCCGCCGCACCCCTTCTTCAGTTGGTGGCCGGACGCTACCCGGCACGACCGACACTTTCGGGCCGAAAAACCCCACCGATCGTGGATAGCGACGATGACCTGCGACGTCTGTATCTGTGACAACGAAACGGGGGTGGTGGGTGGACGAGGACGAGCGCGCGCGGCTGGCCGAGTTCGTCGGCAGCCGGACTCCGGCGCTGATGCGGGTCGCGTACCTGCTGACCGGGGACCGCAACGCCGCTGAGGACCTGTTCCAGTCGGCGTTGGCGCGGACCATCCCGAAGTGGGGAACCATCCGGCACGCCGATCCCGAGGGCTATCTGCGGGTGGTGATGTACCGCGAGCAGATCAGCTGGTGGCGGCGACTTCGCCGGTGGCGGGAGACGCCGCTCAACCCGGCCGACGAACCGGTCGGCGGCGACCCGAGCGGCGGCACCGACGTGCGGTTGGCGATGCGGGCCGCGCTGCGTCACCTGCCACCGACACAGCGTGCGGTGGTGGTCCTCCGCTACTACGAGGACCTGCCCGAAGCCCGGGTGGCCGAGTTGCTGGGCTGCTCGGTGGGGACCGTACGCAGCCGTACCCATCGAGCGGTGAAGCGACTACGCGACCTGCTGCCGGACGTCGACAGGCTGGAGGTACGGCGATGACCGAACCCTTCGAGCACCTCATCCGCTCCACCCTCACCGACCTGGCCGAGGAGGCACCGATCGTGCATGACCAGTTGAGCCGAGCGGAACGGCGGGTGCGCAACCGACGCCGCGCCACGGTGACGGTGGGGGCGGTGAGCACGCTGGCGGCGATCCTGATCGCCACGCCACTCGCCGTGGCCGCGACCGGCTCGGACGAGTCTCCCCCGGCGGTGCCCAGCCCGGCCGGCCCGGCGACAGTGCTCAGCCCGCCCGTGCCCAGCCCACCGGTGCCCACCCCGTCCGCGCCCACCACGGTGCCGACGGTCGAGCCCAGCCCCGGGGGCGCCCAGGTGAGCCCGACGATCCCGCCGGGGCGGCCCGGCGTACCGGGCCAACCGACGGTCAAGCCGAGCCCGACGAGCCGGCCGGGCCCGCCCGGCGTACCGGGCCGGCCGACGGTCGAGCCGAGCCCGTCAGACCCGCCCGGCGTGCCGGGTCGGCCGACTGCCTCGCCGAGCCCGTCACGTTGAGCATCACCGGTCAGATCGGTGGTTCTTTCGCCCCGGTCTGACCGGTCAACCCAGGAGATTCCGGTCACCTTCGCGCGGCGCTCCCCGTACCGGCGAGCGTCGCGCGTCGCAGCGGCCGGCGGGCACCGGTCCACCGGATTTGTCGAGGCCGGCGTGCCCGCTCATCCTTGGGCCATGACCGATCCCGGACACCCGAGCCGCCAGCTGCGGGGGCGACGATGAGCACCGCCATGGCCCGGGTGCCCGACTCCCTCCGGGGGCAGATCGTCACACCCGGCGACCGCCGGTACGCGCAACTGCGTTCGACGTACACCAGGTCGGCGTCGCCGGCTGCGGTCCTCCTGCCGAAGACCACCGCGCAGGTGGTCGACGCGCTGCGCTACGCGCGAGAGCAGCGGCTGCCCGTCGCGGTCCGCAGCGGTGGGCACGGTCTCTCCGGAGCCTCCTCCAACAACGGTGGGGTGGTCATCGACCTGTCCATGCTCAACCGGGTTCAGGTGATCGACGAGCGGGCCGGACTGGTCCGGGTCGAGGCCGGCGCGCGCTGGGCGAACGTGGCGAAGGCGCTGGCCCCGTACGGCCTGGTGATCAGCTCGGGTGACTACGGCGGCGTCGGTGTCGGCGGCCTGGCCACCGGCGGTGGTGTCGGCTGGCTGGTCCGCGCCCACGGCCTCACCATCGACCGGGTCCGCGCCGTCGAGGTGGTGCTGGCGGACGGGACGCTGGTACGCGCGGACGCCGACCACGAGCCGGAACTGTTCTGGCTGGTCCGCGGGGCCGGGGCCGGCGCGGGCATCGTGGTGGCCTTCGAGATCGAGGCGGTCGAGCAGCGCAACGTCGGTGTCGCGCAGCTGGTCGTCGAGGCGCATCCGGACGGTCGCACCGTCCGGGAGTGGACGAGTTACCTCGCCCAGGCACCACGGGAGTTGTCCGCGGCCGCCGTGGTGTACGCCGAGGGTCGATCGGTGCTCATGTCCATCACCGCCGTGGTCGCCGCCGAGAGCCTGCGCCGCGCTCGGCCGGCGGTGGAACCGCTGCTCGCCATCGGCAAGGTGCTCGAACACCGGACCGACCTGCTGCCCTATCCGACGCTCGTGCCGACCGCGCACCTCAACCCCAACGTCGGGCAGCAGCGTGGCACGACCACCAACGGTCTGTTCACCGCGCTGGACGACGCCGGGGCGCGGGCCGTGACGCGAGCGGTGACCGGGCCGGGGCGGGCGGTGATCCAGCTCCGCTCGTTGGGTGGGGCGGTCAACGACGTCGCCTCCGAGGCAACCGCGTACCCGCATCGCCACCAGGACACGCTGATCGTGGCCTCGGTCTTTCCGCCGCAGGCCGACGCCGCGTTGAACGCCGCCTGGCGGGCCGCCGGGGCACGCGCCGACGGCGCGTACGTCAACTTCGAGAGCCGGCCGGACCCGGCCGCGTTCGCCCGGATCTACCCGGGCGAGACCGGGGCCCGGGTCCGGCGGCTGTGGAAGCGGTACGACCCGGACGCTGTGTTCCGATCGGCTCTGCTCACCGGTCAGGCCAACCGCGCAGGTCAGAACAACCGGTCCAGCCGCGCCGGCCAGGCCGACCGAACCAGTCAGGGCTCCCGCACCGGCCGGTCCGGTCAGCCGCACCGGCGCCGCCGCTGACCCGGGGCGGGCCCCGCACCCGGCGCGCACACCCAGGTCCGATTCCCGCCAGCCGATGACCGGTCGAGCGGGGCATCATCGGTGACATGGAGATGGACTTCGAGCGGTGTTACCGGGCCGTGGACAGCCGTGACCAGCGGTTCGACGGCTGGTTCTACACCGGTGTGACGTCCACCGGGATCTACTGCCGGCCGTCCTGCCCGGCCATCACCCCGAAGCGGCAGAACGTCCGATTCTTCCCGTCCGCCGCCGCCGCGCAGGGTGCCGGGCTGCGCGCCTGTCGGCGCTGCCGGCCAGACGCCGCGCCCGGCTCACCGCTCTGGGACGTCCGGGCGGACGTGGTCGGTCGGGCGATGCGGCTGATCGCCGACGGGGTTGTCGACCGGGACGGCGTACCGGGGTTGGCCTCCCGGCTGGGCTACACCGAGCGGCACCTGCACCGGATGCTGAGCGCCGAGATGGGCGCCGGTCCGCTCGCGCTGGCCCGGGCCCAACGCGCCCAGACCGCCCGGATCCTGATCGAGACGACGGACCTGGCGATGGCCGAGATCGCGTTCGCCGCCGGCTTCGGCAGCGTGCGGCAGTTCAACGACACGCTTCGCGAGGTGTACGCGAGCGCCCCGTCGGACCTGCGCACGGCCCGAGGACGTCAGCAGGCGCCGGCCGGGGCGGGGACCATCGCGCTCCGGCTGGCGTACCGCCCGCCCCTGCACGCCCGGGCGCTGCTGGACTTCCTCACGGTGCGGGCGTTGCCTGGCGTGGAGGCGGTCCGCGACGGGACGTACCACCGGGGTCTGCGGTTGCCGCACGGCACCGGCCAGGTGGCGCTGACCCCGGCGGACGGGCACGTGGCGGCGACGTTGCGGCTCGCCGACCTGCGCGACCTGGCGCCGGCGGTGGCGCGCTGCCGGCGGTTGCTCGACCTGGACGCGGACCCGGCGGCCATCGACGCGACGCTGGCCGCGGACCCTGCGCTGGCCCCGGTGGTCGCCGCCGAACCCGGCATCCGCGTCCCCCGCGCCGTCGACGGTTTCGAGCAGGCCGTCCGCGCCATCATCGGCCAGCAGGTCTCGGTCACGTCCGCAAGAACAACCCTCAACCGCCTCCTCTCCCACCGCGTCGATCATGAGGTTGACGAGGTCGATGAAGATCGAACCCCAGGTCAACCTCATGATCAACGGGGTGAGCTGCGGGGGTTCTTGAGCGCGGAGGAGCTCTTGTCGCTGCCGGACTCGGGGTTCGGGATGCCGGTGGGGCGGCGGGAGGCATTGCGGGGATTGGCTCGGGCCGTGGTGGACGGGTCCGTCGACCTCGCCGCTGGGGTGGATCGGGAGGAGGCCGTTCGGCGGCTGCTCGCGCTGCCCGGCATCGGCCCGTGGACCGCCAACTACCTGGCCATGCGCGCCTTCGGCGACCCGGACATCCTGCTCGGCTCCGACCTCGCGGTCCGGCGCGGCGCCGCCGCACTCGGCCTGCCCGACACCCCGTCGACCCTCGACAGGTACGCCGAGCGCTGGCGTCCCTGGCGGTCCTACGCCACGATCAGACTCTGGAGAGCGGCATGAACATCGACAGCACCGTACTGAGCACACCGGCCGGCCCACTGAGCATCCTCGCCGGCCCCGACGGTGACGTACGGGCGGCCGGCTTCACCCCGGACCCGGCGGCGCTGCTGCCCCTGGTCCACCCGGCCCTGCGGGCACCGCTACGGGAGCGGGCCGACCTCGGCCCGGTCAGTGCGGCGGTCCACTCCTACCTGGACGGTGACCTCGCCGCCATCGACGCGGTGCCGGTGCGCCAACGCACCGGTGGAGAGTTCATGGCGCACGCCTGGCAGGTGCTGCGCGAGGTGCCCCCGGGCACCCCGGTCACCTACACCGGATACGCCGCGCTGGCCGGTCGGCCACCGGCGGTGCGGGCCGCCGCGGCCGCCTGCGCCCGGAACGCGGCAGCCCTCTTCGTGCCCTGCCACCGGGTTCTTCGCACCGACGGCACGCTCGGCGGCTACCGCTGGGGGCTGGACGTGAAGAAGTGGCTTCTCGGTCATGAGCGACGCTTGACAACAAGCTGACAGGAGCATCGACACTCATTGACGCTACCGTCGGGTAGTGCCTGTGGAGAGCGACGGCGACCCGGCCGCCCGGGCCGCCGCGGGCACCCACCCCGTGCACAACCTCTGGCGGCTGCGCCCCTACCTGCGCCCGTACGCCGCCGAGTTCGCCTGGCTGCTCGTCGCGGGCCTCGCCGGCACCGCGGCCGGGATCGCCGTACCGCTGGTCGTGCAACGGGTCGTGGACGGGCCGGTGGCCCGACACGAACCGGCCGGACTGCTCCAACTCGGCGGCTTGGCGCTGCTGCTCGGCGTCGTCGAGGCGGTACTCATCTTCATCCGCCGGTGGGTGCAGTCGTCCTCGGCGGTGGGCATGGAGGCGGCGCTGCGCGCGGACGTCTACGCCCACCTGCAACGGCTGCCAACCAGCTTCCACGACCGCTGGCAGTCCGGCCAGTTGCTCTCCCGGATCACCAGCGACCTGTCGGTGATCCGCCGGTTCCTCTCCTTCGGCGTGTTCTTCCTGGTGCTCAACCTGACCACGTACGTGGTCGTGGTGGTGCTGCTGATCAACCTGCACCCGGCGCTCGGGGTGCTGGTCGCGGCCAGCGCGGTGCCGCTGCTGCTGATCAGTCGCCGGTTCGGCCGGCACTACCACGCCGCGTCCCGCCGGATGCAGGATCAGCAGGGCGACGTGGCGACGCTGGTCGAGGAGACCGCGCAGGGCCTGCGCACCATGAAGGCGTACGGGCGGGGGCCCGAACTGGCCGCTCGCTTCGCCGGTGCGGCCCGGCGGCTGCACGACACGGGCGTGGGCAAGGGTCGGCTGCTGGCGAACACCTCGGCGCTGCTCGACCTGGTGCCCAACGTGACCCTGGGCGTGGTGCTGGCGGCCGGGGCTGCCGCCGCCGCGCAGGGCGCGCTCACCATCGGCGAGCTGGTCGCGTTCGTCAGCCTCCAACTGATGCTCATCTGGCCGGTGCAGTCGCTGGGTTGGATCATCGCCAACGGTCAGGAGGCGGCCACCGCCGCCGACCGGATCCAGGAGGTGCTCGACACTCCACCGGAGATCGTGGATGCTCCCGGCGCGGTCGCGTTGCCGCGCGACGCGGTGCACGGTCGGCTGCGCTTCGAGCGGGTCGCGTTCAGCTACCCGGGTGCCACCACAGGGGTGCTGCGCGAGATCGACCTGACCATCGAGCCGGGCGAGACGCTGGCCCTGGTCGGCGCCACCGGCTCCGGCAAGAGCACGCTGCTCTCCCTGGTGCCCCGGCTGCACGACGTGACCACCGGCCGGATCACCCTGGACGGGCACGACCTGCGCGAGCTGCGGCTGGCCTCGCTGCGCCGGTTGGTCGGCGTGGCGTTCGAGGAGCCCACCCTCTTCTCCATGTCGGTGCGGGAGAACCTCACCCTGGGTCGCCCGGACGCCGGTGACGACGAGATCCGCGCGGCCCTCGCGCTGGCCCAGGCCGACTTCGCGTACGACCTGCCCTGGGGGTTGGCGACCCGGGTGGGCGAGCAGGGGTTGTCCCTCTCCGGCGGGCAACGGCAACGGCTCGCGTTGGCGCGGGCCGTGCTCGGCCGACCGGCGGTGCTGGTGCTGGACGACCCGCTCTCCGCTCTCGACGTGCACACCGAGGCCCTGGTCGAAGCGGCGCTACGGCGGGTCCTGCGCGACAGCACCGCACTGCTGGTGGTGCACCGGCCGTCGACGATCGCGCTGGCCGACCGTGTCGCCCTGCTGGAGGACGGACGGATCACCGCGACCGGCCGGCACTCCGACCTGCTGGCCACCGTTCCGGCGTACCGGGCACTGCTCGCCGCCGAGCCGCCCGCCGGGCATCCACCGCCGCCCGGGGCCAACGGCCCGAGTCCGTCCCCTTCGGACGGGTGGGGGCTGGTGCGCTCGTGAGCGTGCCGGAGCAGGCCGACCCACCTCCCGAGGAGGAGCCCGAGCTCAACCGCTGGCGCGGAACCGCCACCGACCCGGAGGCTGACCGCAGTCGAGCCGAGGACACCAGCCCCGAGGCGGTGGCCCGGCTGCGCCGGCTCAGCCGCACCCTGCTGGGCGACCTGCTCCGCCCACATCGGAGGCGCCTCGCCGCGGCGGTCGCCCTGCTGCTGGCCCAGAACGCCGCCGCGATGGCCGGCCCGTACCTGGTCATGATCGGCATCGACCGGGCCATCCCGCCGTTGCGCGCCGGCGACGCCGGACCGCTGGTCGCCGTCGCCGGGGCGTTCGCGGTGGCCTCGGTGACCGAGTACGCGGCCCGCCGGGGCTTCCTCACCCTCTCCGCCCGGATCGGCCAGGCCGTCCTGCTCGACCTGCGGCAGCGGGTGTTCGGGCACTTCCTGCGGCTCTCGGTGGGCTTCCACGAGCGGTACACGTCCGGTCGGATGGTCTCCCGGCTCACCAGCGACCTGGACTCGATCGCCGAACTGGTCGACGGTGGGATCGACAGCCTCGTGCTGGCCGGGCTCTCGATCCTGTCGGTGGCCGCCATCCTGCTCTGGCTGGACCTGCCGCTGGCGGCGGTGACGCTGTTCGCCTTCCCTTTCCTGTTCTCGCTCTCCAGCTGGTTCGCCCGGTCGTCGGCCAGCGCGTACCGACGGACCCGGGACGCGGTCGCGCTGGTCATCGTGCACTTCGTCGAGTCGATGCGGGGCATCCGGGCGGTGCAGGCGTTCCGCCGGGAGCCTCGCAACCAACGGATCTTCGTGGCGCTCGGCGACGACTACCGGCGGAGCAGCCTGCACGCGTTCCGGCTGATCGCCACGTATTCGCCCGCGATCAAGCTGATCGGCAACGTCACGGTGGCTGTGGTGCTCTGCTACGGCGGTTGGCGGGTGCTCGGTGGGCAGACCGAGATCGGTGTGCTCGCCGCGTTCCTGCTCTACCTGCGCCGCTTCTTCGAGCCGATGCAGGAGCTGAGCCAGTTCTACAACTCGTTGCAGTCGGCCACCGCCGCGCTGGAGAAGCTGGCCGGGGTGCTCGACGAACGACCAGCCGTCGCCGAACCGACCCGGCCCACACCGCTGCCGACCGGTCCCGGCCGTGGTGAACTGATCTTCCGCTCGGTCGGCTTCGGCTACCGGGCCGACACCCCGATTCTCTGCCGGCTGGACTTGACCGTGCCAGCCGGGCAGACGGTGGCGCTGATCGGCCCCACCGGGGCGGGCAAGTCGACGATCGCGAAGCTGGTCGCCCGTTTCCACGACCCCGACACCGGCGCGGTCCGGTTGGACGGGGTCGACCTGCGCGACGTACGCGACGCCGACCTGCGCCGCGCGGTGGTGCTGGTGACGCAGGAGAACCACCTGTTCAGCGGGACCGTCGCGGAGAACATCCGGTTCGGTTGCCCGGGGGCCGACGACGCCGCCGTCCAGGCCGCCGCGCGGGCGATCGGCGCGCACGACTTCATCGCCGCACTACCCCAGGGGTACGCCACTCAGGTGCACCGGCGCGGCTGCCGGCTCTCCGCCGGGCAGCGGCAGCTGGTCGCGTTCGCCCGTGCGTTCCTGGCCGACCCGACAGTGCTCATCCTGGACGAGGCGACGTCGTCGCTGGACGTGCCGACGGAACGTCTGGTGCAGCGGGCACTCGGCACCATCCTGCGCGACCGCACCGCACTGGTGATCGCACATCGACTCTCCACGGTGGAGACCGCCGACCGGGTGCTCGTCCTCGACGGCGGAAGGGTCGTCGAGGACGGCCCACCCGCCGTGCTTGCGGAAGCCGACGGCCGGTACGCCGCCCTGCATCGGCAGTGGCGGGAGTCACTGGTCTAGCTACAATCACCGCTCGTCGGCCACACCCGCGCGGTGAGGCCGCCCACATCGGCCGGATCCTTCCGGCCGGCACCACCGAACGCACGGGGAGGGTACGGGGTGCGCACACGGGGACGCATGATCGTGGCTGGGCTGACCGTCATCGGTCTGATCGGGGCCGCCGTCGCGGTGACCAGAGGAGACGGAGCCGAGCGCCCGTCGACGACCGCGGCAGCGGCTGAGGAAGGGCTGGGCAGCGCGACAACCAGCGGAGCGAGCGCAGCACCGGGCGCAACCGCCCCCGGTGGCGTCGCGCCCGGGTCGCAGACCGAGCAGAGGACGGAGCCGAATGCCACCTCCGGGCCGGTGCGCGTCCGACCGGCCCAGGTCGTCGCTCAGGCCGCGCCCGAATCCGTCGCGTACCTGCGCGACCGCTACCGGATCTCAGCGACCGAGGCGGCCCGGCGGCTCGCCCTCCAGGAACTGTCCGCCCCCCTCGCCGCTCGGCTGACCGAGCAGGTCCCGCGCTCGTACGGCGGCATGTGGCTCGACCAGGAGGCCGGCGGTGTGCTCACCGTCGGAGCGACCGACGTCGCGGCGGTGCGGGCGGCCGTGGCCGAGGTGACGGACCCGGTGAACGTCCGGGTGGTCGCCGTGCGGCACGCCCTGGGTCAGCTCGCCGAGGCCGCAGCCGCCATCGCCGTCACGCTCGACGCGTCACCCGGCTCGGATGTCGTGGTGGATCCGCGAGCCAACGAGATCGTGGTGCTCACCGGCGACCAGATCACGGCGGACGACCCACGGCTGGCCGAGGCGCGCCGCGCCGCTGGGGTGCCGACCCGAACCCAGGTCCGGACCCCCGTGACCAACGTGCCGAAGGCGTGCGACCCGCGCTACTGCATGCAGGCGCCGATGCGCGGCGGCATCCGCCTGGACGTGCCGCGCGACGACGGCACCGTCGGCGGCTGCACCACCGGCTTCAACCTCACCGTCGGAGTGCGCGACGCGTACGTGCTGACCGCGGGGCACTGCGTCGTCGGCGGACGCCACCAGCAGGTCGACCGGACCTGGCATCAGTTCCTCGGCCCGAAGGTGCCCGTGACCGTGGAGGCGCCGAACCCGGACCTGGCCGAGAACGCCTACCCGTACGACTACGCGATCATGCCGTACCAGGCTGGGGCCCTGCCCCGGTGGACGTATCCGCGGGGGGCCACCAGCACACCCAGCCTGGTCAACTACTGGTGCGTCGCGGACAACCCGCGTTGCGCCACCAGCGGCAGCCGGGACGTGCGGATCACCGGCTACGTGCCGTGGAGCGCCATCCAGAGCGGTTGGGTCGTCTGCGCGACCGGAGCGGCGTACACCCCGAAGGCCGGTGAGCAGTACGTCGACTCCGGCGCCGGCGCCGGCTACGTGCCGGGCACCCGGTGCGGGGAGGTCACCGGCAAGAGCAGCGGCGGCATCGACGTGCGGATCTGCGCCCGGCCGGGAGACAGCGGCGGGCCGCTGTTCACCGAGGCCGACGGCAAGGCGCTGGGCATCCTCTCGAACGGCGACCCGGGGCAGGGCGCCTGCACCAACCCGAACGAGCGGAACTCCTACGCCCCGATCTCCACGATCCTGGAACGGGTCAACGCCCGCAGCGGCGGAAGGCTGCGGGTCCGGCTGGCCACGTCCGGCCCGGGGGCCGGCCCGGTCGCCCGTTGACGGGAGGGGCCGATCGGCACCAGCCGGTCGGCCCACCGGCGCTCGACCGGAACACCCCGTCGGTGGTTGCCGCCGCGCCGGCCGACAGCCCTCCGGCACGAATTCTCGTGGCGCACCGGTTAACCCGTGGTCCGGCCGTTGGCCCCTGCCTACGATCGCAGGATGACCGATACGGCGAGGACGGCCCGCGCCGGCGTTCCCGAGCGTCCGACCCTGGACGGGCTCGAGGAGAGCTGGGCACGCCGCTGGCAGGAGGAAGGCACGTACGCGTTCGACCGCTCGAAGCAGCGGAGCGACGTGTTCTCGATCGACACCCCGCCGCCGACCGTATCGGGCGAGTTGCACATGGGGCACGTCTTCTCGTACACGCACACCGACACCACCGCCCGGTACCAGCGGATGCGCGGCAAGGCCGTCTTCTACCCGATGGGCTGGGACGACAACGGCCTGCCCACCGAGCGTCGGGCGCAGAACGTGTACGGGGTGCGCTGCGATCCGGCGCTGCCGTACGACCCGGTGTGGCGGCCACCGGCGGCTCCGGTCGACGACGCGGCCCGCCGCAACCCCACCCCGATCTCCCGGCGCAACTTCATCGAGCTGTGCGAACGGCTGACGGTCACCGACGAGCAGGCCTTCGAGGCGCTGTGGCGGCGGCTCGGGCTCTCGGTGGACTGGTCCCTGACGTACACGACCATCGGCCGGATCGCCCGGACCACCAGCCAACGGGCGTTCGTCCGCAACCTGCGCCGCGGCGAGGCGTACCAGTCGGAGGCGCCGACCCTCTGGGACGTCGGCTTCGCCACCGCGGTCGCCCAGGCGGAGTTGGAGGACCGGGAGCGCCCCGGCGCGTACCACCGGCTGCGGTTCACCGCGGCCGACGGGCGTGAGGTGCTCATCGACACCACCCGGCCCGAGCTGCTACCGGCCTGCGTGGCGCTGGTCTGCCACCCAGACGACGAGCGGTACGCCGACCTGGTGGGCGGCACCGTCCGCAGCCCGCTGTTCGACGTCGAGGTGCCCGTGTACGCCCATCCCCTCGCCGAACCCGGCAAGGGCACCGGCGTCGCGATGGTCTGTACCTTCGGTGACCTCACCGACGTGACATGGTGGCGTGAGCTGGGGTTGGACACCCGGGTGGTGATCGGCCGGGACGGCCGGTTGCTCCCTGAGCCGCCGCACGGGGTGCCGGCGCAGCCGTACGCGGCGCTGGCCGGGCAGACCGTCAACGGCGCCCGCCGGGAGATCGTCGGGATGCTGGCCGACGCCGGTGACTTGATCGGCGAGCCGCGTCCGATCACCCACCCGGTCAAGTTCTACGAACGTGGCGACCGGCCACTGGAGATCGTCTCGACTCGACAGTGGTATCTGCGCAACGGCGGCCGGGACGAGGCGCTGCGAGCCACGCTGCTGGGCAGGGGCGAGCAGTTGCACTGGGTGCCGGCGCACATGAAGCACCGCTACGACAACTGGGTGGGTGGCCTCAACGGGGACTGGCTGGTCAGCCGCCAGCGCTTCTTCGGCGTGCCGGTGCCGGTGTGGTACCGGCTCGACGACACTGGCGAGCCGGACTGGTCCCACCCTCTCACGCCGGACGAGTCCGCGCTGCCGGTCGATCCATCCAGCGATCCGGCGCCCGGTTACGACGAGTCGCAACGCGGCCGAGCGGGCGGTTTCATCGGCGACCCGGACGTGCTGGACACCTGGGCCACGTCCTCGGTGACCCCGCAGATCGTCGGTGGCTGGGAGACCGACCCGGACCTGTTCGCCCGGGTCTTCCCGATGGACCTCCGCCCGCAGGGGCAGGAGATCATCCGGACCTGGCTCTTCGACAGTGTCGTCCGTTCGCACTTCGAGCACGGGGTGCTGCCCTGGCGGGACACCGTGCTCTCGGGCTGGATCCTCGACCCCGACCACAAGAAGATGGCCAAGTCCAAGGGGAACGTGGTCACCCCGCTGGCCCTGTTGGAGCAGCACGGCTCGGACGCGGTGCGCTACTGGGCGGCCAGCGGCAAGCCCGGCATGGACCTGGCCTTCGACCCGGCGCAGATCAAGGTCGGCCGGCGACTGGCCACCAAACTGCTCAACGCGTCCAAGTTCGCGCTCGGGCTGGGCGCGGCGGACGCGTTGCGCGCCCCGGCGATTACACCACTGGACCGGGCCATGCTCGCCGAGCTGGCCACCGTGGTCACCGCCGCGGGCACCGCCTTCGACTCGTACGACCACACGGCGGCCCTGCAGGTCACCGAGGCGTTCTTCTGGCGGTTCTGCGACGACTACATCGAGCTGGTCAAGGAGCGGGCCTACGGCACCGGCGCGGGGGCCGACTCCGCACGGGCGGCGCTGGCCTCGGCGCTCTCGGTGCAGTTGCGGTTGTTCGCCCCGGTGCTGCCGTACGTGACCGAGGAGGTCTGGTCGTGGTGGCGGTACGGCTCGGTGCACCAGGCGCCGTGGCCCACCACCTACGAGGTGGCTCGGACGATCGAGGGCTCGGGTGAGCCGGCGCTGCTGCGGCTGGCCGGTGACGCGTTGAGCCAGGTGCGACGGGCCAAGTCGGAGCGGAAGCTGTCGATGAAGGCGGAGGTGCCGTTGGCGGAGGCGCTCGGCCCCGCGGCGCTGCTGGAGCAGCTCACGCTGGTCGCCGACGACCTACGGGCGGCGGGCCGGATCGGCAAGCTCGACCTGCTCCCGGACCGCACCCCGGAGTTGGTCATCGCCTGCGCCTTCTGACCCGGGTCCGCCGCCGCCCGCTCGGGCGGCGGCGGACCGGCAGGTCACCAGCCGCGCAGGAAGCGCAGCCCGAGCAGGAACGCGATCACGGCGGGCCCCACCAGCAGCGTGATCGCCTGGAGGCGGTACGGCATCCGGTGCCGGGTCAACTCGCCCGCGTTGCCCAGCACGATGGCCCCGGCCAGCATCAGGAACGCGCCCCACCAACCGGTCTCCAGGTGGATCAGATCCACCCGGATCAGTTGCAGGGTCAGGCCGAGCAGTGCTCCGGTCAGCGCGAGCAGTGCCACCGCCCGGTGCAGGCCCCGGGCCAGCGGGTGGGCCGCGCGCCAGCCGTAGGTGCCGGCCACCGCCAGGCAGGGCAGCACCACCATGAGCGGCCAACCTCGCCCCATCACGCCGAACATCAGCAGCGCGCCAACCGCGAAGACCATCGTGCCGACGCAGGCGAGCATGTACCCGGCGAAGGCCCGGCCGCCGCCGCGAGCCAGCAGCGGCCCGCCGCTGGCCGCGATCAACGCGGCCGGGATCAGGATGAACACCGCCCACCAGTGGAACTGGCCGCTGCCCTGAGCCGCCGTGGCGACAGTGGCACAGGCCAGCCCGGCGACGGCCAGGCTGGTCAGCCACGGCCGGCTGCTCCGGGAGTATGGCTCAGCCAACGACGTCCGCTCCGCTTCGACGCTCACACCCACCAGCCTGGCCCGATGTGGCCCGGCCGGTCCATCCGGCCAGCCCTACCGCCGCGCGGGGGCTGGCCGGAACAGCGTCTCGCACCGCTGTCAGCTCGTCTCGCCAGCCACGCTGAACGAGCGCAGACGGTCGATGGCGAGCACTGTGAAGCCGACGCTGACCAGCGCGGTCATCACCGACGCTACCGGCACCGACACGCTGGTCTCCAGCAGCCCGGTGGGGGCGATCCGGTCGGCGAGGGCGATCACGTACTGCTGGATGGAGAGCACCTTGGTGCCGCTGACGAAGTTGCCCAGCAGCCCCTCCCAGATCAGCACGTAGACCAGCCCGAGCAGCACCGGCCGCCTGGTGACCAGGCTGAGCGCGAGGAACAACGCTGAGTACGCCAGCGCGCCGAGCGCGCCCGCGACCGCCAGAGCCAGTCCGAGGCGTACCGAATCGGCGAGCACGCCCGCGACGTAGAGCGGCACCGCCACGGTGACCGCGGTCACCCCGGCGGCCACCGCGAGCTTCGGCAGCACGATCTGCCAGCGCGGCAGCGGCTTGGTCAGGATGTGCACCACCGTGCCGTCGTCGATCTCGGCGCCCAGCACGCCCGTGCCGATGATCAGCGCAACCACCGGCAGCACCACGGCCAGCCCGAGGCCGACCAGCACCGGCGGCCCCCACTGGCCCGGGTCCACCCCCAGCGACCGGCAGAGCACGGCCAGCCCGAGCAGCACCAACGGCAGCGGTAGCAGCAGCAGGAACCGACGTCGGCCGAACAACCCGCGCGCGGTGATCCAGGTAACTGTCGACATGTCAGGCCTCCACCAGGTAGGAGAAGACGCTCTCCAGGGACTCGTCGGACGGCACCAGCTGTCGTACCCGGATGCCTTTGCTCAGCGCGATCCGGGGCAGCGCCCGGGTGAACGCGCCGTAGTCACCGGCCCGCACCGTCAAGCCGGTCGGGTCCAACTCGACCCCGCTCACGGACGCCTCGGCGATCAGCGCGACGGCCAGCGCCCGGTCATCGGTGGAGCGCACCGCGAAGACGTGCGGGCGGTTGGTCATCAACCGGCGGATGGTCCGGAAGTCGCCGGAGGCGGCCAACCGGCCGGCCACCATCACCTGCACCGTTCCGGAGACCTGTTCGACCTCCTCCAGGATGTGCGAGCTGAACAGGATCGTCCGGCCGGCGTCACCCAGGGTGTGCAGCAGCTGCATCATGTGCAGCCGCTGGCGCGGATCCATGCCGTTGAACGGCTCGTCGAGCAGCAGCACCTGCGGGTCGTGCACCAGCGCGGCGGCCACCCGGGCACGCTGGCGCATGCCCTTGGAGTACGTGCCGATCCGGCGGTCCTGCGCCGACTCCAGCTCCACCAGGTCAATCGCCCGTCGGGCCGCGGCCGCCGGATCGGGCAGCCGGTGCAGCTTCGCGCTGGCCAGCACGAACTCGTACGCGGTGAGGAAACCCTGCACCGCCTCCCGCTCGCTGACCAGCCCCAGCCGCCGGTAGACGTCGGGATTGCGCCAGGTCGGCTCGTCGTCGAGGGTGACCGTGCCGCGTGACGGGGCGAGGAAGCCGGCCATCATGTGCAGCAGCGTGGTCTTGCCGGCGCCGTTCGGGCCGAGCAGCCCGGTCACACCCGGCCCCAGGGCCATGCTGATGTCGTTGACCGCGACCACGTTGCCGTACCACCGGGACACCCCGGTCAGGCTCAGCGTGCTCATCAGGAGGCGACCTTCCGGTAGCGGGCCAGCAGGAGGGCGGTCGCGCCGGCGACCAGCAGCACCGCGGCCAGGGCGTAGACCGGGCCGTACCCGCCGATCATCATCTCGCCCGGATCGCCCTCGACCAGCAGGTCACCCAGCGACCAGATGCCCACCCCCTGCACCAGCGTGGAGGGGGAGGCGAGCCCGGCCAACTCGTTGGCGGCGCGCGACGGCAGGATGCTCAGCACGCCCACGATCGGGGTGGTCATCAGGAAGACCGCGACCACGCCGCCGGCGGCGAAGGCACGCTTGCCGGTCAGCGACGCGACCAGCAGGCCGACCGAGGCGAAGACCACCGCCCACAGCCCGGCGTAGAGCAGCCCGGGCAGCAGGTCGAGCAGCTCGTTCCACACCCCGCGCATGCCCTGCTTGGTGGTGAACGCGGCACCCAGGAACATCAACAGCTGCGGCCCGCCGAGCAGCAGCCAGAGCGCGGTGACCAGCGCCAGCAACTTGGCCAACGCGTAGTCGGCGCGCGGCAGCGGCCGGGAGAAGTACAGCGGCAGCACACCGCTGCGCAGGTCCCGGGAGACCAACTCCGGGGCGACGACAGCGACGAAGAAGATGACCAGCCAGCTCATCGCGTCGGCGAACTGGGCGTACGTGGCGACCGGCTCGCCGATCTGGCTGCGTACCGCGGCCAGGGCCACCGCGACCAGGGTGACGATGCCGACCACCAGCCACGGGAAGATCTTGGCCTTGGCGCTGCGCCCGAAACCGAACGCGGTGCGCAGACCGTGCAGGTAGAGCGCGCCGAAGACCTGTCGGCGGCCGAGCCGCGGACCCTCGTAGCGTTGGTAGCCGATGTCGTGGATGACGCCGGTCGGCGTGGAGCGCACGGCGGCGGTGGACGGCTCAGGCATGAGTGAGCTCCCTCGTGGCGAAGAGTTCGGCCACCCGGTGCCGGCGCTGGTCCAGTCGGTGCAGTGGCAGGTCCAGTTCGGCGACCGCACCGAGGATCAGGTCGTAGGTGCCGTCGTCGGCGAGCGGCACGAGGAGCAGTCGCCCGTCCCGGGCGACCGGCAGTTTCAGCTCGGCGAGTCGGGCGGCGAGTTCCTCGGTGCCCTCGCTGACCTCCACGGCGAGCACGTCGGTGGCCGTGGTCATCGCGGAGATGTTGTCAGCGCGCAGCAACCGGCCGCCGTCGATGGCGATCAGCGTGTCGCAGATCCGCTCCACCTCGCCGAGCAGGTGCGAACAGACCAGCACGGAGATGCCGAACTCGGTGCCGATCCGGTGCACCAGGGCCAGCATGGCATCGCGGCCGGCCGGGTCCAGGCCGTTGGTCGGTTCGTCCAGCAACAGCAGGTCGGGGTCGTGCACCAGCGCCTGGGCCAGCTTGACCCGCTGCTTCATGCCGGTCGAGTAGCCACCGACCGGGCGATAGCGCTCCTCGTAGAGCCCCACGTGCCGCAGTGCCTCCGAGGCCCGCTCGCGAGCCGCGGTGCGGGGAAGGCCGCTCATTCGGCCAAGGTGGGTGACCAGTTCGGCGGCGGACAGGTCCGGTGGGAGGCAGTCGTGTTCCGGCATGTAGCCGACCCGGCTGCGGACAGCCGCCGGGTCTGCGGTCGGGTCGATGCCGAGCACCGAGACCTGACCGCTGGTTGGTGCGATCAGGCCGAGCAGAATCTTGATCAACGTGGATTTTCCGGCGCCGTTCGCGCCCACCAGGCCGATGATCCCGGGCTCGACGGCGACGGTGAGGTCGGCCAGCGCGGTGACCCGACCTCCGTACGTCTTGGTGAGCGACTGGGTCGCGATCAGTGTCACGCGCCCAGCGTAGGGAGTCGATGCTCAGCAGGGACACCGGCACGCCCCCGGCACTCCCCTGATCCTTTTCCCGCCGAACCCCTAAGGTCCCCCGCCGCGGCCTTCGCGACGTTTCTGCCGGTCCCGCGTTCGACCCGACCCCGCCTTGGGAAAGACACGTCCAGGGTGACACCATTCACCTCCCGTTCACCAGGCATCGACCGCCCGGTGATCGACCGACGACGCGGGAGGGATCCTGATGGCCGAGGTGGGCGTCCCCAAGGTGAGCGTCGTGGTGCCGGCGTACAACTGCGGCCCACACATCGAGAAGCTCGCTGCCTCGCTGCTGCGCCAGTCACTGCCCGCCGACGAGTTCGAAGCCATCTTCGTCGACGACGGCTCGACCGACGACACCGCGAAGCGGCTGGACCGGTTGGCCGCCGAGCACCCGCACATCAGAGTGCTGCACATCGAGAACTCCGGCTGGCCGTCGCGCCCCCGCAACCTCGGTGTCGACCACGCCCGCGGCGAGTACGTCTTCTTCGCCGACGACGACGACTGGTTCGCCGACGAGGCACTGGAGCGGCTCTACGCCTGCGCGAAGGCGAACGACGCCGACATCGTGGTGGGGAAGATGGCCGGGTACGGACGCCCCGTGCCGCGGGAGCTGTTCCGCAAGAACCGCTTCGACGCCACCCTCGCCAACTCCCCCCTGGTCGACAGCCTGACCTGTCACAAGTTGTTCCGGCGGTCGTTCCTCAACGAGCATGGTCTGCGGTTCCCGGAGGGCGGCAAGCGTCGGCTGGAGGATCACTCACTGGTCATCCGGGCCTACTTCCTGTCCCGGCGCACCTCCGTGCTGTCCGACTACATCTGCTACCACCACGTCCAGCGGGGCGACGCGCGCAACGTCACCGCGGGCGAACTGGACCCGGCGAGCTACTACGCCAGCGTGCGGGAGGCGCTGGACGTGGTGGACGCCAACACCGAGCCGGGTCCGCTGCGGGACCGGCTGCACCGGCGCTGGCTGCGCAACGAGATGCTCAGCCGGCTGCGCGGCAAGCGGCTGTTGAACGCCCCCGAGGTGTGGCTGGAGCAGGTCGCGCTGGAGATCCAGAAGATCATCCAGGACCGCTTCGCCCCGGGCGTCGCCGGTGGACTGCCGCCCCTGCTCCGAGCGGTGGCGTACCTGGCGGAGCAGGGTCGCGTCGCGGACCTGCGCAGGCTGGCCCGCTGGGAGGCGGGCATCGCCGCACACGGCACGGTCGACGAATTCCGACGTGTCGACCACGCCGTCACGGTGACCGTCGCCGCCGAGCTGCGCGCCGCGGACCAGCCGGTCGGGTTCCGCGCCGACGATGGCCGAGACGTGCTGATGCTCCCGATGGAGGAGGTCGCCCCCGAGGTGCTCGACGCCACCGCGCAGGTACGCAAGGCCCGCCTGGACCTGGTGGCCCGCCACCGGGAGACCGGCGCCGAGATCTTCCTTCCGAACACCTTCGAGACCGAGCGGATCACCGGTACGACCGGATCGGACACCGTCCACCTGGTGCACCGGGCCACCGCCACGATCGACTTCGCCGCCCTCAACGGCGGCCGGACCAGGGGCAGTTGGCAGCTCAAGGCCCGGATCACCAACGTGGGCTGGACCGAGGACGCGCGACTGCCTCTGCTGTTCATCTGCCGGGCCGACGGCTCGCAACCCCGGATCCGCGACGAGCGGAAGGTGTGGAACCGGGTGCGGTCGGCGGTAGGCCGGCGGATCAAGCGCTGATCCGCCCGCGCGGGTCTTGGAGTGGCGCCCTCGACCGATGGGCGGTCGGCTGCGAAACTGTGTGCCGGTCAGCGAGTGGGGGGTGTGGATGAGCAACGGCTGGGTGCTGCCCGACGAGGTGCTACGGGACGCACCGGCGTACACGCCACGTCCCGGTGAGCTCGCGGATCTGGAGCTGCTGCTGACCGGCGCGTACGCCCCTCTGACCGGCTTCATGACCCGCGCCGACCTGGTCTCGGTCAGCCGACGCGGCCGGCTGGCCGACGGCACACCGTGGCAGGTCGCGGTCGTTCTCCAGGTGCCGGCCGCCCTGGCGCAGAGCTTCGATCCGCGCGACCCGGCCCGCCGTGCGCTCGTGCTGACCGACGGGGAGGGCGCCCCGGCGGCCGCCCTGGACGTGGCCGACGTCTGGCCGGTCCGCGAGGGCGTGGCGGGAGTGGGCGGCCAGGTTCGGCGGCTCGGCGACGGTGGGCACGGCCCGTTCCAGCGACTGCGGCGTAACCCGGAGGAGGTCCGTGCGCTGCTGCCTCCGGGCCGGGTGCTCGGCGTGATCGCCGATCGACCGCTGCATCGTCCACAGCTCGCCCAGATCGCCCACGCCGCCCGTACCCTGGCCGCCCATCTGCTCGTGATGATCCCGGTCGGCGAGGGCGGCGCAGACGGGCTCCCGCCGGAGGCGCTGGTCCGTACGATCTTCGCCGCGCGGGACCGGATGCCACCCGCCACCCTGGTCGCGGTGCCGCTGTCGCACCGACGCGAGGAGATCAGCGACGCGTTGCTGCGCGCCCGGGTCTCGGCCGCGTACGGGGTCACCCACCTGCTCTCCACCGGGGAGATGCTCTCCGGTGCCGGGCTGCGGGTGCTGGTGCCGCGCGAACTCGCCTACGACAACCGGGACGGGCAGTGGCGTTGGCGGGAGGACATCCCACCGCGCAACCGCCGGCTCGCGCTGACCCAGCCGGAGATCGACGACCTGCTCGACCGGGGCTTCCCGCTACCGGAGTGGCACACCCCGCCCGCTGTGGCACGGGAGTTGGCCCGGGCCCGGCCGCCCCGTCGGCAGCGAGGGCTGGTGGTCTTCCTGACCGGTCTCTCCGGCTCCGGCAAGTCGACGATCGCCCGAGGGCTGGCGGACGCGTTACGGGAGAGTGGCGACCGCACGGTGACCCTGCTCGACGGGGACGTGGTGCGCCGGGAACTCTCCGCCGGGCTGGGCTTCAGCAAGACCGACCGGGATCTCAACGTCCGGCGGATCGGCTGGGTGGCCGCCGAGATCGCCCGACACCGTGGGGTGGGCATCTGCTGTCCGATCGCCCCGTACGCGGCGGCCCGGGCCACCGCCCGGGAGATGGCCCTCGCCGCAGGATCGGGTTTTGTGCTGGTGCACGTGGCTACCCCGCTGGAGGTGTGCGAGCAGCGGGACCGCAAGGGCCTGTACGCGCGAGCGCGAGCCGGCCTGCTCACCGGGATGACCGGCATCGACGACCCGTACGAGGAGCCGACCGACGCCGATCTGGTGCTCGACACCACCGACCTGAGCGTGGCGGACGCGGTGCAGGCCGTGCTGCACCATCTGACCGAGACCGGCTGGGTGGAGCTGAAGATCGCGTCCGCCTGAGACGTCGCCGTACCCGTTCCTTCCACCGCTGAACGGCACGCGCTAGTGTTCACCTTTGTTGGAACACGTTTGACCGCGTGAGGGTACGTGGACGTCCGGGGAGGCACGGCGGATGCTCGCTCAGCAGCGGCAGGCGGCCATCCTGGAGCGGGTCCGCACGACCGGCGGCGTCCGGGTCAGCGAGTTGGCAGGCGAGTTCGGCGTGTCCGACATGACCATCCGGCGTGACCTGGATGCGCTGCACGAGCGCGGCCTGCTGGCCAAGGTGCACGGCGGCGCCACGACGGCCGGGCCTAGCTCGACCGACGAGCCGGGCTTCCGCGCCAAGTCGGTCCGCCAACTGCCCGAGAAGGCGGCCATCGCCGATCGGGCGGCCCAGCTGGTCCGGCCGGGAGCAGCTGTCGCGCTCTCCGCCGGCACCACCACGGCCGAGCTGGCCCGCCGGCTGGTGGACGTGCCCGAGCTGACCGTGGTGACCAACTCGCTGCCGGTGGCCGAGATCATGCACGCCGGTGGCCGCCCGGATCAGACGGTGGTGCTCACCGGCGGCGTACGCACACCGTCGGACGCGCTGGTCGGCCCGCTCGCGGTCGGGGCCGTCCGGTCACTGCACCTGGATCTGCTCTTCCTGGGCGTCCACGGCATCACCGAGCGGGCCGGCTTCACCACCCCGAACCTGATGGAGGCGGAGACCGATCGGGCGCTCGTGGCGGCGGCGGACCAACTGGTGGTGCTCGCCGACCACACCAAGTGGGGCACGGTCGGTATCTCCTCGATCGTCGAGTTGGCGGCGGCCCACGTACTGGTCAGCGACGACCGGTTGCCTCCACCCGCACGACGGGTACTCGGCGAACAGGTGGGCGAACTGATCATGGTCAAGGCGACAGGGGCGGGCCGCGCGACGCGCACGCCGACAACTGAGGGGACGGCGCCGTGAAGCGCACCGCGATCGACCTGGCCGACGGCCGGGAGCTGATCTACTTCGACGAGCGCGACGACGCGGTCCGCGACCAGCCGGACCGCCGGGACCTGCCGCCGCCTCCCCCCGCCTCGCAGCTGCGCTACGACCCGCTGACCGACGAGTGGGTGGCGGTCGCCGTGCACCGGCAGACCCGCACCTTCCTCCCGCCGGCGAACGAGTGCCCTCTCGATCCGTCGGTGGGCGACCGGCTGACCGAGATCCCCGCACCCGACTACGACGTGGTGGTCTTCGAGAACCGGTTCCCGTCGCTGAGCGGTCGGGTGGCCGAGGAGCCCGGGGAGATCACCCCGTTCACACCGGTCCGGCCGGGCCTCGGCCGGTGCGAGGTGGTCTGCTTCACGTCGGATCACAACGCCTCCTTCGCCAGCCTGCCCCCGCGCCGGGTCCGCACCGTGCTGGACGCCCTCGCCGACCGCACCGAGGTGCTCGGCGCGTTGCCCGGCGTCGAGCAGATCTTCTGCTTCGAGAACCGGGGCGTCGAAATCGGTGTCACGCTGCACCATCCGCACGGTCAGATCTACGCGTACCCCTTCGTGACGCCGCGCACCCGCGCGCTGCTGGCCGCGGCGCGCCGGCACGCCGAACGGACCGGCGGGGGCAACCTGTACGCGGACGTGCTGGCCGCCGAGCGCGCCACCGGTGACCGGGTGGTCGCGGAGAACGAACACTGGACGGCGTTCGTCCCGGCGGCCGCCCGCTGGCCGTTCGAGGTGCACGTCGCGCCGCACCGCGTGGTGCCGGACATCCCGGCGCTCAGTGACAGCGAGCGGGACGCCTTCGGGCCGCTCTACCTGGATCTGCTGCGCCGCTTCGACGGCCTGTTCGACATGCCGATGCCGTACATCTCGGCCTGGCACCAGGCTCCCGTGCGGGTCGACCGCGAGCTGGGCCACCTGCACCTGCAGTTGTTCAGCATCCGGCGGGCCAAGGACAAGCTGAAGTACCTGGCGGGCTCCGAGTCCGGGATGGGCGTCTTCATCAACGACATCGCCCCGGAACGCGCCGCCGATCTGCTGCGCGCCGCCTGAGCAACCCGGCTGTGCACGGGGCCTGAGCGTGGCCGGTGCGGTGCGGCAGGAGCCTGGCGGGAAACAGGGCGCGGGGGGCCCGGGACAGGGCCCCCCGCAGGGAAGGGACGGCTGGCTGTGCACCGCACAGCCGGGAAGGCTGGCTGATCGGCGCACGGGTGCCGCGGGTCGACCGTGGTCAACCTTCCTGGACGCGACTGGCATCTCGTCCATCCTGGTCAACGAGGCGCGCCGGTCGCAGTGACGCCGATCGGCGCGGCGGCACCGGACACGCCGAAGCCCGCCGGCAGGGATGCCGGCGGGCTCCTATGACGCGGTACGCCTGGATCAGGCAGCGATCTTGCGGGCCAGGTTCTCGTCGAGCGCGTTCATGAACTCGTCGGTGGTCAGCCACGGGGCGTCGCGCGAGATGAGCAGCGCGAGGTCCTTGGTCATCTGGCCACCCTCGACGGTGTCGACGATGACCTGCTCCAGGGTGTTGGCGAACTCGGTGACCGCCGGGGTGCCGTCCAGCTTGCCCCGGTGGGCCAGGCCCCGGGTCCAGGCGTAGATCGACGCGATCGGGTTGGTCGAGGTCTTCTCGCCCTTCTGGTACTGCCGGTAGTGCCGGGTGACAGTGCCGTGCGCGGCCTCGGCCTCGACGGTCCGGCCGTCCGGGGAGAGCAGGACGGAGGTCATCAGACCCAGCGAGCCGAAGCCCTGCGCGACGGTGTCGGACTGCACGTCACCGTCGTAGTTCTTGCAGGCCCAGACGTAGCCGCCCTCCCACTTGAGCGCGGCGGCGACCATGTCGTCGATGAGCCGGTGCTCATAGGTGATGCCGGCGGCGTCGAACTCGGCCTTGAACTCGGCCTCGAACACCTCGGCGAAGATGTCCTTGAACCGACCGTCGTACGCCTTGAGGATGGTGTTCTTGGTGGACAGGTAGACCGGGTAGTTGCGGTCCAGTCCGTACCGGAACGACGCCCGGGCAAAGTCCCGGATCGACTCGTCGTAGTTGTACATGCCCATGGCGATGCCGCCGCCGGGGAAGTTGGCGACCTCCATCTCCATCGGCGCGCCGCCGTCGGCGGGGGTGTAGGTGATGGTCACCGTGCCCGGGCCGGGGACGACGAAGTCGGTGGCCTTGTACTGGTCACCGTGGGCGTGCCGGCCGATGATGATCGGCTTGGTCCAGCCGGGAACCAGCCGCGGCACGTTGGACATGATGATCGGCTCACGGAAGACGACGCCGCCGAGGATGTTGCGGATGGTGCCGTTGGGCGACCGCCACATCTTCTTCAGGCCGAACTCCTCGACCCGGGCCTCGTCCGGGGTGATGGTCGCGCACTTGACGCCGACGCCGTGCTCCTTGATGGCGTTGGCGGCGTCGATCGTGACCTGGTCGTCGGTCTCGTCGCGGTGCTGGATCGACAGGTCGTAGTAGTGCAGGTCGACGTCGAGGTAGGGCAGGATCAGCTGCTCCCGGATCTGCTTCCAGATGATCCGGGTCATCTCGTCGCCGTCGAGTTCTACGACCGGGTTGTTTACCTTGATCTTCGCCATCGGCCGGCGCTCCTCTCGGGGGACACGTGCTCAAGCAGTACGAGCGTACTGCAATTGGGCCGGCAGCCCCCAGCCGGCCTCGACCGGCCGGCGAAACCGGGCTGCGCGGAACAGGAATGCCCTGGAATCATCGTCCGATGCCACTGAACCGCACCCTCGGGTCTATCACGGTCACCGCACTCGCCGACGGTGAGGGTGCCTTCTTCCAGCCCCGCGCGGAGGCGTTTCCGCAGGCCACAGCGGCGCACTGGGCGGAGGCCGACCGGCGCGACCCCCACTCGGTGACCGCCGACGGGCAGTGGTGGCTGCCGTTCCGCAGCTTCGCGATCCGCGCCGGCGACGGGCCGGTCACGCTGGTCGACGCCGGGATCGGCCCGGCCGACGCACCCGCCGCGAGCTGGACGCCCGTGCCGGGACGGCTGCCCGCCGAGTTGGCCGCCGCGGGCATCGACCCCGCCGATGTCGACACTGTCGTCCTGACCCACCTACACAGCGATCACATCGGCTGGGCGGTCACCGGCACGCCGGGGCAGCCGTACTTCCCGAACGCGAGTTACCTCCTGCAACGCGCCGAACTCGACGCGGCGGAGACGCTCAACCCCGGGCTGCCGGCCGGCCTCATCGCGCCCCTGCGCGCCGCCGGCCAGCTCCGGGTGGTCGACGGCGAGACCGCCCTCACCCCAGCGGTACGTCTGCTGCCCACCCCGGGCCACACGCCCGGTCACCAGGCGGTGCTCCTGACCGCGGCCGACGAACGGATGCTGCTCACCGGGGACCTACTGGTGCACATGGTGCAACTCGTCGACCCCGACCTGGCGTACGCCCACGAGGAGGACGCGGAACTCGCCCGCACCTCCCGGCTGACCGCCCTGCGCACCCACTCCCCCACCGTCCTGGCCACCCCCCACCTCGGCACCCCCTTCACCCCCCACCAGCCCACGTAGGTCTTCCGCACCGCCACCTGGTTGATCAAGAGGTTTGCGTCACCGCAGGCGCGATCCCTGACGCAAACCTCTTGATCACGCGGGTCGGGGCGGGACGGGGTCGGGGCGGGGGCGGGGGGCGGGGGGCGGGGGGGACTGCGGGGTGGACGGCGAAGGGCGCGCCGGGTTTGCCGGCGCGCCCTTCGGCGGTGCTGTGGTTCGGGGGAACTACATGCTGGAGATGTCGCCCTGCTTGGCGCGGACGGCTTCGGCAGCCTCCAGGAGGCTGGCGCGCTCGTCGGCGTCCAGGTCGGTCTCGACGACCCGCCGGACGCCCTCGGCGCCGATCTCGGCCTCGACACCCAGGTAGACACCGGAGATGCCGTACTCGCCGTCAACCCAGGCGCAGACCGGCATGACCTCGCCGGAGTCCTCCGCCACGGCCTTCGCCATCCGGGCCGCGGCGGCGGACGGGGCGTAGTAGGCCGAACCGGTCTTGAGCAGCGCGACGACCTCGGCGCCACCGTTGCGGGTCTTGACGACCAGCTCCTCGATCTGCTCGGCCGGCATGGCGTCGCGCAGCGGCTTGCCGTTGACGGTGCTCTTCGACGGCACCGGGACCATGGTGTCGCCGTGCGAGCCCAGGGTCAGCGTGCGTACCGAGGCCACCGGCACGTTCAGCGCCTCGGCGACGAAGTTGCTGAACCGGGCCGTGTCGAGCATGCCGGCCTGGCCGAGCACCCGGTTCTTCGGGAACTGGGTGGCGAGCTGGGCCAGCGCGGTCATCTCGTCCAGCGGGTTGGAGACCACGATGACGACGGCGTTCGGGGCGTACTTGGCGACGTTCTCGGCGACCTGGCGGACGATCTTGGCGTTGGTCTCCAGCAGGTCCATCCGGCTCATGCCGGGCTTGCGCGGCAGACCAGCGGTGATCACGACGACGTCGGAGCCCTCGATGCTCTCGTAGCCCTCACCGTTGGGACCGGTGGTCACGCCGACCACCTTGGTCTCGAAGCCCTCGATGGCCCGGGACTGGTTGAGGTCGAGCGCGAGGCCCGCGGGCTTGCCCTCCACGATGTCGGTGATCACTACGGTGTCGAAGACGTCGTACTCGGCCAGGCGCTGTGCGGTGGTGGAGCCGTAGAAGCCAGCCCCGACGACAGTGACCTTCTTACCCATGGTCGTCCCACTCCCTGATACCAGTCGGTTTTCCGGACCGTATCAGTCATCCTGGCACCGATCAGGCCAGGGGCGGCGGCCATCGCCGGGATGGGGTGAACGTCACCGCCGTCCTGGTTCGGCGCTGCCGGGGTGCGGGTCAGCCGCGCTCGGCGCGCTCGACGACGTTGGTGAGCAGCATGGCCCGGGTCATAGGGCCCACACCGCCGGGCATGGGGACCAGCGCGCCGGCCGTCTCGGCCACCTCCGGGTCCACGTCGCCGGTGTAGCGGCCCTTGCCGTCCGCGCCGATCACGCGGGTGATGCCGACGTCCACCACCACCGCGCCGGGGTTGATCATGTCGGCGGTGAGCAGACCCGGTACGCCGGCCGCGACGATGACGATGTCCGCGGCCCGGGTGTGCGAGGCCAGGTCGAGGGTGCCGGTGTGGCAGAGGGTGACCGTGGCGTTCTCGCTGCGCCTGGTGAGCAGCAGGCCGAGCGGTCGGCCAACAGTGTTGCCGCGACCGACCACCGCGACGGTGGCCCCGCGCAGCGCCACGTCGTGCCGGCGGAGCAGCTCGACGATGCCGCGCGGTGTGCACGGCAGCGGACCGTCGTAGCCGAGCACGAGGCGACCCAGGTTGACCGGGTGCAGGCCGTCGGCGTCCTTGTCCGGGTCGATCAACTCAAGCACCCGCTGGGTGTCGAGGTGGGCCGGCAGCGGCAGCTGAACGATGTAGCCGTGGCACGCCGGGTCGGCGTTCAGCTCGGCCAGTACGTCGTCGACCTGCTGTTGGGTGGCGTCGGCCGGCAGTTCGCGGCGGATCGAGGCGATGCCCACCTCGGCGCAGTCGCGGTGCTTGCCGTTGACGTACGCCTGGCTGCCCGGGTCCGCACCGACCAGGACCGTGCCGAGCCCGGGGGTGATGCCGCGTTCCGCGAGTGCCTTCACCCGGATGCGCAGCTCGTCCTTGATTTCCGCTGCGGTTGCCTTGCCGTCCAGAAGCGTCGCCGTCACGACCAGATCGTCTCACGGCCACCGCCCGCGAATCCGACGACCTCGCTCGGGCCGTCCGCCGCGCTGTGCGGCGGGGCGGCCACCGGACGGGCCGGGCCAGGGTGGGGTGAGCGCCGCTGGAGTCACTGTCTGTGAGGTGTTGCTAGTCACTTTCAGTAACAATTTGTGGGTTCGATCACGGTCGAACCAGACAGGCCGGGCCAGCCCAACGGAGACGGGACGCCCACCCCAGGCCGCACCCAGACAGCCGGGCGGGGGCAAGCACGTCGTCAGCCATCGCAATTTCCGCAGATCAACGTCGATAAGCCTGGTTTGGAGTAGCAGATTCGCTCGCCTCCGACAAGTGAGGCAACCCCGGACCGTTACCCACCCGCAACCGCGTCGTTGTCGAAGGCCCGTCGCCGACCTACCGTTACCGCTTGTTGCGCAGCGTAACCCAGCGTCGGGCCTGACTGCGCAGCGTGAGGAGATGAGGAGGCTCAATGCGAGTTCGTAGACTCGCCGCCTGGACCGCCCTCCCGCTCGCGGTGACGCTGGGCCTCGCGGCCTGCGGCAGCGGCGGAGACGGTGGATCCGGTGGCAGCGACAGTTCGGTGGTCAGCATTCAGATCGCCGAGCCGAAGCACCTGGTTCCCACCAACACCACCGAGACGTCCGGTTCGCAGGTGATCGCCGGCCTGTTCAGTCCGCTCGTCGACTACGACGCCCAGAACAAGCCGTACGAGGTCGCCGCGCAGTCGATCACCTCGTCCGACAACAAGGTCTGGACGATCAAGATCAAGGACGGCTACACCTTCCACAACGGTGAGAAGGTCACGTCCCAGAACTACATCAACGCCTGGAACTACGGCGCGTACGCCCCGAACGGTCAGGACACCAACCCCTTCTTCGAGAAGATCTCCGGTTACGCCGACCTGCAGGGCAAGGAGCCGAAGGCCAAGGAGATGTCCGGACTGAAGAAGGTCGACGACCTCACCTTCACCGCGACGCTCTCCGAGCCGTACATCGACTTCAAGACGACGCTGGGCTACAACGCGTTCTTCCCGATGCCGGACGCCGCGTTCTCGGCTCCGGGCGTGCTCAAGGACTCCTACGAGCAGGCGCCGATCGGGCAGGGCCCCTTCAAGATGAAGGGCACCTGGCAGCACGACAGCAAGATCGACGTCGAGCGCTACGACGCGTACCCGGGCGAGAAGCCCAAGGTCAAGAACATCGAGTTCCGGATCTACCAGCAGCTCACCGCGGCCTACGCGGACGTCCTGGCGGACAACCTGGACGTGCTGCCCACGATCCCGACCGAGAGCCTGAGCACCGCGCCGAGCGACCTGGGTGACCGGTACAAGACCAGCCCGATGTCGTCGTTCCAGTTCCTCGCGTTCCCGACGTTCGACAAGGACTACAGCAACCCGGACGTGCGCAAGGCCATCTCGATGGCGATCGACCGTGACGAGATCACCAAGTCGGTCTTCAAGGGTTCGCAGACGTCGGCGCGCTCCTTCGTCGCGCCGGTCCTGCCGGGCTACCGGGAGGACACCGCGGGCAAGGCC
Source organism: Micromonospora sp. NPDC127501 (assembly GCF_040302185.1). NCBI lineage: Bacteria > Bacillati > Actinomycetota > Actinomycetes > Micromonosporales > Micromonosporaceae > Micromonospora > Micromonospora sp. NPDC127501. Next base: position 51,567 of record NZ_JBEORJ010000005.1, on the reverse strand, counting down.
GCAGAGTTCAACCCGACCGAGGCCAAGAAGCTCTACCAGGCCGCCGGTGGTCCGTCGAAGATCGTCATCTCGTACAACGGCGATGGCGGGCACAAGGACTGGGTCGACGCCACGGTCAACCAGCTCAAGACCAACCTGGGCGTGGACGCGGTCGGCTCGGTCGAGCCGAAGTTCGCCGACCTGCTGACCAAGGTCGAGAAGAAGACGCCGGTGGGTGCGTTCCGGATGGGTTGGGTCATGGACTACCCGACCATGGAGGACTACCTCGGCCCGCTGTACAGCACGAACGGCTCGTCGAACTACTACGGCTACAGCAACCCGGAGTTCGACAAGCTGGTCAAGGAGGGTTCCGCCGCCAAGACGCAGGACGAGGCGATCGCCAAGTACCAGCAGGCGGAGGACATCCTGGCCAAGGACATGCCGGTGATCCCGCTCCGCTTCGGCGAGAACGTGTTCGGCCACTCGTCCAAGGTCAAGAACGTGGAGATGGACCTGTTCCAGCGGGTCAACCTCGTCAAGATCGAAGCAGCCAACTGAGCTGACCATGGTGCGGGCCACCCGGGCGACGATGCCCGGGTGGCCCCGACCGCGCCACCGGGGCCGGGCCGCAGCAGCGGACCCGGCGTCGGTGGCGCCGGCTCCCCCGGGCCGGACGGCACGTCTCGGATATTTCGGGTACGACCAGAGATGCCGTCCTGCGACCCTTTCGCACATTTCCGGAGAGACTGCTAAGCATGTTCCGCTACATCCTGCGGCGCCTACTGCAGATGGTCCTGGCGTTCTTCGGGACCACCCTGATCGTCTACGCGCTGACATTCGCCGGGCAGGGCGACCCGATCCAGGCGCTCGCCGGCGAACGGCCGGTGACGCCAGCGCAGCGGGCCTACCTCACCGAGAAGTACAACCTGGATCAGACGGGCGTCGGCGGCTTCTTCTACCGCTACTTCGACTACGTGAAGGACCTGCTCCAGGGCAACCTGGGCGAGTCGCTCACCGGTCGGAGCATCGGTGACATCCTCCAGCAGGCCTGGCCGGTCACCGTGCGGCTCGCGCTCATCGCGCTCGCCGTGGCGATCATCTTCGGTGTCACCGCCGGGGTCCTCGCCGGCATCCGCCGGGCCAGCATCTTCGACAACTCGACGCTGGTGCTGACCCTGCTGGTGCTGGGCATCCCGACCATCGTGCTGGCACCGCTGGCGCAGTACTTCCTGGGCGTCAAGTGGCAGCTCTTCCCACCCACCGCCGGCTCCGACCCGACGTTCTACGCGCTCCTGCTACCGGGCATCGTGCTCGGCTCGCTGTCGCTGGCCACCGCCCTACGACTCACCCGGGCCTCGGTGGCGGAGAACCTGCGCGCGGACTACGTCCGGACCGCCCGGTCCAAGGGCCTGGTCAAGCGGCGCATCGTCATCGTCCACGTGCTGCGCAACTCGCTGATCCCGGTGGTCACCTTCCTCGGTGTGGAACTGGGCAACCTGATGAGCGGCGCGATCATCACCGAGGGCGTCTTCAACATCCCCGGCGTGGGCTTCAACCTCTTCCGCGGCATCCGCACCGAGGACGGCCCCCTGGTGGTGGGCATCGTCAGCGTGCTCGTCGTGGTCTACCTGGTCTCGAACCTGGTGGTGGACGTCCTGTACGCCGTACTCGACCCGAGGATCCGCTATGAGTGAGCGCAGCGACCATGCCGGCGCCGAGCGCAGCGAGGTGCAGGCATGAGTGACTTTGAGACTGTGGCGGCCACCGAGAACCAGGCCGCGCGACGTGGCCCCTCGGGGGAGCCGGGCACACCCAACCAGGTCGGCGCCGCGAACAAGCCCCGCAGCCTGGCCGGGGACGCCTGGCGCGACCTGCGCCGCAACCCGATCTTCTGGATCTCGCTGGCGCTGGTCGTCGTCTTCACCCTGATGGCGCTGCTGCCCGGGGTCTTCACGGCCAACAGCCCGAACGACTGCCTGCTCTCCCGGCAGCACGCCGGGCCGTCCGGCGGGGCCATCTTCGGGTACGACTTCCAGGGCTGCGACACGTACTCCCGGGCGGTCTACGGCACCCGGGCATCGCTGCTGGTCGGCGCGCTCGCCGCGCTCGGCACCGGAATCATCGCGCTGGTGGTCGGCATGTTGGCCGGTTACTTCGGCCGCTGGGTCGACGCGGTGCTCTCCCGGGTGATCGACGTGGTGCTCGGCATTCCGCTGCTGCTGGCCGCGATCGTGCTGCTCAAGCGGGTGTCCAGCGACAACCAGTGGGCTCGGATCGGCGCTGTCGTCTTCGTGTTGGCCCTCCTCGGCTGGACCACCGCCGCCCGCGTGGTCCGGTCCTCGGTGATCACCGCGAAGGAGCAGGACTACGTGGCGGCGGCCCGGATGCTCGGTGCCGGCAACAGCCGGATCATGTGGCGGCACATCCTGCCGAACTCGCTGGCCCCGGCAATCGTCGTACTGACCATCGCGCTCGGCTCGTTCATCGCGGCCGAGGCGACGCTCTCCTTCCTCGGCATCGGCCTGAAGGCGCCCACCATCTCGTGGGGGCAGGACATCGACACCGGCCGGATCCACATGCGGGAGGCGGCCACCCCGTTGATCGTCCCGTCGGCCTTCCTCGCGCTGACCGTGCTGGCGTTCATCATGCTCGGCGACGCGATCCGTGACGCCTTCGACCCGAAGCTGCGGTGAGAACATCATGACCGTCAATCCAACTCCCGCCTCCGCCACACCCGAGGGCGGTCACCTGCTGGAGCTGCGGGACCTGCACGTCGAGTTCCGCACCAACGAGGGCGTCGCCCGGGTGATCAACGGTGTGTCGTACCACCTGGACGCCGGCGAGACCCTTGCCGTGCTCGGCGAATCCGGCTCGGGTAAGTCGGTCACCGCCCAGGCGATCATGGGCATCCTGGACACCCCGCCCGCGTTCGTCCGCTCCGGCCAGATCCTCTATCGGGGCGAGGACCTGCTCACCCACTCCGAGGAGCAGCGGCGGCAGGTACGCGGCAAGGAGATCGCGATGATCTTCCAGGACGCGCTCTCCGCCCTCAACCCGGTCTTCCCGGTCGGCTGGCAGATCGGCGAGACGCTGCGCCAGCGCGCCGGCATGTCGCGAGCCGACGCTCGACGTCGTGCCGTCGAACTGATGGATCTGGTCAAGATCCCAGGTGCCGCCAAGCGGATCGGCGACTACCCGCACCAGTTCTCCGGCGGCATGCGGCAGCGCGTCATGATCGCCATGGCGTTGGCGCTGGACCCGAAGGTGCTGATCGCCGACGAGCCCACCACGGCCCTCGACGTGACAGTGCAGGCCCAGATCATGGACCTGCTGGCCGACCTGCGCCGGGAACTCAACATGGCGATGATCCTGATCACCCACGACCTGGGTGTGGTCGCCGGTGTCGCGGACCGGATCGCGGTCATGTACGCCGGCCGGATCGTCGAGCACGCCGACGTCCGCTCGCTCTACAAGGCGCCCGCCCACCCGTACACGAAGGGGTTGTTGGAGTCGATCCCGCGCCTGGACGTTCGCGGCCAGGAACTGTCGACGATCAAGGGGTTGCCGCCGAACCTGATGCGCATCCCGTCCGGCTGCCCGTTCCACCCCCGGTGCCCCTACGTCCAGCAGGTCTGCGTGGACGAGGTGCCGCACGACCTGGTCCTCGGCGACGGCCGGACCAGCGCTTGCCACTTCGCGCAGGAGGTCCGTGATGACAGCGTCGCCCGCTAACCCCACCAAGGTCCGCGGCGAGACCATCCTCTCCGTCGACAACCTGGTGAAGCACTTCCCGATCACTCAGGGCGTGCTGTTCCAGCGGCAGATCGGGGCGGTGAAGGCCGTCGACGGGGTGAGCTTCGAGCTGCGTCGGGGCGAGACGCTCGGCGTGGTCGGCGAGTCCGGCTGCGGCAAGTCCACCCTCGCCCGGCTGCTGATGCGGTTGGAGACGCCCACCTCCGGACGCGCCACACTGGAGGGCAAGGACCTGTTCAAGGCTTCCGGGGGCGAGCTGCGCCGGCTGCGCCGCAACATGCAGATGGTGATGCAGGACCCGTACACCTCGCTGAACCCGCGGATGACCGTCGGCGACATCATCGGCGAGCCGTTCGAGATCCACCCGGATGCCGCTCCGAAGGGCAGCAAGGCCAAGCGGGTCCAGGAGCTGTTGGACCTGGTCGGGCTCAACCCGGAGCACATCAACCGGTATCCGCACCAGTTCTCCGGCGGTCAGCGTCAGCGCATCGGCATCGCCCGTGCCCTCGCGCTGAAGCCCGAGGTGATCGTCTGCGACGAGCCGGTGTCGGCGCTCGACGTCTCCATCCAGGCCCAGGTGATCAACCTGCTCAAGCAGCTACAGGGCGAGCTGGGGCTTTCGTACATCTTCATCGCGCACGACCTGTCCGTGGTGCGGCACATCGCCGACCGCGTCGCGGTGATGTACCTCGGTCGGATCGTCGAGATCGGCACCGAGGACGAGATCTACGAGCGGGCCACCCACCCGTACACCCAGGCTCTGCTCTCTGCCGTGCCGGTGCCGGACCCGGAGGCCCGCGACCAGCGCAACATGATCCGGCTGGTCGGCGACGTGCCCAGCCCGGCCGACCCGCCGAGCGGGTGCCATTTCCGGACCCGCTGCTGGAAGGCCCAGGACATCTGCGCCGTCGAAGACCCGCAAACGGTCCCCCGGGCAGCCGACCCCCACCCGTCCGCCTGCCACTTCGCCGAACTCCGCCCAACCACCGCAGCCTGACCCCGCCCACGACGGTGATCATGAGGTTGACGGGCCGTTTCGTCCGGCCTGTCGCCCGTCAACCCCATGATCAACCCAGGGTTAGTGGAAGAAATGGCGGGTACCGGTCAGGTACATCGTGACGTTGGCCTTCTTTGCCGCTTCGATGACTTCTTCGTCGCGGATGGAGCCGCCGGGCTGCACGATGGCGCGGACGCCGGCGTCGATGAGGATCTGCGGGCCGTCGGCGAACGGGAAGAACGCGTCCGAGGCGGCGACCGAGCCGCGGGCCCGGTCGGCGCCGGCGCGGGTGACCGCGAGCTGCGCCGAGTCGACCCGGTTGACCTGACCCATACCCACGCCGACGGTGGCACCGTCCTTGGCGAGCAGGATCGCGTTGCTCTTCACCGCGCGGACCGCCCGCCAGGCGAAGGCGAGGTCCCGCAGCAACTCCTCGTCGGCGGCCTCGCCGGTCGCCAACTGCCAACTCGCCGGGTCGTCACCGGGGGCGTTCACCCGGTCGGCGACCTGGGCCAGCACGCCACCGGTCACCGGCCGCAACTCCACCAGCGCCGGCGTCCAGGCCGGTGCTCGCAGCAGCCGGATGTTCTTCTTGCCCTGCAACACCTCGACCGCGCCCTCGTCGAAGCCGGGGGCGACCACCACCTCGGTGAAGATCTCGGCGACCTGCCGGGCCAGCTCGACCGAGACCGAGCGGTTGACCGCGATGACGCCGCCGAACGCCGACACCGGGTCGCAGGCGTGCGCCCGGCGGTGCGCCTCGGCGACGTCCGCGCCGACCGCGATGCCACACGGGTTGGCGTGCTTGATGATCGCCACCGCCGGTTGGTCGGCGAAGTCGTTCGCGGCCCGCCAGGCGGCGTCGGCGTCGACGTAGTTGTTGTAGGACATCTCCTTGCCGTGCAGCTGCTCGGCCTGGGCCAGCCCGGCCGGGGCGTCCGGGTCGGTGTAGAGCGCGGCCGGCTGGTGCGGGTTCTCGCCGTAGCGCAGCGCTGTCGACTTACGCAGCGCCAGCCCCGCGAACTGCGGCCACCAGTCGTCGGCGGGTGCCAGCTCCCGGGCACACCACTGGGCCACCGCGACGTCGTACTCGGCGATGTCGGCGAACGCCCGGGCGGCCAGCGCACGACGCTGGGCCAGGGTGAAGCCCCCCTCGCTGAGCGCGCCGAGCAGCGCCGGGTAACCGGCCGGGTCGGTGAGCACGGCGACCGAGGCGTGGTTCTTGGCGGCGGCCCGCACCATGGCGGGGCCACCGATGTCGATCTGCTCCACGCACTCCTCGACGTCGGCGCCGGAGGCGACGGTCGCCTGGAAGGGGTAGAGGTTGGAGACCAGCAGGTCGAACGCCGCCACGCCCAGCTCGTCGAGCTGCGCCACGTGCGTGTCCTTCCGCAGGTCCGCGAGGAGACCCGCGTGCACCTTCGGGTGCAGGGTCTTCACCCGGCCGTCGAGCACCTCGGGGAACCCGGTCACCGTCTCCACCGGCGTCACCGGCACCCCGGCGGCGGCGATGGTGCCCGCCGTGCTGCCGGTGGACACGATCTCCACACCGGCCGCGTGCAGGGCCTGAGCCAGCTCGACCAGCCCGGTCTTGTCGTAGACGCTGACCAGCGCCCGCCTGATCGGGCGGCGCCCGTCCTGAGTGGGACTCACGGAACCGTGACCTTCCTTCCGGTGATGGTCCAGCCTTCGCGGACCAGCCGACCGACCTGCTCGACGAGCTGGCGCCGCTCGGCTTCCTTGATGCGCTCGGTGAGCGTGTCGACGTCGTCGTCGTCCAGCACCGGCACCGCTACCTGCGCGACGATCGGCCCGGTGTCCATGCCGGCGTCGACGAAGAAGAGGGTGGCTCCGGTGAGCTTCACGCCGTAGGCGAGCGCGTCACGCGGGCCGTGGATGCCGGGAAACGCCGGCAGCAGCGTGTTGTGGGTGTTCAGGTAGCGGTCGCCGAACGCGGCGAGGAAGTGCGGGCCGACCAGCTTGAGGAAACCGGCGGAGATGACCAGGTCGGGTTGGTGCTTCGCGACGTGCGCGGTGAGCGCGCGGTCCCAGTCCTCCCGGGTGTCGTGGTCGCGGACCCGCTCGACGAAAGTCGGCACCCCCGCGGCGTCGGCCCGGTCCAGGCCCGCGATGCCGTCGCGGTCCGCGCCGACCGCGACGACCTGTGCGCCGTACGCGGGGTCGGCGGCGGCATCCAGCAGCGACTGAAGGTTGCTTCCGGAGCCGGAGATGAGGACGACGATGCGGGCGACAGGCGCGGGCTCGGTCACCGGGCCACCCTATCGGGCAGGTCAGGGACGCCCTTCGACCGGGCGGTGCGCCGATCTTCGACAGTGCCGACGTGCGTCGACCCGATACGCTGCCGCTCGCTCGGGCCGAACGCCGCACCGGCCCACACACCGCCCCTGATCCGGCACACGAAGCGGTCGACAAGGCCCTTTTGCCTGCTTTGGGAGGTATGTCGTCCTGTCGCTGTACTGGGCTTTGGGAGGACTGACCGCGATCATGGATGGAAACAAAGAGCACCAACTGACGGAACCAGTCCAAGGAGCTTCTCGAATGCAGCCCGGTAACCCCGGTCAGGACCCGTACGGCCAGCAGCCCAACCAGGACCCGACCGCTCCCCAGCCGCCGGCCGCCCCGTACGGCCAGCAGCCCACCTCCGGCCAGCCGTACGGTCAGCAGCCGCAGGACCCGTACGCCGCGCCGCAGGCCCCGTACGGTCAGCAGCCCACCTCGGGCCAGCCGTACGGTCAGCAGCCGCCACACCAGGACCCGTACGCGCAGCAGCAGCCCCCGTACGGCGCCAGCCCGACCTACCCGAACGCCGGGTACCCGCAGGCACAGGGGCAGAACAACACCCTCGGCCTGGTGGCGCTGATCCTCGGTATCGCGTCGATCCCTCTGGCCTGCTGCGCCATCCTGGGCATTCCGGTCGGCATCGGGGCCCTGGTGACCGGCTACCTGGGCAAGCAGAAGGCTGCCCAGGGGCAGGCCAGCAACGCCGGTCAGGCCAAGGCCGGTCTGATCTGTGGTGCGGTCGGCGTCGCGCTCGGCATCATCTCGATCATCTTGAGCGTCGTGCTGAACGTCAACCTGCCCGCCCAGCCCTGACGGGCTCGGATTCGACGGGGCGTTCCGGGTTCGCCCGGGGCGCCCCGCGCTCGTCCACCGCGCGGGACCGCCGTTCAGCGCACGGGCGGCGACTCTACTGCGCGGGCCTGCGGGTCAGCGCCCGGGTGGCGGCGGCGCCGAGCAGCGCGCCGACCGCGATGACACCGGCCGCCACCGCCCCGACCTGCCAACCCACCGGCCCGACCTGGGACAGCCGGCCGGCACCGAGCGGACCGCCGGAGACCGCCGCGGCCGCACCGAGCACCACCCCGGCCACCGGCCCGGCCAGCACCGCCGGCGCCAGCAACTCGGCCCAGCGCTGCGCAGCCCGCTCCGGCGCGGCGAGTCGAGCCACCCGCCGGGCGAGCAGCCAACCGGCGACCATCCCGGCCAGCACCGGCACCGCGAGCAACAGGGCGCCGAAGCCGTCCACCGGGCCGCGCGGCAGGCCAGCGAGCAGCGGCACGGCCGGCAGCGCGCCGACCGACACCTCGCTGGTACGGACCGCGGTGTCGGTCCCGACCGCGAACCCCGGCCCGAGCAGGTAACTGGTCGACCAGACCGCCGCGTTGGGCGCGTACGCGACGCTGACCAGGGTGATGCCGGCCTGCCCGGCGACCCCGGTCCGGTACGCCCCGATCATGTCGGCGGCGTCGCCGCCGCCGGTGGCCACCGCCAGGCCGGCCGCACCCGCGCCCGCGCCGAGCAGCAGCAGCCCGGCCACCAGGCCGGTGCGAACGCCGTCGCGCACCGGGCCCGGAAGCCGGGTGACGAGCAGGCGGGTCACGGCGGTGATCCGGACCGCGCCGACCAGCGCGGCGAGTGTGCCGACCGCCGCGAACGTGGCACCCGCCCGGATCAGCGACACATTCGGCCCACCCGTGCCGACCAGCACCGCCGCGAGCGCGCCGAGCAGCGCGTACGCGACACCGACCGCGACCGCGGCGAGCAGTGCCCGGCGCGGTGAGCGGGTGTCGCGGGCACCGATCGCGCGGCTGACGTGCACGCCGGCACGGGTCAGCCGCCAGAGCGCGAGCACTGTCAGCGCCAGCGGGGCGAGCCCGAGCGGCCCGGTCTCGGTGTGCAGCGGCACGCCGTGCCCGAGCAGCCAGCCGGCCAGCGCGGTGCGCAGGGTGCCGGTCAGGGTGGTGCCATCCGCGCCGAGCTGCACCAGGCCGAGCACGATGGCGACCGGCAGGTACGAGGTGAGGGCGGCCCAGCAGGCGGCCACCCCGGCGGCGACGGGCAACGGCGCCCGACCGCGCGGCGACCCGCCCGCGCGGGGCACGGGCACCCGCCGGGCCGGTGCGGCACGGTCGACCGGCCGGTCGTCGGCGCTCACACCGCCGGAACGGCTGGGACGGTCAGGGGTGACGGGGGACATCCGCTCTACTCTGGCACGTCGCGCGGGCGGTGGCAGTCCGTTAACCCCTCCTGAGGTCGGCGAGTTCACCGAACCGACGTCCTGCCCACCCGGGCCGGTCTAGCCTCGGCCCTGAGGGGGCGCGAGTCGCCACCACCCGGGACGGGCCCGCCGGTCGCGGTCCGGGCCGGCACGTCGCCCATGACCGCTCGGAGGACGCTGTGACGACGCCATACCCGCCTCCCCCGCCACCACCGGCCCAGGGACGCGACCGAACCACCCTCTGGGGCGTGCTGGGCATCGTGCTGGGGCTGATCTGCTGCGGCATCTTCGGCATCGTCTTCGGCTACCTGTCCATCCGCGACGCCCGGCGGTACGGGCAGTCGCCGCTGCTCGGTTACCTCGCCATCGCGTTCGGCGTGATCAACATCATCGGCGGGGCGATCCTGCGCTCGACCGGCAACTACCCGTTCTGGAACAACGACTGACCAGCGCGGAGCGGGCGTACGCCGAAGGGGGTCGACCGTGACCGGTCGACCCCCTTCGTATTGCCTGACCGGCTCAGCTGCCGGACATGATCTCCCGCATCAGCTTCGCGGTCTCGGTCGGCGTCTTGCCGACCTTGACGCCGACGGCCTCCAGCGCCGCCTGCTTCGCCTCGGCGGTACCGGCCGAGCCGGAGATGATCGCCCCGGCGTGACCCATGGTCTTGCCGGGCGGAGCGGTGAAGCCGGCGATGTAGCCGACCACCGGCTTGGTGACGTTGGCCTTGATGAACTCGGCGGCCCGCTCCTCGGCGTCGCCACCGATCTCACCGATCATGACGATGGCGTCGGTCTCCGGGTCGGCCTCGAACGCCGCGAGGGCGTCGATGTGGGTGGTCCCGATGATCGGGTCACCGCCGATGCCGACGCAGGTGGAGAAACCGATGTCGCGCAGCTCGTACATCATCTGGTAGGTCAGCGTGCCGCTCTTGCTGACCAGGCCGATCCGGCCGGAGCCGGTGATGTCGGCCGGGATGATGCCGGCGTTGGACGCGCCCGGCGAGGCGATGCCCGGGCAGTTCGGCCCGATGATCCGGGTCCGCTCGCCCTGCGCCACGTTGTACGCCCAGAACGACGCGGTGTCGTGCACCGGGACGCCCTCGGTGATCACCACGGCCAGCGGGATCGTGGCGTCGATCGCCTCGACCACGGCGGCCTTGGTGAACTGCGGCGGCACGAAGATGACGGTGACGTCGGCCCCGGTCTCGGCCATCGCGTCCGCCACGGACGCGAAGACCGGCAGCTCGGTGCCGTCGAAGTCGACAGTCTGGCCCGCCTTGCGCGGGTTGACGCCACCGACCACGTTGGTGCCGGCGGCCAGCATCCGCCGGGTGTGCTTGGAACCCTCGGAACCGGTCATCCCCTGGACGATGACCTTCGAGTCCTTGGTCAGCCAGATAGCCATGATCAGACCCCCGCAGCTGCCAGCTCGGCGGCCCGCTCGGCCGCACCGTCCATGGTGTCCACCCGCTGCACGAGCGGGTTGTTCGCGCTGTCCAGGATGGCCCGGCCAGCCTCGGCGTTGTTGCCGTCGAGACGGACGACGAGCGGCTTGGTGACCTGCTCGCCGCGCTGCTCCAGCAGGGCCAGCGCCTGGATGATGCCGTTGGCGACCTCGTCGCAGGCGGTGATGCCGCCGAAGACGTTGACGAAGACGCTCTTCACGGCCGGGTCGGAGAGCACGATCTCCAGCCCGTTCGCCATCACCGCGGCGCTCGCGCCGCCGCCGATGTCGAGGAAGTTGGCCGGCTTGACGTTGCCGTGCCGCTCACCGGCGTACGCGACCACGTCGAGGGTCGACATGACCAGACCCGCGCCGTTGCCGATGATGCCGACCTCGCCGTCGAGCTTGACGTAGTTGAGGTCCTTGGCCTTGGCGGCCTGCTCCAGCGGGTCCACGGCGGCCTGGTCGACCAGCGCCTCGTGGTCCGGGTGCCGGAACGCGGCGTTCTCGTCCAGGCTGATCTTGGCGTCGAGCAGGAGCATCCGGCCGTCGCCGTTCTTGGCGAGCGGGTTGACCTCGACCAGGGTGGCGTCCTCGGCGACGAACGCCTGCCACAGGCCGACGGCGATCTCGACCACCTGGTCGGCGACCTCGGCCGGGAAGCCGGCGGCGGTCACGATCTCGCGGGCCTTGGCCTCGTCCACGCCCTTCACGGCGTCGATCGGGGCCTTCACGACCTTGTCGGGGGTCTCGGCGGCGACCTGCTCGATGTCCATGCCGCCGGCGACGCTGGCGATGCAGAGGAAGGTGCGGTTCGCCCGGTCGAGCAGGTACGAGAAGTAGTACTCCTCGGCCACGTCCGCGGTCACCGTGATCATGACCTTGTGGACGGTGTGACCCTTGATGTCCATGCCGAGGATGTCGGTGGCACGGGCCACCGCCTCATCCGGGCCCTCGGCCAGCTTGACGCCGCCGGCCTTACCTCGGCCGCCGACCTTTACCTGCGCCTTGACGACCACACGGCCGCCAAGGCGTTCGGCGATCGCGCGGGCCTCTTCCGGGGTAGTGGCGACGCCGCCGGCCAGCACGGGCAAGCCGTGCCGCTCGAACAGGTCCCGCCCCTGGTACTCGTACAGGTCCACGATTGCGCGTCCCGTCCCGTCTCCGCGGCGCGCCGTCGCGCCGCCACCAGCGTTCAGAAAACAGTTTGACGCCTGTCATCAGTTGAAACAGGCCATTGGCCGCAGCCTAGCGAGGTCGGCACCACCGGCAACCGAGCGGGTGCACGGTGTGCGGTAATGCACAACCGGACATCAGGTGTGGCCGGTTTCCGGCCATGACCCGGGTGGCATCCACCGTCCGGGCGATGTTGTCCGGCTTGCGTAACCCTGCCGTGGGGGCGTCGTTGAGTCAGATGTCGGAGCGCTGAACAGCGCAATGACGGGATACGGCCGATGCCCTGTCGGTCGAGGGGTGGCGGCGGGGCATCGTGCATAGAGGGGCCGGACGTGTGAGGGGTGCGTCCGGCCCCTCCCCCGTGCCCAGAATTCGGTGACGCAGCGATCGGCGTGCCTCAGGAAACCGGCTGGGCCACGTTCTGTCGGACCCACTCGACAATCGCCTGGGTGGTGGCGCCCGGCGTGAAGATCTTCGCGACGCCCAGCTTCTCCAACTCGGGAATGTCGCCGTTCGGAATGATGCCGCCACCGAACACGACGATGTCGCGGGCGTCCCGCTCACCGAGCAGTTCCAGCACCCGCCGGAAGAGCGTCATGTGCGCCCCGGAGAGCACTGACAGGCCGACCGCGTCGGCGTCCTCCTGGATGGCGGTCTCCACGATCTGCTCGGGGGTCTGGTGCAGGCCGGTGTAGACGACCTCCATCCCGGCATCCCGCAGGGCGCGCGCGACGACCTTCGCGCCCCGGTCGTGGCCGTCCAGGCCGGGCTTGGCGACGACGACCCGAATACGAGAGCTCATCAGCGCACACCTTTCACCGGCTTGACCGCCTTTACCTTAACGAACGGTAACCCGGCGGGCCCGGCCCGGAAAATCCGGGCTCTGCCACCGGCCGTTACCCGGCGTGTCCACCTGGCAACCCGGAGAGCTTCGACCCGTCCCCGCCCCGGCCTCGCCGCCGCCGCGCCGCTGGCAGCGCCGGGCACACCATCCCGGCGCCGTTCGGAGTCAAGCCGGACGACTCCGCCGGAACGGTCACGCTCGGCGACGAACGGGCAGCGACAGGGGCACCGTTCAGCGTCGCGATGCATGACAATCATGGACGCAAACGGACAGATCGACACGCCAATTTTTCGGTCTAGCTTGTGACTCGCCTGGCGGTTGGCTAACGTGTCCACGGTTGTCATCAGGTCCATGGACGGGTGACGACGCGGTCAGCGGACGTTTCACTGGAGTTCCAGGGGACGCCACCGGCCGCTTCGGAACCCCGACAACGGAGGGTGTGCGTGCGCCAGCGCCTGTCGTCTGAGCCCGATCGATATCGCGGTCGCCGCCGCGTACCCACCCCACCCCGCAGCCGTTACGCCGCTGTCGTCACCACCGCGTTCGTCGGTGCCGGCATCGTGGCCCTCGGCGCGAGCGCCCTGCCGGACGCCAAGGACGTCAGCCCGACGGTCCTCGACGAGCTCAAGCAGGCGTCGGTCACCAGCCAGGACGCAGCGGCCCGTGCGGACAACGCCGACCGCGCCTCCCGGGACAGCCGCAGCAAGGACAGCGCCGAGCCCGAGGTCTGGCTGCTGCCGCTGCAGGGCTACGACTTCAACTCCCCGTACGGGATGCGCTGGGGCAAGCTGCACACCGGCGTGGACCTGGTCGCCGGCGAGGGCACGCCCTACGTGGCGATCCACGACGGTTTGGTCACCAAGGCCGGCTGGTTCGGCGGGTACGGCAACGCGGTGATCGTCCAGCACGCCGACGGCAGCGAGGCCATCTACGGCCACTCCTCCGCGGTGAGCGTCAAGGAAGGCCAGCAGATCAAGGCGGGCGACCAGCTCGGCCTCGTGGGTCAGACCGGCCACGCGTACGGCACCCACCTGCACCTGGAGATCCATGTCAAGGGGCAGCCGATCGACCCGGTGCCGTTCCTCCAGGAGCGCGGAGTGGACATCAAGCTGCAAGTCGAGGCAATCTACAGCGAGGTAGCCGCCTCCTGACATTGCGTAACGACCGTTGACCGCCCGGATCTGTCGATCCGGGCGGTTTTTCGTTCCCTCGGCCGGGTGGATGTATCCCGGGTCACATCGCCGATTGTGACCGGTGACACCACATTGCATGATCACTTTTCCGGATAGACCGCCGTAGAACGGGTCATATCCGGGCAGCCATCACTTCGCCCGCCGCGCGGTCACCCGGTCCCTGCGCCCACCCCGGCTCGGTCCGACACCAGTATTTCGAGGTCAAGTTGCCCCTCGACTGTGAAGGTCCGCCGTGCAGGAAGACAGCCCCGTCCAGAACGAGAACACCCCCGACGCCCTCCACACCGAGCAGCCGCAGCGCGCCGGCCGGCGGAACCGCCTCATCGTGCTCAGCGCCGCCGCTCTGGTAGCCCTCGGCCTCGGTGGCGTCGCGGTCGCCACCACCGGTGGCACCGACCACCCGGCACCCGCCGCCGTCTCCCTCGACGCCCAGGCCCGGGCCGAGGGCGCGAGCCGGGCCGACCGCTCGGTCCGTGAGTCGAGCACCCCGGTCGCCCCCTCGCTCAGCCCGACGCCCAGCCCGTCGACGGTCACCGCCAGCCCGGCCCCCGCGAAGACGGCCGCCGCGAAGGCCAAGCCGAAGCCGAAGAAGACCACCAGGCCCACGCCCGCCTGGGTCGACCCGATGCCGGGCGCAGCCGTCACGTCCTGCTACGGGCAGCGCTGGGGCACCCTGCACGCCGGGATCGACCTGGCGCTGCCCTCCGGTACGCCGATCCACGCAGCGGCCGCCGGCACCGTGACCCAGGCCGGCGACGCCTCCGACGGGTACGGCAACTCCGTCTTCATCGACCACGGCAACGGCTACCTGACCCACTACGCCCACCAGAGCCGCATCGCGGTCACCGTCGGCCAGGCGGTCAAGGCCGGCCAGGTCATCGGCTACGAGGGCGCCACCGGCGATGCCACCGGCCCGCACCTGCACTTCGAGGTGCACCAGGGCATGTGGAACCAGATCGACCCGGCCCCGTTCATGCGGGCGCGCGGCGTCGACCTGGGCTGCTGAGGCGACATCCTGGCGCGGTCCGGACGCGGTCCGGACGCGGTCCGGACGCGGTCCGGCGCAACAACAAGGAAAGAGTGGCCTCAGCGGTACGCGAGGCCACTCTTTCCTTGATTTGGTGCGCTCTTGGGCGCCGGGTCAGAGCTTGTCGACCGGGGCGTGCCGGAGCACCAGCCACATGGTCTGGTCGCCGAAGTCGATCTGCGCGCGGGCACCCGGGCCGTGCCCCTCGACGGCGAGCACCCGCCCCAACCCGTACCGCTGATGGTTGACCCGGTCGCCCGCGGACACCTTCGGCCCCTGCGGCAGCTCACTGGCGGTGGTCAGCCGGCTGGCGTCCACGCCGAGCCGCTGCGCCAACTGGGCCGCCTTCGGCGTGCCCCCGGTGAAGTTGCCACGCGTGCCGGGCGCGCGGTCCGCGCGGCCACCGACGCCGCCGCCCCCGCCAGCCCACGAGGTGTACGACCCTTCGGTGCGCTCCCAGTGCACCAACTCGGTCGGCAGCTCCTCCAGGAAGCGCGACGGCGGGTTGTAGGACGGCTGCCCCCACGCCGAGCGGGTCACCGCCCGGGACATGTAGAGCCGCTGTCGGGCACGGGTGATACCGACGTACGCCAGTCGGCGCTCCTCCTCCAACTCGCGGGTGTCGCCCAGCGAGCGCAGGTGCGGGAAGACGCCGTCCTCCAGCCCGGTCAGGAAGACCACCGGGAATTCCAGCCCCTTGGCGGTGTGCAGCGTCATCAGGGTGACCACGCCCTGGTGGTCGGGGTCGTCGGAGGGGATCTGGTCGGCGTCGGCGACCAGCGCCACCTGCTCCAGGAAGCCGGCCAGGGTGGCCCGCTCCCCCTCCTCGCCCAGCGCTTCGATCCGCTCGGTGTACTCGCGGGCGACGCTGACCAGCTCCTGGAGGTTGTCGACCCGGCCGGCGTCCTGCGGGTCGAGGCTCTCCTCCAGCTCGGTGAGGTAGCCGGAACGGGTCAACAGCGCCTCCAGCACCTCCTCCGGGGTGCCGGTCTCGGCCAACTCGCGGGCGCCGTCGAGGAGCGCCACGAAGTCCGCGATGCCGTTGGCCGCCCGACTGGAGATGCCCGGCGCCTCCCGGGCCCGGCGCAGCGCCGCGCCGAAGGAGATCCGGTCGCGGCTGGACAGCGCCTCGACACATGCCTCGGCGCGGTCGCCGATCCCCCGGCGCGGGGTGTTGAGCACCCGCCGCAGGCTCACCGTGTCGTCGTCGTTGACCACCGAACGCAGGTACGCCAGAGCGTCGCGGACCTCCTTGCGCTCGTAGAAGCGCACCCCGCCGACCACCTTGTAGGGCAGGCCGACCCGGATGAACACCTCCTCGAAGACGCGGGACTGCGCGTTGGTGCGGTAGAAGACGGCGACGTCGCCGGGGCGGGTCTCGTCGGCGTCGACCAGCCGGTCGATCTCCCGGGCCACCCAGTCGGCCTCGGCGTGCTCGGTGTCGGCCACGTAGCCGACGATCTGCTCGCCGGCGCCGGCCTCGCTCCACAGTCGCTTGGGTTTGCGGGAGGTGTTGCGGTCGATCACCGCGTTGGCCGCGTTGAGGATGGTCTGGGTGGAGCGGTAGTTCTGCTCCAGCAGGATCGTGCGCGCGTCGGTGAAGTCCCGTTCGAACTCCAGGATGTTGCGGATCGTCGCACCCCGGAACGCGTAGATCGACTGGTCGGCGTCGCCGACCACGCACAGCTCGGCGGGCTCCAGCCCGTCGGTGCCGGACACCAGCTCCTTGATCAGGACGTACTGGGCGTGGTTGGTGTCCTGGTACTCGTCGACCAGCACGTGCCGGAACCGTCGGCGGTAGCTCTCCGCGACGTGCGGGTGGGACTGGAGCAGGTGGACCGTGGTCATGATCAGGTCGTCGAAGTCCAGGGCGTGTGCCTCACGCAGCCGACGCTGGTAGAGCGTGTACGCCTCCGCGAGGGCCCGCTCGTTGGGCCCGGTGGCCCGCGCCGCGAACTGCTCCGGGTCGACCAGCTCGTTCTTGAGGTTGGAGACCTGGGCGGCCAGCCCACGCGCCGGGTAGCGCTTCGGGTCGAGATCCAGCTCGCGGGTGACCAACTGCATCAGCCGGCGGGAGTCGTCCGCGTCGTAGATCGAGAACGTCGACTTGAGGCCGGCGTGCTCGTGCTCGGCACGCAGGATCCGTACGCAGGCCGAGTGGAACGTCGACACCCACATCAGGCGCGCCCGGGGGCCCACCAGCGCGGCGACGCGCTCCTTCATCTCGCCGGCGGCCTTGTTGGTGAAGGTGATCGCGATGATCTCACCGGGGTGCACGTCCCGAGCGGCGAGCAGGTAGGCGATCCGGTGCGTGAGCACCCGGGTCTTGCCCGACCCGGCGCCGGCAACGATCAGCAGCGGCGAGCCGGCATGGCTGACGGCGTCGCGCTGCGGCCCGTTGAGCCCGGCGAGCAGCTGCTGCGGATCGAGGCGCGTGGCGGCCGCCCCGGGTCGGTGCGGGCGGGCCGGCGCGGACTCCGGCGCAGGCGGGGACGCGGGGATGTCGAAGAGAGGATGCATCGCCCGACAAGTCTATGCCGCCCCCCGGACACTTCCCGACTGCGCGCCGGCTGGGAACCTGCGTCACGCACAGCTCGTTCCGCCCGGGTTCTCTGACGGAGCCCTTGGGTGCCGAAGATCGTTCCGTCCGACTCGGTCAAAAGAGCCGGCCTGACTCGTCCGGCATGGCCAAGCTCGTACCCGCACCCTTGCATTATCAGTTGGTGTCCGCTAGACACGCCCCACACCGGGCAATGCCTGCAAAGCGCGCCTGCCGAATCTGGCCCTCGCGGAGGCATCAACGGGCATTGACCCTCACGATAGCCGTATGTAAGATCTTGAGCACACAGCCAAACCTGCGCATTCCGCAGGCCTGTCACACGGGGAGAAAAATTGAAGAAAACGCTTCGTCGCGCCGCAGGAGCTTCCGCGCTCGGCATCCTGTTCACGCTTGCCGCCGTTCCTGGTATAGCCCAGGCGGCGACAACCAAGTGCGCATACGACGGCTCCGACCGCGCCTGCGCCACGAACAACAACGACTACACGTCTTCTCAGCAGGTTTGTGACAATGAAGACGATGGTCGAAAGGTAACGGCCTGGTTCATTCTGTCCGACGGCACTCAGACCTACTACAGCGACAGCTACGGCGGGGGATGTAAGACGGCCACGAACAGCAAGAGGGTCGCGTGGTTTGTGATGGCCGAGGATGGCGGGCCCGACACCCCCGCAGTCTTCATGTACTAGCGGCCCCGCTCCGATAGGGACGAGCGAGCCCCAGCCCGAGTAAGACCACTGAGCTGGGCTTGCTCGTCCCGCCGAGGGTGTCGCTGCCATGGCTTCGCTTCCCCAGCCTGAGCTGCACACCGTCGCCGCCGTCGAAGCCGCACTCGCCCGGAGCAGCCGTCACGAACAACGCTCCCACTGGATCCAGCTCTTCGCGCGAATTCACGGGCACCGCTTGCCAAGAACGGCTTCGCACACCGTATCTGTCGTTGCTCGATCCTGACGTTGGAAACAGACGCGGATAGCACTCGGCAGTGCCGTTGGCACATCCGCACCCGATGTCGCATTTGCGATGACCCCGGTCCAGGTACGGCCAATGCTGGATCCAGCATCAGGGTGTGCGCACCATGGACCAGGAGTCTGGCGCAGACTATTGCATGGACGAGCGACGCAATTTAGCGATACACATTGCACGGGTAACGATCATGGCCACGAAAGACCATCGCGGCAATATTGATCCGACAATTGTTCGGGATGGACGATGTCCACGGTGACCGTTTCCCACCTGAACCAATCCAATCTTGGTCGCCTGTTCAGGTGTGGCCGAGGTCGCGCGGTCGCCGGCAGCAATTCGATCGCCAGCAAGCCGATATGCGCGACTGGCGGAGTTAGCCAGCCTGATTCGGTGACGGCCTGCGAAGTTCCTCAGGCAGGAATGCAATTGACCAACCTGCGCGTCAACCCCTGGGGCGACTGCCCTCGCAGTTCCGGCCGCGGTCACGACCAACCTCGCCGTCGGTGCCCAACCCACTACGCTGTGGCGCGTCGGTGGCAGCGGGCCGCCCTGTCGGTGGACCTGTCCACGGCATCGACCGGGCGAGGGAACCGGGGGTATCCGCCGCCTGCCCGATCGCCTGCCGTCTCGACGCCCAGCGGGACGCGAGGAGCCTCCGGCGGGTATCAGGTGCCCTTCGCGACGCGGAATGCTTGCGCACCCGGCAACGACGTGGGCATACTCGACGGCGTGATCGCTGCGCGCTTCTACTTTTACTATGGCACCGGGAGTCCGGCTGCCGTGGGTCGCGCCTGATCGATTCAGACCTGCAAAGCCCCGGGCTCCTGGAGTCCGGGGCTTTTTCCGTCCCAGGTTCCGGGCACCGGGCACCACACTGCGAGAGGTACCCGATGATGACAGACGTGATGGAGCAGAGCGGCAGCCCGATCCGACCGGGGCAGCCCGCAGCGCAGGGGACTGAGCCGGCGGTGGCCACACCACCGACGGGTGCGGACGCCGAGCCGGTCGAGCAGCAGACCGGCACCCAGGAGCCGTCCGCCTCGGCGCGGATCGTGCAGATCAGGGAACGGATCGACGAGATCGACCACGCGTTGATCACGCTCTGGCAGGAGCGGGCCGCGTTGTCCCAGGAGGTCGGCGCGACCCGGATGGCGTCCGGTGGGACCCGCCTGGTGCTTTCCCGGGAACGGGAGATCCTGGAGCGTTTCCGCGTCGCGCTCGGCGCCGACGGCACCCAGCTGGCCCTGCTGCTGCTCCGCGCGGGCCGCGGGCCTCTGTGAGGCCGTCCGGGCCGCAGTGAGCCGGGGCACGGCTACCTGTTGGGCCCCACCGCCCGTCTTGGCGACCACGGCCCGCTGATGCCGTGTGGTCTGCCGTGCGCCGCGTGGTCTGCCGTGCGCCGCGCGGCCGATCCCGGGTCACGAACAGACGAAACCGCCTGCCGTCGTCGTGGTGACGGCGGCAGGCGGTTTCGGTGACTCACACCTCGTGGGTGGCGACGATCTCGCGCTTCTCCGCGAAGTGGCAGGCGCTCGGGTGGTCCGAGTCCCGCCGGATCTCCAGCAGCGGGACCTGCTCGGCGCAGACGTCCTGCGCCTTCCAGCAGCGGGTCCGGAACCGGCAGCCCGAGGGCGGGCTGATCGGCGACGGCACGTCACCCGTGAGCCGGATGATCGTCTTGTTGTGCCGCTGCGTCGGGTCCGGCACCGGCACCGCGGAGAGCAGAGCCTGGGTGTACGGGTGGGTCGGACGCTCGTAGATCTCGTCCTCGGTGCCGATCTCGACGATCTTGCCGAGGTACATCACCGCGACCCGGTCCGACAGGTGGCGGACCACCGACAGGTCGTGCGCGATGAAGACGTACGAGAGGCCGAACTCGCCCTGCAACTGCTCCAGCAGGTTCATGACCTGGGCCTGGATGGAGACGTCCAGCGCCGACACCGGCTCGTCGCAGACGATGATCTCGGGCCGCAGCGCGAGCGCGCGGGCGATGCCGATGCGCTGACGCTGACCGCCGGAGAACTGGTGCGGGTACCGGTTGATGTGCTCCGGGTTGAGCCCGACCAGGTCGAGCAGCTCGCGGACCTTGGCCCGGCGGCTGCCCTTCGGCGCCACCTCGGGGTGGATCTCGAACGGCTCGCCGAGCAGGTCACCGACGGTCATCCGCGGGTTCAGCGAGGTGTACGGGTCCTGCATGACCAGCTGGATCTGCCGGCGCAGACGCCGCAGCGCCCCACCGGACAGCTTGGAGATGTCCTGGCCCTTGTAGACCACGTTGCCGGCGGTCGGCTTCTCCAGGTTCATCAGCACCCGGGCGAGCGTCGACTTGCCGCAGCCGGACTCGCCGACCACACCGAGGGTCTCTCCGGCGCGCAGACCGAACGAGACCCCGTCGACCGCCTTGACCTGACCGACGGTCTTCTTGAACACCACACCCTGCGTGACGGGGTAGTGCTTGACCAGGTCATTGACCTCGAGGATGTTCTCAGACACGGTTCACCAGCTCCTCGGCGAAGTGGCAGGCGCTGGCCCGAGCGGGGCCGACCTGCAGCAGCGGCGGGACCTTCTCCCGGCACACCGGCTGAGCCATCGGGCACCGCGGGTTGAACGGGCAGCCCGGCGGGATGTTCATCAGGTTCGGCGGGAGGCCCTTGATCGTCCGGAGCTGCTGCCCCTTCTCGTCGAGGCGCGGGATCGAGTCGATCAGACCCAGCGTGTACGGGTGCGCCGGCTTGGCGTACAGCTCGTACACGTCGGCTTCCTCGACGATCCGGCCCGCGTACATGACCGCGATCCGGTCCGCGACGTCGGCGACCACGCCGAGGTCGTGGGTGATCAGGATCATGCCCATCTGCCGCTCGCGCTGAAGCTCGGCCAGCAGGTCCATGATCTGGGCCTGCACGGTCACGTCGAGGGCGGTGGTCGGCTCGTCCGCGATCAGCACCTCGGGGTCGAGCGCCAGCGACATCGCGATCATCGCGCGCTGCCGCATACCACCGGAGAACTGGTGCGGGTAGTTGTTGAACCGGCCCTTGGCGTTCGGAATCTTGACCTGGTCGAGCATGTCGATCGCGCGCTTCTTGGCCTCCGCGCGACCCATGCCCCGCCGGACCCGGAACTGCTCGGCGATCTGGAACCCGACGGTGAAGACGGGGTTCAGCGCGGAGAGCGCGTCCTGGAAGATCATCGCGATGCCCTCGCCGCGGATGCGGCGGCGCTCCTCGTCGGACATGCGGAGCATGTCCTTGCCGTGGAAGCGGACCTGCCCACCGGTGACGAAGCCGGGCGGCGTGTCGAGGATGCCCATGATGGTCTGCGCGGTGACGCTCTTACCGGAGCCGGACTCGCCGAGCACGGCGAGGGTCTCCCCCGCGTCGACGTGGTACGTGACCCCGTTGATGACCTTTGCGACGCCGTCCCGGGTACGGAACTCCACCCGCAGGTCGTCGACCTCGAGCAGGCGGCCGGAGGGACGCCCGGACCCGCCGGGTCCCGGCGCTGACTGCTCGGACACGAGAATGTCGGACAACTGGATCTCCCCTAGCGGAGTTTCGGATCGAGGGCCTCGCGGACCGACTCACCGAGCATCACGAAGCTCAGCACTGCGGTGACGAGGAACGCGGCGGGGAAGAACACCAGCCCCGGCGCGACCCGGACGAACTGCTGCCCATCACTGATCATGATGCCCCAGGACACCACCGGCGACTTCAGACCGACGCCCAGGAAGGACAGGGTGGCCTCGGCGCCGATGAACGAGCCGACCATGATCGTGCCGTAGACCAGCAGCGGAGCCAGGCAGTTCGGCAGCAGGTGCTTGAGGATGATCCGGCCGGTGCCGGCACCCAGCGCGCGGGCCGCCACGATGTAGTCGGCCTCCTTGGTGGCGAGCACCGAGGAGCGCATCAGCCGCATCACGACCGGCCAGCTCAGCACGATCAGTGACGCGATCACCAGGCCCATGATCTGGGCCTTGCTGTTGCCGGCGCCCGACCCGTTGAAGGTGGTCAGGATGACGATCGCGCCGAGCACGAAGGGCAAACCGAAGAAGACGTCGGCGATCCGGCTGAGCAGCGCGTCCACCCAGCCACCGCGGTAACCGGAGATGATGCCCATGGTTCCGCCGATGAGCAGGGTGCCCATTACGGAGAGCACGGCGACCACGATCGAGGCCCGTGCGCCGTAGATGACCCGGGCGTACACGTCGCGGCCCTGCACGTCGTAGCCGAACCAGCCATTGGCGGACGGCTTGTCGAGGCTGCGGGACAGCGAGCCGTTGACCGCGTCGCCCGGAGCGAACAGCGCCGGGAAGGCCGCCATCAACAGGAAGATCACGATCAGCGTGGCCGAGATCCAGAACAGCGGCTTGCGCCGCAGATCCCGCCAGGCGTCGGCGAGCAGGCCGCGCGGCTTCTCGTTGCTCTGCGGCTGGCCCGCGGTGGCGGGTGCGGCGGAGTCGGTGGGGTGTGCGCCAGGGGTACTGACGATCGATGCGGTACTCGGGTCACTCATAACGGATCCTCGGGTCCAGGGCGGCGTAGAGCAGGTCAACCAGCAGGTTCATCACGAGATAGACCAGCACCAGGACGACCACGATTCCTACCACCGTGGCGCTTTCCTTGGTGATGATCGCCCGGAAGACCTGGCGGCCGATTCCGTTGATGCCGAAGATTCCCTCGGTGACGATCGCGCCACCCATCAGGGCACCCAGGTCGGTACCGAGCAGGGTCACCACCGGGATGAGCGAGTTGCGCAGCAGGTGCACGCCGACCACCCGGCGCATCGGCAGGCCCTTGGCGATGGCGGTGCGCACGTAGTCCGCGCGACGGTTCTCGGCGATGCTCGTTCGTGCCACCCGGGCGATGTACGCCACTGACGCGCTGCCCAGCACGAAGCCCGGCACGATCAGCTCGGACCACCGCATCTCGGAGGAGACGGTGGGCTTGATGATGCCCCACTGAACACCCAGCAGCCACTGCAGCACGAAGCCGACCACGAAGACCGGCAGCGCGATCAGGAAGAGGGTGGAGACCAGGACCAGGTTGTCCAGGAAGCCGTTGCGCCGCAGACCGGACAGCACGCCGGCGCCGAGGCCGATGATCGCCTCGATGGCGAGCGCCACGAGGGCCAGCTTCAGGGTGTTCGGGTACGAAGTCAGGATGATGTCGCTGATCTCGCGCTGCGAGAACGTCTGACCGAAGTCGCCCTGGAGCAGGTTCTTCATGTAGTTGGCGTACTGCACGAAGACGTTCTGGTCGAGGTGGTACTTCTCGGTCATGAAGGCGATGTACTGGTCCGGGCAGCGACGCTCACCGCACTTGCCGGCGAACGGATCGCCCGGAACGGCCCAGACGAGCCAGTAGATCAGGAACGTCGTACCGATGAAGACCGGCACGAGTTGGAGCAGCCGTCTCAACAGATAACGGCCCATGGGGTGGTCCTCCAGACAGGGGGCGCGTCGGACGGCCGACACGGTGGTGACAACGTGCGAGTGGAGTGTTGTAACACCCAATCGCGGAACGGCCCCGGGTCGGGCTCACCGGATGTGGCGAGCCCGACCCGGGGTCAGACCGTTCGGATCAGAGCTCGACCGAGGTGATGTCGATCTCGCCGACGTTGTTCAGCTCAAGCTTCTTGATCTTCTCCGAGTGGCCGGACTGCTGACCGTAGAAGTAGATCGGGATGCTCGGGACGTCCTGGTCGACCTTCTCGACCGCCTTGGCGAACGCCTCGTGCGAAGCCTCCAGGCTCGGCGCACCGCTGGCCTGCTTGGCAAGGGCGTCGACCTCGGGGTTGCTGTAGAGGCCGTCGTTCGAGGAGCCGTTGGTGATGAACAGCGGGTTGACCCAGTTCTCGACGTCCGGGTAGTCCTGCTGCCAGGCAGCACGGTACGGGCCGGTCATCTTGTGGGCGTTGATGTTCTGGCGGAACACCGCGAAGGTCGGCACACCCTCGGCCCGGGCGTTGATGTTGAGGTTGGTCTTGACCTGCTGCGCGACGGCGTCCATCCAGTCCTTGTGGGCGGAGTCCGCGTTGTAGTAGAAGACCATCTCACCGGTGAAGCCGCCGGCCTCGGCGAGCAGCGTCTTGGCCGTGGCCGGGTCGAACTTGCAGGCGGTGCAGTTACCCGGCTTGGCGCCCGGGGTCAGCGGGTTCGCCCAGCTGTCGGCCGGCTTGCGGGTACCGAAGAAGATCTTGTCCGAGATCTCCTGCCGGTTGATCGACAGCGACACCGCACGACGCAGCTTCGGGTTCTGGAAGCGCTTGTCGTAGATCGGGAACGCGATGAACGCGGTCGACGGCGTGACGGTCGAGCGGCCCCGGTCACCGAGGTCGGTCTTCCACTTGTCACCGGCGAGCGCCGAGGTGGGGACAACCTCCATGAAGTCGAGGTTGTTGGCCAGCAGATCGGCGTAGGCGGCGTTGTCGTCCTGGTACAGCTTGACGTCGACGTCCTTGACCTTCATCTTGTCGCGAAGGTTGTAGTCGTCGAAGCGCGTCAGCTTGATGAGGGAGTTGTCCTCCCAGGACACGAACTTCACCGGGCCGTTGCCGATCGGCTTCGTCTTGCCGAACTCTTCCGGCTTCATGGTGAAGAACACGTCCGGCAGCGGCATGAACGCGCTGTAGCCGAGCTTGGTCGGGAAGACCGCGGTCGGCGCCGCCAGGGTGACCTCGAAGGTCTGGTCGTCGATGACCTTCAGGCCGGACATCTTGTCGGCCGTCGGGGTCGGAGCCTTCTTCGGGCCGTCCGCGCCATCCGGGTCCGTGGTGTAGGTCTGGTCGAAGCCCGCGATGTCCGCGAAGAAGGTGCCGTTCTGCGCGCCGTTCGGCGAGTAGGCGGCCCAGTTCCAGGCGTCGACGAAGTTCTTCGCCTTGACCTCGGTACCGTCGTGGAACTTGGTACCGGCCTTGATCTTGATGGTGAAGACCTTGGAGTCCGTGGTGTTGATGGACTCCGCAAGCGCGTTACGCGGGGCCCCACCGTCGTTCGGGTACTCGACCAGGCCGGTCCACATCCAGTCGATGATCTTGCCGCCACCGGTCTCCGTGGTGTTCGACGGGACCAGCGGGTTCTCCGGCTGGACGCCGTGAACAACGATCGAGCCGTCCGTGCTGGCGGCAGTATCGCCGTCGCCGCCGCTCGAGCAACCGCTCGCGACAAGCGCGGCAGCCGCGCTGAGCGCGATGGCGCTCGTCGCCCGCTTCGAGACTCTCATTCCGAGGGGCCTCCTCTTTCTAACCAGGTTCCGTCGTGGGTTTCACGCACGTTTGGGGGTGACACCGCCCGACCACCCCGGGGCGCGGGTCGCCGGGACCACAGGGAAGTTGGGGACACCCCTGATGTTCCGATCCGCCGGGCTCCCTCACCAACGAGGCCTGGCACGACGCAATCGACACAGCCACGGGCCGCCGAGATCGGCGGAATCGTGGTCGTGGGGCGTACGGAGTGCCACACACCGATGGTGAGGTGCTGCCACTGTGACACCCACTGGCCTCTTCCGTGAAGGTGCCGTTATCAAGCCGTTAGTTGCCCGCCACGTTGCCGATACTTGAAAAATGATCATAAAACGGTCGACGCGGGCGGCACTGAGCAGGAAATACGTTGCGCCGCCCGAACAGCCACCCTCGGCCCGCGCGCGAGCCCCGAGGTCACCGGAGCCCGGTGGGACGTCCGTCACCTCTCATGTTTCGACCCATCCGGATGAGGGCCCCTACGGCTACCCGGACACGATCAACGGCTGGGTGTACGAGGGCGCGCCGGACGTTTCTCTGATCCTCGCCGGGCCGACGCATCGTCACACGAGGCGGCGATCCGCCGCCCAACGGGAGAGTTCGTAGCGGTTGGACATCTGAAGCTTGCGCAGCACGTTCGACACGTGCGTCTCCACCGTCTTGATGGAGATGAAGAGCTCCTTGGCGATCTCCTTGTACGCGTATCCCCGGGCCAGCAGCCGCAGCACCTCACGCTCACGGTTGGTGAGCTGGTCCAGCTCCGGGTCGGCCACCGGCGCGTCCGGCCGGGCCGCGAAGGCGTCCAGCACGAAACCGGCCAGCCGTGGGCTGAACACCGCGTCCCCGTCGGCCACGCGACGGATCGCGGCAGCCAACTCGTCCGGGGAGATGGTCTTCGTGACGTACCCGCGGGCGCCGGCACGGATCAGCCCGATCACGTCCTCCGCCGCGTCGGAGACGCTCAACGCGAGGAACTTGACCTGCGGGTGCGTACGCCGCATCGCCTCCAGGACCGCGCGACCGCCGCCGTCGGGCATGTGCACGTCGAGCAGCACCACGTCCGGGCCGACGGCCGCGATCCGGGTGACCGCCTCGGCCACCGTGCTCGCCTCGCCCACCACATCGACGTGGGCGCCCAACTCCGCGCGCACCCCAGCTCGGAACATGGCGTGGTCGTCCACCAGGAACACCCGCAGCCGCTCGGGGCGGGCATCCGCCGGGTCGAGGTGCTCGGTCGACTGCTCGGCCATGGTCATCTGTTCCTCTCCGCTGCGGACGAGTCCCGGGAGATCGGCAGGATCAACCGGACCTCGGTCCCCTCCCCCGGGCCGGACCGTATTTCGGCCCGTCCGCCGTGCCGCTTCATCCGCCCGATGATCGAGCCGCGTACGCCGTGCCGGTGGTCCTCCACGGTATCCGGATCGAAGCCCTTCCCCCGGTCCCGGACGAAGACACTGACCTGATCCGGCTCCACCTCGGCGTAGAGCGACACGGTCTGCACACCGGCGTGCCGGGCCGCGTTCACCAACGCCTCGCGCGCGGCCGCGACCAGCGCCCCGACCTTCTCGTCGGTCTCGCGGTCCCCCACCACCACGGTCTCCACGCTGATCGCGAAGGTGTCCTCGACCTCGGCCGCAGCCTGTTCCAGAGCGGCGGCGAAGCGCTCGCTCGGCGAAGCGGTCGGCTTGTAGAGCCAGTTGCGCAGCGAACGCTCCTGCCCTCGGGCCAGCCGCTGCACCGTCTTGACGTCGCCGGCGTTGCGCTGGATGAGTGCCAACGTGTGCAGCACCTGGTCGTGCACCATCGCGGCCAGCTCGGCCCGCTCCTGCTCGCGGATGCGCCCCTCGCGCTCCGAGCGGAGCTGGCTGTACGTCCGCCACAGCACCGGCGCGGCGACCACGCCGACGCCCGCCAGCCCGACCAACGCGAAGATCACGCCATTGATCACCGCGTCGAAGTTCTGTGCCGGTGAGTAGACGGCCGCGACGCCGATGATGCCGACCGCGACCAGCACTCCACCGCCGATGAACCGCAGCACGAAGGCCCGCCGGTCGCTCTCCTCGACCACCGCGCCGAGCCAGGGCACCGGCATCGCGTCGCCCCACTGTCGCCGCCGCTCGGGCGCCGACTGGTGCCAGATGACCCCGGCGCCGACCGCGATGATGGCCACCAACCAACCGGCGGTACCCGCCGCGCCGACCGAGTCGAAGACCATCACCTGGATCAACAGGACACCGAGCCCGATCCCCACGAACGGCAGGAGTTGGGCGACGTCCCGCCGGGGCGGCACCGCGGTGTCGCCGGGACGCAGCGGCACCACCGCCCAGAAGGCCGCGTAGAGCAGCAGGCCGAGCCCGCTCAGCCCGAGCAGGACCATGAACGCGACGCGCACCCGCAGCACCGAGATGCCGAGATGGTCGGCGATACCGGCGGCGACGCCGGCGGCCATCCGGTGCTCCGGGGCGCGGTAGAGGCGCGGGGGCGATGTCACGGTGCTGATCGGAGGCTCCCTGGTCACGGTGGCGGACAGGTCGAGGTCGGTGATTCGATCGTCACACGCTGCGGCGTCCGCGACCACGGGGACGCCCCCGACATTCCGGCCGCCGGATCTCAGGGTGGGGTCAGGGTCGGGTCCTGAGGTCGTTCGGGTGGACCGGGCAGCAGGATCGAAGCATGACCGAGGAAGCTGCCCCGCCGCCCCGACCGGGGTCGGCACAGCCGGGCGGTTCAGCACCGCCCCCGCCCACCACCACGCCCACCGAACGGACCGAGCCCAGCACGTTCGGTCCGCACGCCGGCACCGACGCGACCGCCGGCACCGCGCCCGGCGAGCCGGCCGACGGCTACGCGCCGCCCACGGCGGGCTACGGCCCAGGCCCGGGGTTCGCGGCGGGCACCGGCTACGGCCCGGGCGGCACGCCACAGGGGCCGGGTGGTCCCGGTCCGTCCGCGCCGCCACCGCCGCTGGGCGGCACCGGCTTCACCTCGCGGTACGGGCTGGTCCGGCCGCGCGAGGGACGGTATCTGGCCGGCGTCTGCGCGGCGATCGGGCGCGCCACCAACACCGATCCGGTGCTCTGGCGGGTGCTGCTCGCGGTGCTCGGGTTCTTCGGGGGCATCGGCATCCTGGTGTACGTCGCCGCCTGGCTGATCATCCCCAACGAGGGCGACACCGCGTCCCCCGTCGAGTCCATGCTCGGTCGTGGTCGCTCCAGCATGTCCCCGGTGACGGTGATCGTCCTGGGCATCCTGGTCGCGGCCAGTTTCGCGTACATCGTCACCGACGCCTTCCGCGCGGTGCTGCTCGGCGCGGCCATCCTGGTCGCCGGCGCGCTCCTGCTCAACCGGGACGGCCGCAATCCACGGCCCGGTACCCCGGGTGGTCCGCCGCCCGCCGCGCCGTCCGGCAACCCGGCCGGTCCGGTCGTCCCACCGGTGGCCTGGCCCGCACCGTCGTACGGCGCGCCGCCGTCGACCGGCCCGGCGGCGACGCCGCCGATGTTCAGCACCGGTCCGGGGTACGCCACCGCGACGACGGGGGCGACACCCACCGTCACCATCCCGGCGTACGACGCACCGCCGACCAGCGCGACGCAGCCGGTGTCCGGGGTCGGCCCGGTGTCCGGGCAACCAGCAGGCACGACGGCTGCCCAGCCCGGCTGGCCCAGCGCCGCGATGCCCAGCGCCGGCTGGCCGTCGGCACCGGTGAGCAGCGCACCCGCTGCCCCGGCCGGCTACCCGACCGCCCCACCGCCCTCCGGTTACCGGCCCCCGTTCGCGCCACACGGCCCGTACGCTTCGCCGACCCCGGCCGCGCCTCCTCCGCCCAAGCTACCGAAGCCGCCGAAGCGCCCCAAGGAGCGGTCGCCACTCGGCGCCGTGACCTTCTCGCTGATCTTCCTGGTGCTCGGTCTGGTCGCCCTGCTCGACCTGCTGGACGTCTTCGCCATCAGCGCCTCGGCGTACTTCGCGGCCGCGCTGGCCACGATCGCGCTCGGCCTGCTGGTCGGCACGTGGTTCGGGCGGGCCCGCTGGCTCATCGCGCTCGGTCTGGTGACCGCGGCCGCGCTGGGCACGGCGACCGTCGCCGAGTCCTACGACCGGATCCGGGGGGTCGACGGCGCGGTGACCTGGGCGCCCACCGACTACCGCGACCTGGCGGACCGGTACGAGAACAGCTTCGGTGACGCCGTGCTCGACCTGCGCGGGATCGACTTCGCGAAACGGGACAGCCAGGTGACAGTGGCCGTCAACTTCGGCCAGGCGACGGTCGTCGTACCGCCGAACGTCGACGTCACCACAGTGGCCGACGTCAACGCGGGTGACGCCACCGTCTTCGGCAACCGATCCGGAGGGCTGGACGGCCGCCTGCGGGAATCCACCGACGTCGGCGCGGACGGGCCCGGCGGCGGGACCCTGCGCCTCTACATCCATGTCAATGCCGGCAACCTGGAGGTGACCCGGTGAAGGCTCACCGCACGGATCTGGTGTCGTTCGCTTTCGGGCTCGTGTTCCTGGCGCTGTCCGCCTGGTGGCTGCTCGCCCAACTGCTCGGGCTCGCGCTGCCGCCGGTCGGCTGGTTCCTGGCCGGCGCACTCATCCTGATCGGGGTCTTCGGGCTGGTCGGCGCGCTGCGCTCGGGTCGACCGAATCAGCCGGAGCCGATTGCCGAGGCCGGTGCCGCCGAGGCGGTCGCTCCCGTCTCCGGCACGTCCGTCTCCGGCGCACCCTTCTCCGGTGCCGCCACGTCGACGTCCGGCACGGCCCTGCCGGTCTGGGAAGCCGAACGGTCCACCTGGGACACTCCCTCCTCGGACCCGACCCTCATCTCGGACCAGACGTTGGAGACGCCGACCACCGAAGTGCGGGCGCAGGACGTGCCGGCCACCGACGTGATCCACCCGGCCTGGCTGGCACACCCGCCGTCGGAGCCGCCGACCGAGCCCATCCCCGGCCAACCCGGCAACGGAGACGACGAGCCGACCGTCGGGAACCTCGCCCGCCCGGCCTCGTCCGAGGGGGACGAGCCGACCCGGTCCGACCAACCGGTCGAGGCCACCGGCGACCGGCCGGGTGACGAGCGCGAGGGCCCGCGCAGGGAAGCCTGACCTCGGGGCACCCGTCCGCGTCGGCCAACCGCATCCCCACGGCGGTGCGGCCGGCGCGGACGGACGCATATGCTGGCTGGTGGAGATCTCGCCTCCGCCGGCCGGCCCGTCCCGCCCATGGCGGTCCCGCCGCGATTCCCGTCTCTACCCCCGTCAGGAGCCCGCCCGACATGACCCAGTCCCCCGCCGTGCGTACCACCGGCCGGTCCGGTCCGGTCCGCATCGGCGAGCGAGCCGCCCGTACCCTCGTCGCCGAGCTGGCCCGGATCAACGACCCCAAGGCCGCCCTGCTGGTCGGGGTGACCCCGGACTCCGCGGTGCTGGCCGCGGCGGTCGATGCGCTGCTCCCCGGTGACCGGCTCACCGTGGTGCCCGCCGAGCCGTTCGGCGCTGCGGCGCTGCGCGAGCACGTCACAGCCCAGGGCCGCTGGGTCGCCGACCGGGTGAGCGTCGTCGACTCGCTGGCCGAAGCCGAGGCCGCCGGGGTCGTCATCGCCGGTGAGGCGTTCACCGGCACCGCCGAGGCCACCCGCAGCGGCGTCGAGGGGTTGGCCAAGTACCTGACCGACGGGGCGGTGCTGAGCGTGGCGACCGTCGCCACCCCCGGCCGGACCGAGGGTGCCGCCGCCGAGCTGGCCCGACAGGATGCCCTCTACGGCGTCGGCGCCGATCTGGTGCTGCGCAACTCGCCGCCGGTGCGGGTCTACCGACTGCGGTTCACCCCGGCCAGCCCGGCCACGGCCGACACCCTGGCCCCCGCGTACCGGCCGTCGAGCGTGCCGGTGACCCGGGGCATGCACATCGACTCCAACGGTGTGGCGGCGGCGGGCATCGCGCTGAGCCTCGCGGCGCTGGCCCGGGTGGCGCGCCCGTCGTCCAAGCTGTGGCTGCTGCCGGCCCTGGCCGCCGGGCCGGTCGCCGCGTTCTTCCGGGATCCCGAACGGGACGTGCCCGAGGACCCGAGCGCCGTGGTCGCCAGCGCGGACGGGAAGGTCCTGTCGGTGCAGCGGCTGCACGACGAGCGCTTCGGCGACGGCGAGTGGCTGCGGATCGCGGTGTTCCTGTCGGTGCTGGACGTGCACGTCAACCGTGCCCCGGTCGCCGGCAACGTGGTGGACTACTTCGTCGCCGATGGCGGCTTCGTCAACGCGATGAAGCCGGACGCCGAGCACAACGTCGCCGCGTACACCGTGCTGGACACCGCCCGCGGCACGGTGGTGGTCGCGCAGCGGACCGGGCTGATCGCCCGCCGCATCGTGCAGCGCGCGCCGATCGGCGCGCTGCTGGCCAAGGGCGAGCGCTTCGGGCTGATCCGGTTCGGCTCCCGGACCGACGTCTACCTGCCCGCTGAGGCCGCAGACCCGCTGGTCGGGCCGGGCGACAAGGTGGTCGGCGGGTCCACGGCCATCGCCCGCTGGCGCTGACCCGCGAACGAGGAACGGGGCGCCGCTGTCCGCGGCGCCCCGTTCTGTCTGCTCAAATCAGGCGGTACGACGTTGCCGCAGCCAGAGAACCGGCCCGCTGACCAGGTAGCCCACCACGATCAGGGCGAACGTGAGCCGGATGTCGACCAGCGCACCGATCACCGGGGCCAGCCAGAGCCACGGCGGCAGCTTCACCAGGCGGGCGAGCTTGGCGTACGGGAAGCTCGACACCATCGCGAAGGCCAGCAGCGCCACCCCGGCGACCAGCACGGCACCAGGCACCGGCAGGCCGATCGCCACTGTCACGGCGAGCACCGCGGCCGCCATGGTGGTGGGCACCCCGCAGAAGAACCTGCCGTCCTTCGGCGAGACGTTGAAGCGGGCCAGTCGAATCGCGGCACACGCCGCGACCAGGGCGCACGCCACCGCCGCCGCCGCCGTGGAGACGGAGCCGGCGAGCGAGGCGTAGACCACGACCGGCGCGGCGAGACCGAACGAGCACATGTCGGCCAGTGAGTCCATCTGCGCGCCGAACGGGCTGGCCACCCCGAGCCGTCGAGCCAGTGCGCCGTCGAGACCGTCGAAGCCGACGCACGCGATCAGGCAGAGCGCCGCCATGCGCACCTCGCCCTGCATGGCCAGGAAGATGGCCAGCATGCCGAGCATCAGGCTGGCCAGCGTGCAGGCGTTGACCAGGCCGAACTTCATCCGGCGCGCCATGGTGCGCTCGCCGGGGAGCAGTGGGATCGAGTAAGCCTCGTCGGTCTGCGTCATCGGCGGCATCGCCGGGCTGACCGGCATGACCGCGTCGACGTCGGCTCGGTCCAGGCTCAGTGTCGGGTCCACGCCCAGTGTCGGCCGGCTGAGCCGGTCCAGGCCGTAGCGACGGCGCTGCCGATCGGCGTACCGGTGCTCGGTCGGGGTCAGGTCGGTCGGGTGCAGGTCGCCGTCGCGGCGACCGACCCGGACCAACAGCACCTGGCGGGCGAACGTGCTGCTGCGGCGCAACCGGCCCGCCCAGCGACGCCCTGCGGGGCGCGGACTGTCAGTAGTACGACGCCGGCGCCATGGGGCTCTCGGCACGTTTCCTCCATCACCGGATCTGCTGACCGCCAAGTGGCGGGTGTCCGGCTGTCTCGTGCCGGACCTTGCATGGCCCGGCAGCCGTTTTGCGGAGTACACCATCGCATAGGGGAACATGGCTTGGCGATAGCTGCCGGCGGTACTTATATCTGGCTTAAACCGCTCGAACCGCTCGCTTGTTCCCATCCCGGGCTTCATCGCCCGTTTCCTCCACCATTCCCGCCTTTGACTGTACCGGAGGGTCACCATGTCGGCTCACCGAGCGGGGTGCTATCGGCCACTCTGTCCGATTGCCACGGCGGCGATGTCACTCAACGGCAGGTCAGTAGCCTCGTCGCGGGTGAACCACCCCGCCCGCGCCGTCGACCCTCCGGCGGACTCGGTGACCACCGCGTCGGTGGGTACGTCCACCAGCACCCGATAGATCACCCGTACGCCATGCCAGTCCAGAGGTCGACCCTCCGGGCCGAGCGCGGCCGGATTGTGCAGATTGTTGACGCCGAGAAGCTCCACGACCCGGCCCACCTGCCCGCCCTCCTCGACCAGCTCCCGCAGCAACCCGGTGGCCGGCTGCTCACCGTGATCGGTGCCACCGCCGGGCAGGTGCCACAGACCGGCCCCCGGGTAGCCCTCCGCGATCTGGGTGAGCAGGATCCGCCCAGCGGGGTCGGTGACCAGCCCGTACGCCCCGAAGCGCAGCCTGCGGTCGGGGTGCTGCGGCGGGAACAGGTCCCGCGACCGGTGCGCCGCTGGCGACAGTGGGGTGACCGGCAGGCCGAGCGCCTCGGCGGTGAAGGGGGTCAGCGGCAACTGCGCCACCTCCGCCAGCGGAAGCCAGCACACTTGATCAACCACACCGGCCCCGCCGCTCCGCAGCTCACCACCGGGCCCCGCGCTCTCAGGCCGCGCGCCGTCGGTCAGCGCGCCGTGGGGAGTGCTGAGCTCGAACAACAACCGGTCCGTGTGCATCGCGACCTTGTCCTCCGACAAGGTGGCCACGTCGGCAACCACCGTGAGTAGTCGCGTCACCGCGACCGTCAGCCCGGCCTGCTCGGCGAGCTCGCGGACCACGGCGCGCTCCGGGTCCTCGGCATGCCTGACGGCACCGCCCGGCAACCGCCAGACCCCGGGAAACTCACCCTCCGCCCCGTCCCGAACTACCAAGACCCGGCCCGAGTCCAGCAGAAGGCCATAGACCCCGACTCGCCGCACAAACTGCACCTTTGCTCGCCCCCGCTTCGCGCCCACAACTATTGATCATGAAGTTATCGCGGTCCATCTCGCGTTCCGACAATAACTTCATGATCAACGCGAGGCAGTGCGCGGGAACCCGAGGAGCTTGGCGATCCGGAGCCGGGGCAGCCGCAGCGTCGGGGGCAGTCGCAGCGTCGGGGGCAGTCGCAGCGTCGGGGGCAGTCGCAGCGCCCGGGGCAGCCGCAGCGTCGGGATAGCCGCCCTTGACGAGGGCCGATCAACCCCGCAAAGACCTCTTCGACCCAATTGTGAGCCGGTCCGCTTCTCCATCAGCCCTCATCGTGGAGCCCAGTCGCGTCGCGGGAGCCGAGACAAGCGGTGATCAACTCGGGTTCACCGAAGGCGCGGTGTTCCAGCGCCCGGGATACCGCGCCTTCAAGGAACCCGAGTGGATCACGCGTGCGTCCTGGGTGCCGCGCCGATGAATGCCTGCCCGCGACGCCCGCAGCACCCCTCAGCGGGGCGTCCCGACCTCAAGATCGCGCAATATCCAGGATGTAGTGGCATCGACGCCTCGGTGAAGCCACTACATCCTGGTTCGAGCACGATCTTCACCCGAGGCGCGACGGCGCGGCGCGGCGCGTCGCTGGCCCCTCGGGGGGCTAGTCGGAAAGTCAGGTGAGTTGGGCGGCCTGGACTGCTTCGGCCGTCACCTCGGTGAGGCGGTCGGTGGGGAGGGCACCCAGCTCCTCGCGGCCGAACCAGCGGGCCTCGCAGGTGGAGCCGCCCACGTCGGCCACGGTCAGTGGGTTGGGTTGGTCGACGACGACCCGGTAGAAGGCGCGTACGCCGTGCCAGTCGATCGGGTAGCCCTCGGGGCCGAGTGAGGCGGCGTCGCGGTGGCTGGCGACGCCGAGCAGCTCGACGAGGCGACCGGCCTGGCCGGTTTCCTCGATCAGCTCTCGGATGAGTGCCGCGCCGGGCTGTTCGCCGTAGTCGGTGCCGCCGCCGGGGAGGTGCCAGCAGCCGGCGCCGGGGTAGCCGTCGGAGATGCGGGTGAGCAGCACTCGGCCGGCGGGGTCGGTGCAGACCGCGTACGCGGCGAAGCGCTGGGCCCGGTGCAGCCCGTCGGGGCCGGGGACGGCGTAGAAGGAGGGGAATTCAGGTGCCTCGTCGGGCACCACGTCGGCCGAGGAGGCGGGCAGCCCGAGGGCGCGTGCGGTGAACGAGCGCAGCGGCAGCTCGCGCGCCTCGTCGAGGGTGTACCACCGGGCCAGGTCGGTGGGGCGCTCGCCGGCCCGGTCGGCGAGGGTGCCACCGCGCACGGCCACCCGGTAGATCAGCCGGTCGGTGTGGATGGTGATGCCGCGGTCCGGGAGTGCCCGCATGTCGGCGAGCACGTCGGCCAGGCCGGAGACGGCGACGGAGAGGCCGGTTTCGGCGGCGGTTTCGCGAACGACGGTGTGGTTCGGGTCCTCGCCGTGGTCGACCGCCCCGCCGGGCAGCGACCACGCGCCGGGGGTGCCGGAGCGCTCCGATGCGCGGACTAGCAAGACTCGGCCGCTTGAATCAGCACAAACTGCGTATGCCGCGATCCTGCGGAGCGGCTTGAGCAAGGTGGTCACGGAAGCAAATTCTCCCCGGGCCGGGTTACCGGAACGGAAAAGAGTCGGATTCCTGACTATCTGGCCCCGCTCAGGGATCGGTCAGGGTAAGGATCCGGGCGGTCACCGAGGGCGGGTGGGCCGCCAGCGCGGACCGTGGGGGTATGACATCGACCACCGCTCCCCGTGCCCCGTACAAGCAGCTTCGGCGACCCACCACCGACCGCATGGTCGCCGGGGTCGCCAGTGGCGTCGGCCGCTACTTCGCCGTCGATCCCACACTGGTCCGCGTGATCTTCGCGGTCACCGGCCTGCTCACCGGCGGGCTCGCGCTGTTCGCGTACCCGATCATGTGGTTCCTGATGCCGGAGGAGCCCACCGGCGCGCCCGCCTGGCCGCACGCCGCGGGCGTCGCGCCGCAGAACGGCCCGCCGCCCACCGCCGGGCCCGCGCCCGGCGGGCCACCGCAGGGGTACGCCCCGACGCAGCCCTACCCGCCGACGACCCCGTCCAGCACGCCGCCGGCGGCCTGAGCGGCGCTCACTCCCACTCGATGGTGCCCGGCGGCTTGCTGGTGACGTCCAGGACCACCCGGTTGACCTCGGCGACCTCGTTGGTGATCCGGGTGGAGATCCGGGCCACCACGTCGTAGGGCAGTCGCGACCAGTCGGCGGTCATCGCGTCCTCGCTGGAGACCGGGCGCAGCACCACGGGGTGCCCGTAGCTGCGCCCGTCTCCCTGCACACCGACGCTGCGCACGTCGGCGAGGAGCACCACGGGGAACTGCCAGACGCCCCGGTCGAGGCCGGCGGCGGTCAGCTCCTCGCGGGCGATCAGGTCGGCCTGGCGGAGCAGGTCGAGGCGCTCCTGGTCGACCGCGCCGATGATGCGGATGGCCAGACCGGGGCCGGGGAACGGGTGCCGCCAGACCATCGCCTCGGGCAGGCCCAGTTGGAGGCCGAGCGTCCGGACCTCGTCCTTGAACAGGGTGCGCAGTGGCTCGACCAGCGCAAACTTCAGGTCTTCCGGGAGGCCGCCGACGTTGTGGTGGCTCTTGATGTTGGCGGTGCCGGTGCCGCCGCCGGACTCCACCACGTCGGGGTAGAGGGTGCCCTGGACGAGGAACTCGACATCGCCGTGTGCGGCGATCTCGCGGGCCGCGGCCTCGAAGACCCGGATGAACTCCCGACCAATGATCTTGCGCTTCTGCTCCGGGTCGGTCACCCCGGCGAGCGCGCCGAGGAACCGGTCGGTGGCGTCGACCACCTTGAGCTTGATGCCGGTGGCGCTGACGTAGTCCTTCTCCACCTGCTCGGCCTCGCCGGCGCGCAGCAGGCCGTGATCGACGAAGACGCAGGTGAGCTGGTCACCGACGGCCTTGTGCACGAGCGCCGCGGCGACCGCCGAGTCCACCCCGCCGGAGAGGCCGCAGATGACCTCCTTGTCGCCGATCTGGGCGCGGATCCGGGCGACCTGCTCGTCGATGATGTTCTCGGGAGTCCAGGTCGGCTCGATGCCGGCGATGTCGTAGAGGAAGCGGGTCAGCATCTCCTGGCCGTGCGCGGTGTGCCCGACCTCCGGGTGGAACTGCACGCCGGCCCGGCGACCGGCCAGGTCCTCGAATGCGGCGACCGGCGCGCCCGCCGACTCGGCGGTCACTGTGAAGCCCTCGGGTGCCTCGGTGACGCAGTCGCCGTGGCTCATCCAGACCGGCAGGTCCGCCGGAAGGTCACGCAGCAGCACACCGGGGTCGAGGAGGCGGGGGCGCAGCGGAGTGCCGCCGTACTCGCGGTTGCCGGTCCTGGTGACCGTGCCGCCGAGCGCCTGGGCCATCGCCTGGAAGCCGTAGCAGATGCCGAAGACCGGCACGTCGGCGCTGAACACGCCCGCGTCGATCTGCGGCGCCTCCGGGGCGTAGACGCTGGCCGGACCACCGGAGAGGATGATCGCGGCGGGGTTCTTCGCCAGCATCTCGGCGATCGGCATCGAGTGCGGCACGATCTCGGAGTAGACCTTCGCCTCACGGACCCGGCGGGCGATGAGCTGGGCGTACTGGGCTCCGAAGTCCACCACGAGGACGGGGCGAGGCAGGCTCATGTGCACGAAGCCTACCGACAGTCACGGCCGTTCCCGGCACCGGCTCGCCGGCAATCCACTCTCCCCGCGATCTTGCACTTTCTGTCCCGACAAAGAACGCAGATGCCACAGAACGACAACCGAAACTGCAAGATCGGCGCGGGAGCGGGTCAGGAACGCAGCGCGCCCGGGGCGTCCGCCGGGACCGCCGGGTTCCTCGGGGGTACGGGCGACAGCCGGCGGTACGGGGACCCGAGCGTCGGGCGGGGGTCCTCATCACCCTTGTTGGGCCAGAAGGACATCGCCCGTTCCGCCTGTGCGGTGATCGTCAGGGAGGGGTTCACGCCCAGGTTGGCCGAGACGGCGGCGCCGTCGACCACGTGCAGCCCGGCGTGCCCGTACACCCGGTGCCAGGGGTCGATCACCCCGTCGGCCGGGGTGGCCCCGATGACCGCCCCGCCCAGGATGTGCGCGGTCACCGGGATGTCGAAGGGTTCGGTGAGTGAGCCGCCGGGGGTGCCGCCGATCTCGTCGGCGAGCATCCGGGCGGCGGTGTTGCCGGCCGGGATCCAGGTGGGGCTGGGCGTGCCGTGGCCCGGGCCGGTGACCAACCTGCGGCCGAGCGGGCCACGCCGCCACCGGGTGGTCAGTGAGTTGTCCGCGGACTGCATGACCAGGGCGATCACCGTCCGTTCCGACCAGCCGCGGATCGACAGCATCCGCGCCGCCAACCGGGGTTGCCGCACCATGCTGCCCAGCCAGCGGCGGACCCGGTGCGGGCCGCCGTCGACCAGCAGCGACTGGAGCAACCCCATCGCGTTGGAGCCCCGCCCGTAGCGGACCGGCTCGATGTGGGTCTGCGGGTCGGGGTGGAACGAACTGGTGATGGCCACCCCCTCGGTGTAGTCCAACCGCTCGGACCGGGCCCGTTGGCGTGGCACCGAGGCGCCGAGGATCGCCTCCGAGTTGGTCCGGGTCAGCTCCCCGACGCGGGGCGAGAGCCCGGGCAGCGCACCGTCGGCCCGCATCCCGTGCAGCAGCCGCTGGGTGCCGAGCGCCCCGGCGGCGAAGACCACCTGATCGGCGTGGACGACCTGTCGAGCCTTGCGCAGCCAGGCCCCGGTGCGTTCGGTGTGCACCTCGTATCCACCGCCGTCGGCGGGCCGGACGGCGGTCACCGTGGTCAGCTGACGGACCGTGACCCCGAGCCGTTCGGCGAGCCAGAGGTAGTTCTTCACCAGTGTGTTCTTCGCCCCGTGCCGGCAGCCGGTCATGCACGAGCCGCAGTGCAGGCAGCCGGTGCGTTCCGGGCCGGCACCGCCGAAGTACGGGTCGGCGATCCGCTGGCCGGGCCGGCCGATGTGCACGCCCACCGGGGTGGCGTGGAAGGTGTGCCCCACCCCCATCCGCTCGGCCACCGCGCGCATGGCGCGGTCCGCGCCGGTGTGCACCGGGTACGTGGTGACGCCGAGCATTCGTTTCGCCTGGTCGTAGTGGTGGGCCAACTCGTCGCGCCAGTCGGTGATGTCCCCCCACTGCGGGTCGCTGTAGAAGGCCGGCAGCGGTTCGTAGAGGGTGTTCGCGTAGACCAGCGAACCGCCGCCCACCCCGGCGCCGGAGAGCACCAGCACCCCGCCGCCGGATCGGCGGTCGGCCGGGCGGAGCAGGGTGAGCCGTTGGATGCCGTAGCAGCCCAGCTTCGGTGCCCAGAGGAACCGGCGGATCCGCCAGGACGTCTGCGGGAACTCGTCGTCGGCGAAGCGGCGGCCGGCTTCCAGCACCGCGACCGAGTAGCCCTTCTCGGCCAGTCGGAGCGCGGTGACGCTGCCACCGAAGCCGGACCCGATGACGACCACGTCGTACCGCATGGAGGCATCATTACTCGCGAGTAGCGCTCGCGCCAGGGGCACTTTTCGCGCGATCATGCTCCGGCCGACCGACCCGGCGTTTCCCGGCCGCAACCCGGAGCACCCGTCGGAGCGTTGTTCACCAGACGGGTGGAAGGAATCCAGGATGGTTCTCGGGTCGATGGCGCCGCGCCGACGGTGGCTGCTGCTGGGGTTGGCGGCCCTCGCCGTCGTCGCGCTGATCGCGGCCGGCACGGTGGTGATCACTCGGCTGACCGGCGACAACAAGCCGGGCGGCGCTCCGGTGGCCGGCTCACCGACCCCGTCGCCGATTGCCACGCCGACCCCGAGCCCCAGCGGCCCGCCGCCGGGCGCGGACATCACCGGCCCGCTCAACCTGCTGCTGGTCGGTGTGGACACCCGGGTCAGCGTGCCCGGATGGGAGCCGCACGCGGACGCCGTGCTGGTGCTGCACGTACCCAAGGGGTTGGATCGGGCGTACCTCTTCTCGCTCCCCCGCGACCTGCTGGTGGACATCCCGGCGTTCCCGAAGGCCGGCTACAAGGGCGGCAAGACCAAACTCACGCACGCGATGAGCTTCGGCAGCCGGGTGCCGGGCAAACCCAAACAACCCAGCACACCCCAGGGGTACGAGCTGCTGCGCAGCACGGTCAGCGGGTACACCGGGCTGCGCATCGACGCGGGCGCGGTGCTCACCTTCAACGGGTTCGACCGGCTGGTCAACGCCCTGGGTGGGGTGGACATCTACGTCGACCAGCGGGTCGAGTCGCTGCACCGCCGACCGGACGGCAAGTACCGGGAGAGCGCGCCGGGCGGCTACAAGGGGCCGCAGCAGGTCTACGAGAAGGGCGAGCGGCACCTCAACGGCTGGCAGGCGCTGGACTACGCGCGGCAGCGCTACATCACCGGCGGTGACTACGCCCGGCAGCGTCACCAGCAGCAGCTGATCCGGGCGATGACCCGCAAGATCCTGGACGAGGGCCTGGCCCGGCAGCCGGAGCGCGTCGACCAGGTGGTCTCCGCGCTCGGCGACACGCTGGTCTACGTGGGCGGACGCCGGATCGTGGACATCGCGTACGCCCTCGGTGGCCTGCCGGAGAACCGTTTCACGCTGGTCGGGCTGCCCGGTTCCGGCGTCGGCAAGGGCAGCGCCTACCGGGGTGAACAGCTGACCACCGAGGGCCGGAAGTTCCTCACCGAACTCCGCGCCGGCCGCGCCGACGCCTACCTGGCCGCCCACCCCAAACTGGTCGTCAAAAACTGACCGCCGCTCAGAGCCGCTTGGGCAGGGCCGGCTTCCTGGTGCCGTAGAGCCAGGCGTCGAAGATCGCGTCGAGCTGCTTGCCGGAGATCCGCTCGGCCAGGGCCACGAACTCGGGCGTGGTGGCGATGCCGTCGCGCTTCTCCGCCGCCCAGGTCCTGAGGATCTCGAAGAACGCCTTGTCGCCGACGGCAACCCGCAGGGCGTGCAGGGTCATCCCGCCGCGCTGGTAGACCGACTCGCTGAACAGCTTGTCCACGCCCGGCTTGCCCGGCGGTGTCTGCCACACCTGCGCGGACATTCTGGCGTACCGGCTGTCGAACGCCTCCTTGGCGGTGTACGCCCTGGTGTGCTCGGCCCAGAGCCACTCCGCGTACGTCGCGAAGCCCTCGTTGAGCCAGATGTCCTCCCACTTGGCCAACGCGACGCTGTCGCCGAACCACTGGTGGGCCAGCTCGTGGGCGACGACCTCGGTGTTCTCGCCCTGCCGGAAGAAGCTCGCCGCGTAGACCGGCCGGCTCTGCGTCTCCAGGGCGTAGGAGATCCGGCTGTCGGAGATCACGACCCCGCCGTACGCGTCGAACGGGTACGGCCCGAACACACTCTCCAGGTAGTCGGCCACCGCGACGGTCTGCGCGATGGACGCGTCCGCGTTGCCCTTGGCCTCGGTGGTGGTGACCGCGTTGTAGACCGGGCGTCCCTTGTGCTCGCCCGTGGTGATCCGGAACTTGCCGATCACCAGCGTGCTCAGGTAGCTGGCCATCGGCGACTTCTCCGACCACTTCCAGGTGGTCCAACCGCCCGTGCTGGTCTTCCCGCCGGGAACGCCGTTGCTGATCGCGGTCAGGCCGTCCGGGACGGTGACCTCGAAGTCGTAGGCCGCCTTGTCCGACGGGTGGTCGTTGACCGGGAACCAGGTGCTGGCCGACTCGGGCTGACCCAGCGCGATGGCACCGTCGGCGGTGTGCAGGAAGCCACCGTCACCGAGCGTCTCGTTCTTCAGCGGCTTCGGCTTGCCCGCGTAGGTGATCTCGGCGACGAACCCGTTGCCGTTGATGAGGCCGGAAGCCGGCTTGATCACCAACTCGTTCCGTTTACGGCTGTGGGTCGCCGGTGCGCCGTCCACGGTGACCGCGCTGACGGTCAGACCGGCCAGGTCGAGGTTGAACGTCGACAGGTCGGCCGTCGCGGTGGCCCGCACGGTGGTCGTACCGGTCAACTGGTCCTTGGCCGGGTCGTAACGCACCTTCACCGTGTACCGCGCGACGTCGTAGCCGCCGTTGCCGTAGGTCGGGAAGTAGGCGTCGCCGACCCCGTCGGCGCCCGCGGTGAACGTCCGCGCCGGCGTGGGCGACGCGCTCGGTGGTGGGGCCGCCTCCGGGCCCGCCGAATCGCATCCGGACAGTGCGAGCGCACCGGTCACCAGCAGGCCCGCAGCCACTCGCAGTCTGTGCCGCGTCCCCCGCATCCCACACCCTTTCCGCACGGTGGCCGGTGACGGCCTCCGCCGTTCCGCGCGAACGGGCGCCTACCCGCCGTTCGCAGGCGGCAGCATATCGACCGGACATCGGGGCCGGGTCACGGCAGTGTGGGGGCCGACCCACCCACCAACCAGGCGTCGAAGAGCGGACGCAGTTGCCGCCCGGCGACCCGCTCGGCCAGCGCGACGAGGTCCGCGGTGGTCGCGTTGCCCGCCGCCCGCTCGGTGGTCCAGGTACGCAGGATGCGGAAGAAGAGGTCGTCACCGACGGTCCGGCGCAACGCGTGCACGGCGAGCGCCCCGCGTTTGTAGACGGCCGAGCCGAACATCTGCTCCCGGCCCGGCTCGACCGACGGCTGCGTCCAGTCGGTCGCCGCGTACTGGATCTCGAAGTTGCGCTGGGCGGTCCGGCCGCCGTCGTGCTCCTCCCACAGCCACTCGGCGTAGCTGGCGAAGCCCTCGTTGAGCCAGATGTCGCCCCACCTGGTCAGCGACACGCTGTCGCCGAACCACTGATGCGCCAGCTCGTGTGCGACGACGCTCGGGTTCGGCCGGTCGTCCGCGAAGAAGCCGGGCCCGTACACCGGCCGGGACTGGGTCTCCAGCGCGTACCCGATCCGGTCGTCGGCGATCACGATCCCCCCGTACGAGTCGAACGGGTACGGGCCGAAGCGGCTGGCCAGGAAGTCGACGATCGCGCCGGTACGGGCCAACGAGGTGGCCGCGCCGCCGGTCGCCGGCAGGCTCGCGGCCACCGCCGTGACCATCGGCCGTCCGGCATGCGTGCCGGTCACCACCCGGTAGTCACCGATCACGAGCGTGCTCAGGTAGCTGGCCATCGGGGCGCGCTCCGACCAGTGCCAGGTGGTCCAGCCGTCGGCGCTGCTCTTCGGCCCGGGTACGCCGTTGCTCAGCGCGGCCAGGCCCTCCGGAACGGTCACCGCCAGGTCGTAGGTGGCCTTGTCCGACGGGTGGTCGTTGACCGGGAACCAGGTGGCCGCCGAGTCGGGTTGGCCGAGCGCCACCGCGCCGTCG
Organism: Micromonospora sp. NPDC127501; assembly: GCF_040302185.1. Taxonomy (NCBI): domain Bacteria; kingdom Bacillati; phylum Actinomycetota; class Actinomycetes; order Micromonosporales; family Micromonosporaceae; genus Micromonospora; species Micromonospora sp. NPDC127501. Next base: position 7,750 of record NZ_JBEORJ010000005.1, on the reverse strand, counting down.
GCGGTGTGCAGGAACCCGCCGCTGCCCAACGCCCCGTCGTCGACGGCCGTGGGGACTCCCGCGTACTCGACCGTCACGGTGAACTGCCGACCGCGCGGCAGTCCGTCGCGGGGCGTCACCACCAGCTCGCCGTCGCCGCGCCGGTGCTCGGCCGCCGCGTCACCCACGCTGACCGCGCGGACCTCCAGGCCGACCAGGTCCAGGTTGAACCGGGACAGGTCCTGGGTGGCGGTGGCCGTGATGACGGCTCGACCGGTCAGCCGGTCGGTCGACGGGTCGTAGCGGACGTCGAGGCCGTAGTGCCCGACGTCGTAACCGCCGTTGCCGTGCCCCGGCACGTACGGGTCGCCGACATCGGCGGCACCGGGCCGGAAGCCGCCGCTGTCGTCGCCCGTACAACCGGTGGCGGCCAGCCCGATCGCGCAGGTCAGCGCGGCGACGCGCAGTCTCCGTCCGGTCAGGACCATGCCCACCCCTCCTGCGGCGTCCGGCCTCCTGCGGCGTTGCGGCCTTCTGCCGCGTTCCGGTCAGGACGAGCGTAGTCAGCATCGCGGGCCGCACGGCCGGTATCGACGATCATCAGTAACTTTCGTCGGATCAAACAAAAGCTGCCGTCGATCGAACCTTTCTTTCGACTTAGACCGACGTTAGTGTCTGTCTCCGACCACCGTCGCGAAAGGTGGAACCATGCCAGACCACACCGCCCCCGACGCCACCCCCACCGGCCGGCTCAGCCGCCGGTCCCTGCTCGCCGCCTCCGCCGGGGCCGCCGCCGCGATCGGCGCGGCCGGCCTACCCGTCCTCGCCACCGGCACCCCCGCGCTCGCCAACCCCGGCAACGCGAGCAAGCTGCGGGTGGAGCCGCTGATCCCGGCCAGGAACCGCGGCATCATCCTCTACAGCGTCCGCGACCGGATCACCGCCGCGCCCGACGACAGCGGGGTGCCGTACGGCTTCGAGCGCGTCCTCGCCCGACTCGCCGAGATCGGCTACAAGGAGATCGAGTTCGCCGGCTACACCCAGAGCACCGAGATCCTGGGCCGACAGATCACCCCCGCCGAGATCCGCAAGATCCTCGACGACAACGGTCTGGTGGCCAACGGCACCCACGCCTCGATCCAGCCGGCCACCTTCCAGCAACAGCTGGACATCGCCGAGGAACTCGGGATGAAGAACATCGGCACCGGCAGCGACCCGACCAGCAGCGCGTACAAGGCCGAGTGGGACGCCGCCGCGGACATCTGGAACGAGCTGGGCCGGCAGGCCAGGGCCCGGGGCATGCGGCTCTACACGCACAACCACGACGCCGCGTACAGCTTCCTGATCGACCGGGGTCCGCGCGACGCGCAGGGCCGGCAGACCCGGTCCTCCGGCATCCGCCGACTGGAGTACTTCTTCGAGATCACCGACCCGCGGTACGTCTTCTTCGAGCTGGACATCTACTGGGCCTACGTGGCCCGTTACAAGCACCAGAAGTACGTCAACCCGGCCGGCCAGGAGGTGACCGACCTGTTCGACCCGATCCTCACCGTGGCCGACCGGACCACCCGGTTCCCGCTCTTCCACGCCAAGGACGGCGACCGGGACACCAGCGTGCCCAACGGGTACCAGATGACCCCGCTGGGCGACGGCGACCTCAACTTCCAGCAGTTCTTCCAGACCATCGGCGAGCGCAACTTCCACCACGCCAACTGGGAGATGGACACCGCCCCCGGCGGCGCGGACAACAAGGGTCAGTCCCTCGACTTCGCGGCGACCAGCTACCGCAACATGTCCGACCTGACCATCTACGTGGAGAAGTGACTCCTGGCTGAGTGACTCCCGGCTGAGTGACTCCTGGGCGAACGCGACGAAGGCCGGCCCCGCACAGGCGGGGCCGGCCTTCCGGCGTCTGACGGATCGGTCAGCGGTCGAGGACCAGACCGACCTTCTGGAACTCCTTCAGGTCGCGGTAACCGCACTTGGCCATCGCCCGACGCAGCCCACCGAACAGGTTGAGCTGGCCGTCGGCCTCGTCCGCCGGCCCGAAGAGCAGCTGCTCCATCGACCCGAGCGGCTCACCGGAGACCTCGAAGGCACCCCGGGGCAGCGACGGGTGACTCGCCGCCGAGTGCCACCAGGCACCACCGGCGGGGGCCTCGTCGCAGAGCGACAGCGGCTCACCGAGCATCACCGCGTCCGCGCCGCAGCCGAGCGCCTTGGCGATGTCGCCCGAGGTCTGGATGTCACCGTCGGCGATCAGGTGCACGTACCGGCCGCCGGTCTCGTCCAGGTAGTCACGGCGGGCCGCCGCGGCGTCGGCGATCGCGGTGGCCATCGGCACCCGGATGCCCAGCACCGACTCGGTGGTCGACCACTCGTCACCACCGATGCCGACGATCACGCCGGCCGCGCCGGTACGCATCAGGTGCAGCGCCGTCTTGTAGTCCGTGCAGCCACCGACGATCACCGGCAGGTCGAGGTCGGCGATGAACTCCTTGAGGTTCAGCGGCTCATCCGTGGTCGACACGTGCTCGGCCGAGACGATGGTGCCCTGGATGACCAGGATGTCCACCCCGGCGTCCAGGATCACCGGCGCCAGCGCGAGGGTGTGCTGCGGGGAGACCCGCACCGCCACCGTGCCGCCACCGGCGCGCAGCTCGCGGACGCGCTCCGCGATCAGGTCCGGACGGATCGGCTCGGCGTACACCTCCTGGAGCCGCTTGGTGGCGCGGGCCTCCTCGTCGAGGCCGGCCAGCTCGTCCAGCACCTTGGTCGGGTTCTCGTAGCGGGTCCAGAGCCCCTCGACGTTGAGCACGCCGAGGCCGCCGAGCTGACCGAGCCGCACCGCCGAGGCCGGGCTCATGGTGGCGTCGGAGGGGTGGCCGACGCACGGAATGCCGAACGGGTACGCGTCGAGCTGCCAGGAGGTCGACACGTCGTCGACGTCCCGGGTACGGCGGCTCGGCACGATGGCGATGTCGTCCAGGTGGTAGCCGCGCTGCGCGGTCTTGCCCAGCCCGATCTCGACCACGTCACGCATGGGGGACTCCAGGTGGTTGGGGGTGTTGGGTCAGCGGGTGTGGTAGTTGGGCGCCTCGACGGTCATCTGGATGTCGTGCGGGTGGCTCTCCTTCAGACCAGCCGCGGTGATCCGGATGAGCTGGCCCCGGCGGTGCAGATCGGGGATGTTCTCCGCACCGGCGTACCCCATGGCCAGCCGCAGCCCGCCGACCAGCTGGTGGGCGACCCGGGACAGCGGCCCCCGGTAGGGCACCTGACCCTCCACGCCCTCGGGAACCAGCTTGTCGTCGCTGAGCACGTCCTGCTGGAAGTAACGGTCCTTGCTGTACGACTTGGCCTGACCCCGGGACTGCATCGCGCCGAGCGACCCCATCCCGCGGTACGTCTTGAACTGCTTGCCGTTGACGAAGATCAGCTCGCCAGGGCTCTCCTCGCAGCCGGCCAGCAGGCTGCCGAGCATCACCGTGTCGGCGCCGGCCACCAGGGCCTTGGCGATGTCGCCGGAATACTGGATGCCGCCGTCCCCGATCACCGGTACGCCGGCCGGACGGGCGGCCCGGGCCGCCTCCATGATCGCGGTCACCTGCGGCACGCCGACCCCGGCGACGATCCGGGTGGTGCAGATCGCGCCCGGCCCCACGCCCACCTTGACGCCGTCGGCGCCGGCGTCGACGAGCGCCTTCGCACCGGCGTACGTGGCCACGTTGCCGCCCATGACGTCGACCGCCACGTCGGCCTTGAGCCGGCGGACCATGTCCAGCACGGCCCGCTGGTGACCGTGCGCGGTGTCCACGATCAGCACGTCGACGCCCGCGTCGACCAGGGCACGGGCCCGCTTGTACGCGTCCTCGCCCACACCGATGGCGGCGGCGACCCGCAGCCGGCCGGCGTCGTCCTTGCTGGCGTCCGGGTACTGCTCGCTCTTGGTGAAGTCCTTGACGGTGATCAGGCCACGCAGCCGGCCCGAGTCGTCGACGATCGGCAGCTTCTCGACCTTGTGCTGACGCAGCAGCGCCAGGGCGTCGTCCTTGCTCACCCCGACCCGCGCGGTGACCAGCGGGGTGTGGGTCATGATCTCGCGAACCGGAGTGTTCGGCTCGGAGACGAAACGCATGTCCCGGTTGGTGACGATGCCGACCAGCTGGCCGTCGCCGTCCACCACCGGAACGCCGGAGATGCGGTAACGCCCACACAGCTCGTCGACCTCGCGCAGCGTGTCGTCCGGGCTGGCGGTCACCGGGTTGGTGATCATGCCGGACTCGGAGCGCTTCACCAGGTCGACCTGGAGAGCCTGGTCCTCCAGGGAGAGGTTGCGGTGCAACACGCCGATGCCGCCCTGGCGGGCCATGGCGATCGCCATCCGGGCCTCGGTCACCGTGTCCATCGCGCTGGACAGCAGCGGAATCGACAACTCGATGTTGCGGGTGAGCTTCGTCCGGGTGTTGACCCGGCTTGGCACCACGTCCGACTCGCCCGGCTGAAGCAGCACGTCGTCGAAGGTGAGGCCGAGCGGAACCACCCGGGCGGAGCCGGCCGGCAGCTCGGGCAGGTGGCCGCCCAGGTCGGCGTGCTCGACGCCGGCCGGAAGATCGGTGCTGGGCGAATTTTCCACGATTGCTCCCCTGAGCTGCTCGGATGGGCTTCAGCGAGGTGGCGCGGGCGGGCACCGGAGCGCGCCACGGTGCCGGCACGTCCCCTCATCGTACCCAGTGAGCTGGGCGACCCGTCCGTGGCAGGCCGGGCCGGCGCGGAGGCCGGGGGGCGGACGTTCGCGCCGTGTTGGGTCTACGGTGAGGGGGTGCACGACGAGCCCATCGACCCGTTCAATGGCGACCCGGCCGATCCGACCGCGGGTCTGGATGACCCGGGCGATGACGCGACGCCGGATCCGCTGACCGACGTCGAGCGGCAGGATGTGCTGGAAGACCTCGCTGACCTGGAGATCTACCAGGCTCTGCTGGCCCCGATCGGGGTTCGCGGGCTGGTGATCGAATGCGAGGACTGTCGCGAGCCGCACTACTTCGACTGGGACCTGCTCCGCGGCAACCTGCGGCACCTGCTCAACTCGGGCCGCCCCCGCGTGCACGAACCCGCCTACGACCCGGACCCGGATCACTACGTGACCTGGGACTACGCCCGGGGGTACGCGGATGGGGTGCACGACACCCTGTCCGAGGGCACCGAGGACGAGCCGGGCGCACCGACCGCCACCAAGTGACACCGCCCCGCGGCTACGCGGCGTGCCCCGCTTCCGTGCGGCGTTTCCGGCTGCCCGGCGTACGCTCCGGCGGCACTGCGCGGATGTCAGGCCACTAGACCGGCGCGGAAGCCCGCCGCCACCGCGTGGGCCCGGTCCCGGGCGCCAAGCTTGCGGAACAATCGGCGGGCGTGCGTCTTGACGGTGTCCTCCGAGACGAACAGCTCCCGGCCGATCTCCGCGTTGCTCTTTCCCTCGGCCATGCCGAGCAGCACCTGAAGCTCACGCTCGGTGAGGCCGATCGACGCCCGACTGGGTCGGGCGTTCGGGGCGGGACGGCCCGGGTCGGTCTGCGCCGGCGACTCGCCGGTCCCCGCCTCCGCCTCGTCGTCGCCCCGCTGCACCGGCACCGACGCCACCCCGGCCGGCCCGTCGGCGGCCGTGGCCGCCCAGCCGGGCTCGCCGGAACCACGCGGCGACGGCCCGGAGCGGCCGGAACCACCCACCGCCGCCGCGTCGCGGGCCGGATCGGTGATCCGCTGCCGGGACGCTCGGCCGGGAGCGGTGAGCAGCAGTAGCGCCTTCGCCACCGCGCTGGTCAGGTCATGGTCGACATTCTGGATGAGCCCCCGGGCACCGGCGCTGATGGTGGCCGCCGCGGCCTCGGACTCCTCGGTGCCGAGCAGCAGCACCGCCGCCTGCGGCGCACGCGCCAACACCCGACGGACGAAGCCGGCGCTGTCCGGCCGGGTGAGGGCCGTGTCGGCCAGGACCACGTCGGCCGGTCGCTCGGCCAGCCGCAGCATCACCTCGGGATCAGAGACGGCGGTACGAACGATCGCGGACAACCCCAGCCGCGCGGCAGCAGAAGTAAGGTGCTGGGCCGCGAGTGGTGTCCGAACGCACACAAGAACGGTACGCACTGTGGTCTCCTCTCCGCCAACGAGCAGACCATGACGCGGTCGGCTGGGGAGGAGGTTCCCGGCAATCCTTCGAACTTTTCCGACAGATAGGGCAAAAGCCGCAATTTCCCGGACGTTTTCGATCACAGACGTGTGAGTTGACGACAGCCCGGGTACCGGGAGATCCAGGCCGGGAACGGTGCGCCTGCGCGGCCCGCCGCCCGGATGCCGGCCATAAGGATTCTCGCGGAGCCGCGCGGGAGGAGGGGTGCTGATGTCGAACGTGCGTAGACTGCCCGGACCCATCGTCGATCTCTGGGACTGGCAGCGACTCGGTGCCTGCCGAGGGCGCGACAGCGCCCAGTTCTTCCACCCCGACGGTGAGCGTGGTTCCTCCCGGCTGCGTCGCGAGTCCGCCGCCAAGTCGGTCTGCCGCGCCTGCCCGGTTCGCGCCGAGTGCGCCGCCCACGCCCTGTCGGTGCGGGAGCCGTACGGCGTGTGGGGCGGCTTCAGCGAGTCGGAGCGCCTGCGACTGCTCGCCGTTGGCTGGGAGGACCTGGCAGACCGCCGGCACGCCCGGGTCGACGTCGCACGGCTGGAGGCCCGCCTGGGCCGTCCGCACAAGTCGACCGTCCCGGCCCAACGCAACGTCGCCTGACCCGAGGCGTCCCCAACATCCGCGAAACCGCGCCCCCGACCCGGGGGCGCGGTTTCGTGCCGTTCATGCGGTCCGAGCGGCCAGGACCCGCGTCGTCACCGCCGGCAAGCCCGTGATCAACAGGGTTCCTTGACGTCGGAGCATCCCGCCGGCCCGGACACCCCGATTTCGATGACCCCGAGTGAATCAATCCGGGGTGTCCGGTCCGGGGGGCAGGCAAGGGGCGCCCGCTGGTGAGGTTTGTCCGGTCTGATGACTTCAGTCGAATGCCGGGCTTAGGCCGTTGCGAGGTACGCGGCGTTTGTCCGGTGACCGAATGCACCCGTAGGCCGGAATCATGGCCGGGCCGGGGTCGTTACATACCCTGACGATCGCAGCACCACCGACCCGCCGCCCGACCCTGGGGGCTGGTCGCGCAGGTGGGAATGCCAGCCTCCACCCGGTCGTTACAGTCCCCACGAACGACCGCAGGCACCGCCACGATGAGGGTGCTGATGGATGGGCCACCCCGGAATGACCCCGGCCCCCCGGTCGTTACAGTCCCCACGAACGACCGACGGGCACCGCCTCGACGAGGGTGCCGACCCGGAATGACCCCGGCCCGACGGTCGTTACACAGGGACCGGCGCGGTGAGCCCCCCCGCTCGCCAGGTCGCCGACCCGACGCCCGACAGGGCGTCACCCCCCAAACTTTTCCTCTTTGTTTGTGCAGCGCCGGACGAGGTGCTCACACCCGTCACCGCCGTTCCCCCGATCGGTGTGTGTGGGTGTTCTACCCCCGAAGGAGCTACCCCTCATGAACACGATCTTGCGTAAGAGCATGCTGTCTGTTGCTGGTCTCGCGTTCGCCGGTGGTGTGTTCGCCGGCCCGATCGCCGCCCACGCCAACCCGGTGGATGCCACGCCGGTCGCGGTGGCCGTGCAGTCGGCCGCGCCGAAGCCGCAGGGCGAGCAGTCCCACATCAGCCTCAACGACGAGCAGACCGCGAA